>NHFA02000047.1 GCA_002170315.2 Euryarchaeota archaeon TMED99
AACTGCCAAAGTAACCCGTTTTGTGGTTTTGTGGTCTTGACTCCATTCTGGCTTTACATCGTCAGTGATAGCAGCAGTGCAGGCGAGAACTTGGCTGTCAGCAGTTGACATTGTTGCTGCAAAAATCGAAGCGAGAATTAACCCACCTAGGAAGGGGTTCAATTGTTCCATTGCCAGTTTAGGCAAACCCGTTTCAGCACCAGATACGCCAAGTTCAGGCAACAAGACTCTACAAGCAAGGCCAATGAAGAACATGAGGAGAATGAATGGAGTTTGCCATATGAAAAACCAGATCATCGCTTGCTTTCGGTCACTATCNTCCTTTAGTGTCATGACNCGTGAAACAACTTGTGGTTGTCCAGCNACGCCAAGGCCACCTAGGAAAAACGCCGCAATCCAAAGTGTCGCTCCAAACTTCAATTCTGCTGGGAATACGCTAACCATGCCTGGATCTATGTCCTGTAATTGACTGTGAAGGCCGGAGAACCCGCCAGAGCCTTTGATGGCGACATAACACAAGATGGTTGAACCGACAATCATTACACACGATTGTGCAGCATCTGTCCAGATGGATGCACGAATTCCTCCAGCGTAGCAGTATGCTACGACAAGAACAAAACCGATGAGAATACCAATTGTCGGTGCCCAGTTGAGCATGACTTCGAGTGCGACTCCACCGGCAGTCAATTGCGCGGCAGCATAGATAGAGAGGAAAATAACGGAAAGTATGGCAGCAACTTTTGCTTCTGGCGACCCAGTCGTGTTTGAGACAAGAGATGACAGAGAACGTATCCCTCGCTCTTCACCTTGTTTTTGGATATACTTGTAGAGCCAAATCCATGCGACAAATTGTCCAATTGTGGAGACTGCAGCAATCCAAATAGCAGAATATCCGTTGATGAATATGAACCCAATAAATCCGATGAACATGTAACCAGAGTTCCATGTGCTGACTGCAGAGAGTGCAGCCAAAGCAGGATGCATACCTCTTCCAGCAACCAAATAGTCATCAGTCGTGTCTTCTTTTACGCGCATTGATGCAATACCAACGCCTGCAAAGAAGAACATAAACAGAAGGAAAGAAGCCAGAAGCAGCACACTGTCGTCCATAACCACTCACTCCTCTTTCCAACGAAGAAGGGCCATCTCTTCAACTTCACTCGTCCACGCAGGTATAAGAAGACAATTCAAGCGCCCACCTTCCAAGTTCTCAAGTCCGCCAATATTTGTAAAAGTGATTTTTTGATCTTGAGTTCCCATGTCTGAGCAAAGTACAACGGGCAACTCATTCCTNTCTTCATCTAAAAGTACCTTGAACATAGCCTCTTGCACAGCTATCAGCGTTTTATCCGGAGGGTTGGTGAATTGTTTCAAGTGTTCGTCGAGTTTATCCCACATCAACTCAATCGAGCGCTTCGCATCACGTGGGCTCATTGGTTTTTGATCACCAGTTCCTTGTCCAGTTGGGTCNAGGTCGAAAAGTACCAAGGAGTGAAGTCCTCGGGCTTTGTTCACAGCAATCATTTCCAAGGGAGATGTAGCAATCCATCCGCCGTATGGATAGGTTAGTGTTGTTTGCCGGCCAAATCGGTAATTGGATAATCCAACTGCACCTGTGACGATCGTGGTGATTGAAACGCCGTGAAAGACCCGGCATTCAATACCATGCTCAATGGCCTGTAACTGCAAGTCGACATGTGTAGTAGCTTGGAGCGGGTCGCCCACGACCAGCAAAGCAACGAGGGAGGTTTTGGCTAGTTGAAACAATTCGTCGGGCTGCTCGACTTCAGGNCGCATGACTTTCTGAATCGGGCCGATTCTTTGTTCAAGGGCATTGAGTTCTGATTCCGGCCAAAGAGCAGTGTAGGCCTCATAGCGNCGGTGTGACGCTTTTTTCGCTGCCTCAATGGCTTCGAGCGTCATTCCAGCAACAGTTCCCGGCCCCATGCCAATCAGCAGTAATCCGGTCTTAGGGAGCGTTACGAGTTGCACTGAATCCTCCGCCATCCTCAAACCCCCCACTCGCTTGGATGGAGCGAGTGTCATGCGTCATTTGAGTGTGCCGAGCGCGCAAACCCAACACTGGTTGGAGATTTGCCGCGCCCACAAATGGCGAAGCAAAGAGACAGGAGTGACTCAGATGGAAGATGGGCGTAATGCTATCCCGTTGAATGATTCAGCCCCAGAAGAAAGCGACGAGATATGGGGAGAAAACCCACACATCGAACTTGTAATCAAGCCAAAAGGCCCTACGCATTGGCTTGAGCACCTTGATCAAGAGTTGGTCAAGGCAAATCAAGGGGAATGGCCTCGCGCATATGAAATTCAAGGCGATGTACTTATTGTAAAAATCGAAGACACGATTTGGGAGTATGGTGAAATGATTGCAGATGCAATGCTTACGCAATTACCGAGCATTCGTTTAGTCTGCGCCGATTTAGGAGTTCAAGGAGAATTTAGAGTGCGAAATCTGCACCCACTCGCAAGTCGGGATGGCTCGCTTGAAACACGTACTCGTGTCCGGGAACACGGCACCTTACTTTGGGTCGATCCATCAGCCGTGTATTTTTCTTCAAGACTTTCTAAGCAGCGAATTGAAACACTGGCAACTGCCAAGCGCCTTCGAGAACGTCTTGGTCATGGTTTGATTGTTGCCGACCCCTATGCGGGTGTTGGACCAAGTATGGGCGTCCTCCTCTCCGAGCCAGGTCTCGTTTCTGGCTATGTTATAGGCGACCTTAACCCCGATGCCGTAGAATTGCTTTCTCTCAATATTGAGTATTTTTCATCNCGCAGAAAAGGAGATTCAGGCGCTTTACCAGAGTTGCTGCATCCTGCCGAAATTCGCTGTAAAGATGCNCTTGAATGGGCAAAGGACAGTGCAAATTACAACCGATACGATTTGATTTTAGTGAATCTCCCGCACCAAAGTATCGGCCACCTTCAATCCCTTCTTCCGCTTTTGAAGCGCAATCAAACAAGCGTCATTCGTGGCTGGGCAATAATTGANCGTTCACAATTTGAAGAAAGTGAACAAGCCATAGTACAAACTATTTCTTCAGCGGGCGGAGAAATTGAGAAATTTTCATTTGATGAAGTCAAAGGTTTCTCGACAACGAAGATTTTCACGTGTTTCGAAGCATGGGTTAACCTNGTCTCTTGAGCGTTGAGTTCATCAAGCGGNACCTGTTCCGCTTGACCATGGAGACCACAGTAACCTGTGTATGCGGTGTAAAAATTGACGTTGCCGGTGCAACGCCCCGTAAGGACGGAACCAAAGTTTGGTGCAAAGTTTGTGGAGCCGTAACCGTCCATCACCGCAAGTGACCGTCCAAGTTCATTCTTGCTCATCGATGAGCGAATGTTTTCTCTCCTCACTCTTTGGCTTTGCTGGAAAGAAGAACCAAAGCAATGGGAGCAAGAACATCGAAGGAATATTTTTTCCATATTTCAAATCCAGTTGAGAATGAAATTCGACGTACGACTTCGCATCAGTATCGTTTTCATCAGGCGCATCATCGCGAACTGCTGAATAATTTTCAGGCTCGACAAGCCCAAGGTCATAACCGCTAAAACTCATGTCAAATCGAATCCCAGTGAACAAGAAGGAGGTATCGATTTCTGTTTGCTCATGAGCCATAGAACCTTGTTCCGTTTGAGCTACAAAAGTCTCGTCAGCAATTGTGGATTTCCCTCCTGTGTCATTTGAATCGCTTCCTTCATCATCGTTCGAGCCATCCTCATTTCCTGCTAAATCTAAAACATAGGTCGCCGGCATGACAACAAGGAAACTCGCAACCATTCCAGCGAATAAAATTGTTCTTAGCGTCGCTCGCAATGGTATCCCAGCAAGAACCAAACACTCAGCAATGCAAACGAGAACGAGAGAGGCAAGGGTTGCCTTTCTCCCGTTTTGAAGCCATTCTCTCNTTTCTTCCTGCTCGCCGTTATTGGTTTGAGNAGCCTCATTGGACGAATCGTTTTGGTTGGAATTGTTTTGGGTAGGCTCTTCAGGTTCATCATAATCACGAAACACCATGTAGAGGAGGAACGAGGTCGAGTTTTCCATTTCGACATCGATGAGCGTTTGCTCTTTATCAATTGCAACCAAGGCCTTCACTTTGGTTGGAGCAGGCTGCCCTTCAGTATATTGGCCTTCGAACTGAATGACCAGCCATGCTGACAGAAACAAATGAACAGCAATCAGGACAGTTCCAAGAACCCGAAACCCATCCCCAACACGGCTGTGGTGGGGGCGTAGGGCCATGATTTGCCCACCGTCCACTTGTACTTGAGTGTTCAATCAAGCGTCTTCATCTTGNTTTTCGTCTCGTCGACTTCCTGCTACAACGCCTGCAAGAACAATGACAGCAACCATTGAAACCGGAGAGAGGAACGGTAAAGCACCTNCATCTTCAGCTAATTCTTCAGCAGTTGGAGGTGTTGGATTGTCGCCATTTGTCGTTCCATCTGTAGGATTGCCTTCTGGCAAGGTAAGGTTNCTCACATCGATTCCTGCTTCAGCAAGGTCTTCCGCGATATCGTCCAAGTTGTGGTCTTCAACATCGACAATGTCAGCAATATTTGTTGCTTCTTCCATTCCGTTTGTTNCAGCGTTTGCATCAAGGCCAGTTAAGTATCGGATACTGAGTTTTGCTGGCGCATCATCAGAGTAGCCTTGTGTTGTGGGTCCTGCCATGGTATAGGATCCATCATCGTCCATGACGTAGACACCAACACCAACCATAGCAGCGTGTTCATTACTCCACAAAGGAGCCCATCGCCCATCATTGTAAGGGAATTCTTCGAATGGCTCTATGGTTTCAAGTCGGTCTTCAAGATTCATTCCGAATTGTTCAAGAACATCTTCAAGCCCTGAATCAATGATTGCACCAAAGACGGTTTCAACACGTTCACTCACATCTCCTGCTTCATCACGTGCTTCGATCATTTCACATCGAGTTTGCGTGTCGTAAGGAACTGTCTGCCCGTTTTGAACAAGCTCAGCATGAAGACAATATACGCCTTCTTCAAGAACCGATGTTGAATCTGAAAAATCATAACTGTATGAATTTCCATCAATCGCATTGGTTTCGGTAAAGAGGGTATTTTGATTTGGGTCAATGAGTGAAAACGTTACAGTCGCATCTCCGTTTTCGCCATCATCCCAAACGTATACTTGATAATCGACAGAATCAAGCCCATCTGCCCATAGATGCACGTCAGAAATTTGTGCGCCCTTCCAGAAAGTATCACACATTTGACTCATTTCGAGTAGAGTCGAAGAGCTACCTGTTTCACTGAGTGTTGCCGTCATGCACATTGTTGCCTCGCCAAATTCAGATGGCGTTGAAACACCGGTCTCTTCTGACCAGTCCGAATCCCACTCTGGATTTGAATCGCAATTGTATTCTTCACAAATTGTTTTTTCAATAGAATAAAGAGGAGCGCCCATATCATCGTAAAGCGTCATCTGAAGCGTGTAATGGTGTTTTATTCCTTCATCTTCAGCGGTTGTACAGTCTGCCGAATAGTCGTTCAAATGTTGCCAATCGATTTCACTACCATCGTTGCAAGTAAACAACTTTGCCGAACCGTCTAAATTTGCTTCATCCTCTCCGTTTGAACAATCGTTGTTTCCGTCATTGACTTCATCCCAATCAATTGTTACGCCATCATCGCAACTGAAGTTTGCGAAATCACCTGTAACGAACGGTGTTCCACCGACAACAGAACTTTGCATAGTAATTTGTTCACCCCAAGAGTGGAGCTCTCCTTTGAGCNTTCCAATTGAGCCAGCAGGACTTTGCCCTTCGACATAGAGGTAATCTACCGACAAAACAACACTATTGGTTACATCTGTAATTTGAATCATAATATCACACCATTCGCCCGCAGGACAAAGGTCAGCATCATCAACGATTCGCACCGTGTCCCCAATTCTCCAATAGTCATCACTCGAACCAGTTTCAAGGCTGCATTCAACGGTAGTATCCATTGATCCAGGGTTTACACATGTAGTTGGATAGCCATTATCGACGACGACCATTAATTCGACAGTATCCCAATTGATGTCGCTACCTTGATTCATTTGAATAACTGCCAAATCCTCATCAATTGACGATTCATATGCATAAAAGGAGTAGTAGTTTACCATGCCATCTGTTTCAGCACTACCACCCACTCCAAACCAATCTTCAATGCCATCAGTGATTCCTTCACCGAGGTCTTCGCCAATTTGTTCAGCAAATGCTTCACCTGAACCGGCCAAAACATATGCCATCATCATGAACATCAATGGGTTGCCAGGCGGGCATAATTCGCAGGATTGGACTTGAGTCGTAACGCCGTCTCCATCGCCGAGGTCCACAGTAAGAGTCTCTCCTTTGGAGAAATCCCATTCCCCATACATTTCCATGTCAAAGTTTCCTGAATCGGTTAAAGAGTCGGAGATCTCAAGGTCAAATTCACCTGCATCGAGCCCGAAATCTTCCGTAGGGATTCCTTCGATTGAGAAACTGTAGTCAACTGCACCTGTGTAGTCGCCAGTCAAGTCGCCACATTCTGCTTCTCCACATTCCCACTCGTATTCATCGTTCGATGAAAGCTCAACATATACGGGGTCAGGCGAACCCAAGCGCCATTGAGAGGTCGAATCGGTAATTGAATAGCCGATGGTGAGTTCCGCATCAAAATCAACAGGGAATTCATCCCCGCCGCCTTCAAACAGAGCATCGATATTTAATCCGACATCAGCCGAGACATCCATGCTAAATTCCATATCGGCGCCGATAAGGTTTGATGAGTCATCGAGGTATTCTGTGTATGTCATGTCAACTGTCAAGACCTGTTCGAGGCTTTGAATAACATCAATGTCGAAACTTGTCTCGTCTGAGCCAAACGTCGTTTCAGACCAATCGGTTTGAAGAATGGAGTCGGCAAGAATACCGTGTCGAAGCGTTACGTCGTCGGTACGGCTCCATACAGAGACATCGTTTCCGTTGTTGTCTTGAATCGTTTGAGGAGTAATGTCCTCGGTGTGGTGAACATAAACATTTGAGGAACCGGTTTGTAATTGACCGATAATCAAATTGAATCCGGCATCGTCAGCAGCACCCATTACTTCACCAAGAATTTCAGGAATATCGAGGCCAGTGAAGTTTTCAAGGTCAGTGTCAACACTGCTCCAATCGTATTCGACTCCATAATAAAATTCAGAGGCTTCTGTTGGCACAGCAGCAACGCTACCGAGCGGCGCAAGAGAGGCAAGGAGTAAGGCGGTCATCAGCAGGCTTGGTATGGAACTACGAGCGTTCATATCATAGACCCGCATTCTACAGGATATCAAGGTATTGCTTTGAGGAAAGCCGGTTTCCTTCAAGCATTCTTTGCTTTTCGGCAAATTTCAACAAAGTTCTCAAACATTTCTTTTCCGAACTCTGAATCGTTGACTTCAGGATGGAATTGTAATCCAAAACGGTCGCCTTTTTCATTTTCCATACCTTGAACTTTACAGGAAGGGCTGCTTGCAGTAATGAAAAATCCTTCAGGAACAACATGAACTTCATCGTTATGTGATTCCCAAACAGTTTGAGACGGGGCGGTATTTGCAAATATTTTTCCGCCTTCATTTTGTAATTCAATTTGCATTGCTCCAAATTCTGGTTCGGGAGATTCTCGAGCATCTCCTCCATAATAACGGGCCATGAATTGATGTCCCGCACATATTCCCAAGACGGGGATGTCCAATGCCAGGTAAGCGCCACAATTGCCAAGTTCGCCAGTTAAGCCAACCCTTGCAGCTCCTCCTGAAAGAATGATGCCGTCAACTTCTCGCAACTCTTCTACGGGCGTTGTATTCTCGATAATTTGGGTGTCGACCTTCAGATAACGAAGCATCCTCCATTCTCTGTGTGTCCATTGCCCACCGTTATCAACGACATCGATGATGAGTGGTTTTTCGCCCATTACTTCACCCGTATTTTTTCCTGTGTGGTCGAATAACCTTGAACATGCCGCACCAAAAACGCGGAAGAATGGGTTGATGGGGAAGAAGCATTACCGCTAAACATGGTGCGGGTCTTAGTGGTTGGAGCGGGCCTAGCTGGCCTTGCATGTGCACTCGAAGCGACGCTAGCAGGCCACCACGTTGTCGTTCTGGAACGTTCGAGTCGAATTGGCGGTCGAGCAACCAGCCAAAATATCGATGAATTTCCAGTAGGGTTTGGCCCCCATCTTTTTCTCAAAAAAGGCCCGTTTCACAATCTTGTTCGTAAATTAAGCCGTGTAAAACTCGCCACTGCTTCAGTCCGTCTCCATCGAACAGAAGTGGTCGGCCAAGGGCTCATCCGCCCCCTCGAAGACGCAAAAACATCCCTTCTCAACAAACGAATCCTCAAAGATTCAAGCACAAATCACCCTCTAGTGGAAGCCTGCCATTTGCTTTCCTCGTGGGGAGGGCAACACAGCGTATTGCGCTATACTGCTCTCCAAAAGGGTAACCTTTTGGTTTCAAATGAAGGGTGGGCAGGAATGGTCGGACGTCTTGCTGCAGCTCTTGATGAAGTTGGCGTCTTTGTAGAATGTGGGCCGGAAGTTAAACGCATTGAATCAGGCAAAGTATACCTGGTTGACGGTCGAGAAATTGAAACCGATGTCATTGTTCTTGCATGCGGACCTGCGGCTGCGAGAAAACTCGTTTCTTCTGTCGATGAACAGCGTTCAGAGGAACTGTTTTCATCACTTAAACGGATATCTGCCAGTTTTGTTGAACTCGGCCTTGATTCAAAACCCCTCTCTGGTAAACATGCTGTCATCGATCTTCAAAACAAATTCACCATACTCGACTACCGGGCTATCCAACCGCGTTTAGGCCGAGAAGGAAGCCACCTTTCTGCCGTAGCAGTTGGTGGTTTGGAATCTGACCCCGGTGAAACAAGGTTTACCTCATCAGAAGAACGACTTGAAGCACTCTTTGCTTTCCTTACTGAAAGGGCAAGCGGATGGAATCAACACATCATTCACCAATCCCAACAAGCCAAGATTACCCTTCATGATGCTTACACACACAGAATACCTCAACTTTCGATGGCCGACAAGTCCATTCTTTTTGCTGGAACGTGGGTCGAGGGCGAGCATATTCTCGCCGATGCTGCTGTTGATTCTGGGCGTTCAGCTGGAAAGAGCATTTCAGCCGCAAACCGTTGAACACTTATCCACCGCCAACCGATGGACGATTCATGCGCTTCGTCTCATGGAACGTCAACGGTATTCGTGCCGCTATTCGAAAAGGAATCGATGGTTACTTCGAAGCCTTTGATGCTGATGTTATCATGTTGCAAGAAGTGCGCGCTCTTCCTGAACAACTTCCCAAAGACTGGTCTTGGCCAGAAGGCTACCAAGTACACCTCCACTGTGCGGAGAAAAAAGGTTACTCAGGAGTGGCCACACTTTCACGTTCTGGATTTGAAAACATCGAAACTGGGATGAACGGCGTCCAAGATAAAGGCGATACAGAAGGCCGAGTTTTAGTCACCGAGCACCAAGGATTCACGTGCATCAACACCTATTTGCCAAGCGGCTCAAATAAACAAGAACGACAAGATTTCAAAGAAGCATGGATGGATGAATGGCGAGCATTCATCGCGCCTTATCTTTCAAGTGAACAACCGGTTTTAGTTTGTGGAGACTTGAATATCGCTCATACGGAAGACGATATTTGGAATCCGAAAGGCAATGCCAAGTCCAGCGGTTTCCTTCCGCATGAAAGAGAATGGTTCACCAGCCTCCTTGCCGATGGATGGACGGATGCTTTTCGAGAACATGTGGGAGAGGGTGAAAAAATCTACTCTTGGTGGTCGAATCGTGGCCAAGCAAGGGCTTTAGACCGGGGGTGGCGAATTGATTATTTCCTCCTCAATAAAGCAGCAGCAGCGCGTATTGAAGATATTCGAATAGAACGCCAAGGCGGAATCGATGTATCAGACCACGCTCCGGTGATTCTCGATTTGAAGTTCTAAAGCGCTTCTTCGATTTCTGCGAACTGGATGAGCAAAGCGTCGACACAATCGCGCAAATCTTGCAAGTTTACATTTTGAATCTTCACGGTGAGTTTGGCTTCTCCTTCCAGCTGAACACAGTTCGTTTCACAATCGAATGCTTCTGCTGCGGCTATGAAAAGCGATGCAGCATTCGCATCCCCGACCCACTCAATTGTTGCTTCATGCAACTCGCCCATGCCAACTGGTAGAGGTGGGCTATTATGAGGATGACTCGTCGCACAACCATGGCGAAGGGAAGTGAAGAGTTTCCCGTACTCGCAGGAACCGGGGGGGTCGCCCTTGGTGAGGCGAGAACAAACCACGAGGGGCGTAAGGCGATACTCCTGGTTCGTGGAGATGAAGACACACGTGAATTTACCACCCTTGTAGCAACGATGGGGATCACAATCGTCGAGACATTATACCAAGCAGGACACATCGACCCTCGAGGGTTCTTTGGTAAAGGCAGATTGCAAGACGTCGCTGATGAACTCCGTTCTCGTAACGTGCCTACACACCCTTGGAGAGAAGTGGATTTGGTCTTGATGCACACCAATGCTTCAGCCCGTCAACTTGTCGGAGTAAGTGACGCGGTCGGTATTGAAGTCTGGGACCGTGTTCGTCTGTTGCTCTCTTTATTCACTTCACACGCATCTTCTTTGGAAGCGCGAACACAGGTTCGAATCGCACAGATGCAAAGTGACCGAACAGTTCTCAGAGAACTTGCAAACCAGGCAACGACCGGCGAAAGAGCAGGATATGGTGGCGCAGGGAGTACTGCACTGCAAGCGATCATCGACAATATGAATCGAGAACTCAGCCATCTAAGAAAACGCCAAAAAAAGCATGCTATGGCTCAATCAGAAAGGAGAAAACAGCGGTCTAAAGGCGGTGCAATGACCGTCGGTTTGGCAGGATATACCAATGCCGGAAAGTCCAGCCTCTTCCTTTCTCTTTCAGGAAAAGAGGTCCTCGTTAAAGACAAATTATTCTCAACATTGGAAACTACAATTGGGCGAATGGAAGCGAGCCCGAGAGTACTTTTAGCAGACACTATTGGTTTCATAGACCATCTACCAGCCTCAACTCTCGATGCTTTTCGAGCAACCCTTGCAGAGGCATTAGAGAGCGATTTGCTTCTCATCTTGGCAGATGTGAGCGACCATCCTGAAGAATTAGAGCGGAAATTATTCACTTCTAGAAATGAGGTATTCACGCGTTTTTACGGCGAGGAAATCGACGAGGAGTTCCCCTGGCAATCGGTTGACACCTCTATGGTTCATCATGTTCTTACGGTTTTGACAAAATGCGATCAAGCGACTGAAGCGCAAAAAGAGGAGGGAAGAGCGACCGTTGCAGCCCTTGGGCTACCCGAACCAATCCTCATCTCATCCCATACTGGAGAGGGGATGCAGGAGTTGAAAGACACCATCCTTTTCCATTTATTCGGCCCCCCTCGCGATTTACTTTTGCTTCCAGTACCTGCTCATGGTGGAAGAGCTGTAGAAGGTTTAGTTTCAGATGTTTACGAAGCGGGATTAGTATCGAGGCGCACGAATCACGATGACGGCATTGTCGAATTGCGTGTATGGATGCACGAACATGCGCTCGCTCGCCTTCTCGCTCATTCTCAACATCGCATTGAAGTGAAGTAGGACGGCGTTCTGCGAGTTACATGGGCGAATCCGAAGAGCATGCAGCCCTTGATGAAATGAATCCGGAGAAAGTCGATTACATCGATGAATTAACCGGTCTTTCCGAACCCAAAGGTGACCTTACTTTTGCGTCCTCCAACACAGTCCTCACCATGCGCGACCCCAATATGCATTCAATGGGTCAAGCCATCGCGGTCTTCTTGCTCTTCATCTGCTTGATCGGCTTCCTCAATGGATTGGATTACGCTTCTCCGAATTCAGGGCTCGTACAACCGGACGAATTCGTCCACCGGCTTTCACTCAGTGCGCCTGACGAGACAGCTACTTTCCAAGGCGTTGTGTATGATGACGAGCAACAACCGTTGGAGAATGCCACAGTCTACGTTTCATGGGATGATTCTGGTATTTGGAATTCTTCAGAGGTACAAACCGAGACGGATGGTTCCTTTTTGTTTGAACGCCTTGACCCCGGTTTGATCCGCGTAGACATCATTGTTGAGCGGGATAATAATCGTGACGTCTATGCAAATCGCGTATTGCTTTCACCACCAGCATTGATTGAACCAATTGGTTTCACAACAATTGATTTCACAATTCCTTCACCCGAAGAATTCGCATCTCAACCGTGTTCAAATGGTGCTGAAGAGTGTGAGATTCGAAACATCGATATGACGCCTGGACAAATCGAACACCCGCTTATGGACTCCAGTGCTGAAAGTCTCTACATCACCATTGGGTTTGCTTTCATGGGGATTGCTTTGATTGCTACAGGCTTCACTCTTTGGGCGATGAAAAGTGGCTCAGTCGTCGTTCTACGGACTGCAGCAGCCCTTTCTATCTTTGGAATGGGGCATTACTATGCAGCCTGCTGTTTTGGAATCGTTGCATTCCTTTTGACATTTGCAGTTCCAAAGCGGTACATTCCGGTTGAACAATCTTTTTGAGAAGCCGTTGATTTTGAAGCATCTTCTCCATCCAACTTAAGGAGGCTCAGCCCAACAGACTGGCATGGACCTCTTTTCCTCGACATGGATGACTCGGTCCCTTGGCGAATCAGTTTCAGCCCTTCATCTGGAATCAGATGGGGGCGTTTATGCCGGGGGATGGAATGGCAGTCTCAAACATTGGGATGCGGAGGGAACGCTGGTGTGGACTGCCTCATTACCAGACCGAATCACCGTTTTGTCTGTGTCAGAAGGCGCGATTTTTGCAACTGCAGGCCTGAACATTGTTTGCCTTGAGGCAGACACCGGTGAACAACGCTGGAGTCATGCATTAGAGGGGAGCGCCGACACACTCGCCCTGTTCAAGCACCGTGTTTATGCCGTTTCTTCAGTCTATGATATCGAGCACAACGATTTTCTTGAATCGGCAGTGTGGAACTTTTCCTTTGATGGGGCGATGAATTGGGTTCAACGCATGGACGAAAGACCATGGGTTCTTTTGGAACACAAATCGAAATTATGGCTCGGCTTAGGCCGTCCAAAATGCGGTTTTTCTTCGATTGATGAAGAAGGGGTGCTGACGCACCATTCCGCTGAAACTGATTCACCGATCACGTGTGGAGCATCCGACGAGAAAACCATGCTGTTTGGCCACGCGAATGGCGTCGTTTCCAATTCCAAAGGCGCCACATTCGTCGCCGAAGAAAGTTCTGCCGAACATCTTGTTACAGTTCCTTCAGGCTACATCGCAGCTTTAGAAAATGGGGATCTGATTTGTCGAACAGATGCTGAAGAAGTGTGGCGTTCTCGAGGTGATGCGATTACACTTCACCAATGCGCCTTCGCATTCAAAGAAACGCAAACTCATTGGACGAGTCGCTGGGCAGGGTCGCTGGGCAGTTTAGAGGTAAGAGACATTGAAACTGGAGAGGTATTGGTTTCTTCCCAAAGCAGTCGTTGTGAATCAATGGCTTCAAACAACCAACGAATCGCTCTTGGATTTGAAAATGGAGACATTTGCCTTTGGGAACAAGACATGTTCGAACGCAGAATGTCCAAAGACCACCAGAAAGTAAAGAAGGATGAGCGCAAAAGTGCCTTACAAGATAAACTCAGAGCGCTTCGAGATCGTTAAACGTCAAATCAGTTATCCCAAACACTCGATGGAGAATCATCGACACTAACCGGGGTATCAGCTACGCTGCTTGAATCGATACCCGCTCCAACAGTGTACTGTGGCTGGACAGGCATTTGACCCATCTGCTGAGGCATGCCTTGTTGCGGCATCATGCCTTGTTGCATTGTCTGTTGTTGCGGCATGTATCCAACCATGGGCTTCGGTGCACCGCCGGTCAAGGCTCCAACGAGAACCAAAATGCCTCCAAGGCCACA
>NHFA02000048.1 GCA_002170315.2 Euryarchaeota archaeon TMED99
AACACGACGTTAAGGAACGCCAACATCGATTGGGATTACGTAATTCTCCAAGACCAAAGTCAAATTCCTGGCTTTTATCGAACCAACGCTGATTGGATTGCGAGTAAAGATGCAGCTGTCAATTTGGCAGATGCAATTGAAGACGAAGGTGGAGAATCGATCTTGATGATGACATGGGGTCGACGAAACGGCGACGCAATGAACCCTACTTTGTATTCAAATTTCTCAGTTATGCAAGACCGACTTGAATCTGGATACATGGATTATCACAGCAACATTACCAACGCAGGTCACACCGTTTGGATGGCACCTGTCGGACTTGCTTTTGCTCATATCCACGACAATGTCGTAGCAGCAGGTTTCAATGCCTCACTGACTGGAAATACATTTTATGACCTCTACAATGCAGATGGTAGTCACCCATCTCTTGCAGGGAGTTATCTTGCCGCATGCGTTCTTTATGCAACCATGACTGGTGAAACTCCAGTCGGCTCAAACGATACAGTTTCATTGAATGCTACGCTCAAACTTGAATTGCAACAGGCAGCAGCTGCTACCGTATTCAACGAAACATCTCACCTCTCCTATCCTTGGCAAGTTACGGGAACATCTACTACGAGCATGATGATGTCTTCACCACGTGGATTAGGAGGAGGAATCCCTGCTGGATGGAATGTCCAATGGGTTGATGATGAATTCGCGAACATGGCTGCAGGTTCCTCTGAAACTGCAAGTCTGTACATATCGGTTCCAAGCAATGCAGCGCCGGATTACTACGGATTTAGACTGTTCAGTGCCTCGACTGGAGGAAACACATCCACTTCCACCATGCTCGTCGTTCATGTTGATGAAGAGCATAATTTGAGCGTTGCTTTCCTTGAGCAGAATGAATTGTTCATTCCAGGTCAATCGACGAATACATCCGTTCAAATTACCAATTCAGGTAACGCCGTAGTTGATTATGATTGGACACTCAGCGTGCTTAGTGGTCCTTGTAATGCCGCACTTGTTACAGCAACAACACCTTCAGTTGCACCAGATGATGTTCTCGATGTTGGGATTCAAATCTCAGTCCACAATGAAGCCACAAAAACAGATTCCTGCTCGCTTCAAATGAACGGCATTGGGACTTCTGCATCCGAGCAACACTCGACCACTCCGTTTGATTTCACAGTTGATGTTGATGAGCGTATTTCGTTTTCATTGATCTCACCACTTGGCGATCTTGAACTCACTCCAGGAACACCGGTTTCCTATGAAATGCGCATTCAAAACAACGGAAGCGAAACCGTCACGTTCTATCTCGATGTTGATTCCACAAACGGCTTAACCACGACTCTAGATTCTTCTTCAGGTGTGACTGTTGCTGCAGGTGAAGCAGGCGTATGGTCGCTTACTACCGACGCTGATTCGGGTGAATCAGGAGTTATGCCTCAGTCCTTTTCAGTCTCTTATGGTGGACTCACCGTTGTGAACAGCGTAGATATTGAAATTCTTGGCGTACATTCTGCAACCCTTTCAGGTCCTCTTGATGGGCGAATATTGGTTCGTCCAGGTGAGACGGTTCTCACATCGTTCACTCTCGAAAATACAGGAACTTCTAATCTTTCACTGGTTGCAGGTCTACTTGGATTACCTGCAGAGGCAGAGGCCTCTCTGAGTCACACCTCTGTCGAACTGGAAGTCGGCGAAAGCGTTTCAGTTGATATCACGCTAACTATTGCTGCCTCCTCCCAAGCAGGCACTCATGCACTGACCTTTGCTTATGGAAGTTCTGAACTTTCTGTTGAACTGCAACTTTCGTTGCAAATCCAAGAACGTATTGCTGTTTTGATGAGTTCGACAAGTAGCCGTATTGTAGCGGGACCGAGTTCAAGTGCGGTTTATTCCTTTGATGTTACGAATCTGGGAACTGCATCCGATACGCTGCATTTGAGTCTCTCTGAGAACGGAGCGTCTGACTGGTTTGATTTCGAATTGTCTTCAACCTCTTTACTCCTCGATGCAGGACAATCGTCGACGGTTACGCTGAATGTTCGAGAAACCTCTCAAGGTGCACCAAGCAGTGGGATTGATGTGACACTACACGCTCATTCCTCCAGCGATGAATCGATAACTTCTCACATCAACCTCACGATTGAATCGTTGGTGGCTGGTGCAGAAATTCTCGTTCTTTCCGATGATGATTCAGCAGAACCAAACGGTGAGATTCATGGTACAGTAGTCGTCACCAACACCGGCACAGGGTCTGACCAATTGCTGTTGAGCACTGTTGGACTCGATTGCGGTGTCTCGACGGTACTGAACCTTGAAGCTGGTGAATCATCTTCTGCTTTGCCATGGTCATGCCTTCTCCCATCGGATGCGGAGGCTGGATTATCTGAATTACAGTTTAGAGTCACCAGTTCCTCACGCTCCTCTTTCTCTGCATCGAGCAGTGAGATTTACACTGTCGAGCCGGTTTGGGGCAGTTCTGGTGTCTTGCAAGTTTCCTTTGCACAATCATCGCTCACCCTTCCTTCTTCTGGTGGCTCAACGGTGATGGTTTCAGTGACTAACCTCGCCAATGCACAAGTCACTGGACTTTTGACGCTCGAAGGTATTGGTGATGGGTTATTGGCGACTGAATGGCTGCGCTATTCGGACAATACTTCCACCAATGAATTTACATTGACTCCCGGTTCAACTGTCGAGTATTCTCTAACATTGATGTCTTTGGTTTCGACTTCAGAGTCCGCTGTATTGAATATCCGTGCTTCCTATCAGATTGGCGATACGGCATCATCCGATCTCTCAAGTGAACTCAATGTGGAAATTGAAGGCCCAGCAATGCCGCCAAATGGCGTTCGCCTCCCTCTTGGCATGGAACTTTCTCAATCGGATTCATTGAACGCTCTGTTCGGTGGATGGGGTGTCGCAATACTCCTTCTTGGCGTCATGTATTTATCACGCAATAAAAAGCAAAATGCTCTTGTAGAAGAGGAGGAAGAAGTCGTTGAAGAACCAGAGGAAGAAAAGGAAACACCTCTTGGATTCAACGAATGCCGAATGGATGATGGTAAAGTCACCTGTCCTTCTTGTGAAGCACGCCTTGGAGTTCCTCGTGGCAGTGAAGCACCGTTCAGATTCACCTGCCCGAAGTGTTCAACAATGATTCGAGTCGTTGAGTGATCAGTTTCTTCGATAGGCCAAAAGTAGGAAAGCAGTGTGCCCAAACGGCCCATTCACCGGTCGAACACCACCTTTCGATGCCTTACCCCACTGCCGTTCGATGAGTTCACCCGCCCACTCGATTTCCAATCCTGCTTGTTCACAAGCAATCCAGGCCGCTTCAAGTTGGCTTGTTACAGGGCAATAGCATACGAGTCGTCCACCTATGCTGAGAAGAGGCGAGACCGCTTCAATAGCACTTGGGTGCTCCGGTAAATCGAGGATGATTCCATCGAATTCTTCACTGCAAACTCGTATCTCCTCCACGACATCTTCAATAGCGCCTTCAATGTGATGGTGAGTTGGAAATTCGCTCCAGCTTTCACGTGCACGGCGCATGTTTTCAAGAGCTACATCTGCGTGCTCACTGCGAGGTTCAACCGTGACATGAATTCCTGAATTGCCTAAAATCCGAGCAAGATACATCGAAAGTCCACCGCTTCCAATCCCTGCCTCAAGAATTCGATCATTCGGCCCAATTCCCATTCGAGATGTGATGAATCCTGCATCCTTAGCACTGATTGTTTGAGCACGTCGGAGCATACCTTTACTCATTTCTGGCAGCCTTAATGGTACTCGGGTCAATACCTTCTGACCGACTAAAACTTCTTCGCCGTGTTTGATGGGTGAAAACGTTTCAAACGCATCTAAAACACCTAATCCTTTGATTTTACGAACACCCGGAATCAGTTCGATGACGTGAACTTTGCCTTCCGCTTCAACAAAAACAGACCACTGCGCAGGGTTCATGCCTCGGCGAGGTTCTGTTTGGTCTAAACTTTACCGTCCGATTCTACTTCTTTTTTCCCTAAAGGGTATACTTTTCAGAATGTCCTTTTTTTCACTAGAAAACGAGGGTTTCATATACTGTCTAAAAGAAGCACCACTCATGAAGATGTCCGCTCGACTTCTAGCCCTATCGATTACCATTCTGTTTATTGGCAGCACAATGACTGCGTTTGTTGAACCATTCCAACCAGAATCTGAAGAACAAATACTCGAGGAAGTGCATACGCCTTCCTATGCAGCAACCGCACCTGGCCACAGTGTTTGGGCAGAATATTACGGTGCTGATTGGTGTCCACCTTGTCAAAACGGTGGTTCTCCATCAATGAACGCCCTCAAAACGGGCTTCCCCGATGATTTCGTCTACATTTCTTATTTTGAAGCAAACGGTCAAGGCGTTCCAGACCCTCTCAACCGTTTGAGTCACATGCGTGACGGAACCGGAAGTATTCCAGCGGCGAACTTCGGAGATGCTCGTGCAGGAAGCTCATACCACAAACTCGGCGCTGCTACTGGAACAACTGCCTACGATACTGAATTTTCAAACGGTGGAGATATGAAAGACGTGAACGATTACTCACTCTCAGTCACTCAAGTTCAAAATGGAGCGAATATGGAGATTACTTACGAACTCCAATACTTCGGAAGTGCGGCAAGTAAGACTGTTTACCTTCTTGCAGTCATCGTTGAAGACAAGGGTCCTGATACCTACAACGACGGAACAACCCACCCTCACAATGTTATTCGAGGTTGGCTTCTCAACTCTGCAGGTAACGGTCTTGAATCCTTTACACTCACCCCGAACAACCCTGTGACAAAGACTTGGACAAAGCCTGTAAGCACTGTTCGCTCAGTAGGTTCAACCTCAGCGGCTAATAATTTCGTTTCAGTTGGCGCAGTCATGGGCGGGCCACACACATCCTGGAATGATGTCTATGTTGCATCTGATTCCAACATGGCGCCAAAGCTTGACATCAGCGTATCAAGTGTGTCAATGACCAATCCTGCTGCATCCAACGGTGCGTTCGTCATTGGCGACACTGTAAACTTGGAGACCACTGTCAGTAACGTAGGAGATCTTGATTACACCGATGGTGGAACCATTGAATTCTTCTACAAAGAAGGCGTTAATGAAGTCTCAATTGGAACAACTGCTTTGAACAATTTGAACGCACCTTCTTCTCAAACAGCACAAATCAGTTTTGATACCTCGGTGATTTCGAGCGAACTCAAAACCAAATTCGGTGCTCGTCTCACGAACCTCGTGGCAGACGGTAACAGCGGAAACAATGTCAACTTGGTAGAAATTAACCAAGACCGTCCTCCAATAACCAAGAACCCGCAAATCACGGGAGACCAGACAATCGACCGTGGATCGCACGCCATTGTCCTCGCAAAATCAGATACTGTACCCGGCAATTCGGATTTCGTTGATGATGCGAGTACGGTTACTTTCAANGTGGAAATTTCACCAACAGGTCAGAACCAATGGTTCAGTTCTGTTGTTTCTGGCGGTCAAAATGTAGTTTATGCAACGACCAACAATGAGGGCCGTGAATACGTCATTACTCCTACAGCAGCTATGTCTTCTGGCTGGTATGATGTTCGCACTCAAGCAGTCGATTCACGTGGCCAAACCGGTGATTGGATGGTTATTACCGGCGCCTCTGGATTTGAACTTGAAAACGGCGCTCCTACTGTAATCACTGACCCGATTCCATCCGTCATGTGTGATACACCGACGAAGGTTCTCATGGATGGTCACATCGTTGACCCTGAAACTCCTCTTGAAGACCTGATTGTGACTTCAAGCGATGAATCCTTTGTTGCTTGGCATGCCGAAACCAAAGAAATTGAAGTGAACTTCCAATGGAGTGAAATAAACGGCTGTCCTCTTGGTGAGAAGGGAATTGAAATTAGTATTGATGATGGTGGCGATTATTCCCAGCAAGGCCAACTTCCTTACGGTACTCTCTTGTTTAGAGTAACTGAAAACGGACAACCTCGCTGGAGTGGTTTGCCATCTCAATCCGTCGCAGAGGGTGGTTCTGGTGTTCTTGCCCTCATGCCATATCTTTCGGACACAGACGCTTCCGGAAACCCTACATCTGTCGATGNACTCACAATCGAATTGCTCAGTAACTCAAACGAAGATGTCATCACAGCCACATTAATTGGAAACACCATTGGTTTTGAAACCGTTGATGANGATGTGAATGGGCAAACGATTCTAACACTTCGGGCAAGTGATGGTGTTATGACTTCTGATGCAACACTTACGATCAATATCGACCCAATCAATGACGCACCGCGAATTATTCCTTTCGATGACCTTGAATCGATTAGTCTGAAGCGTAACACTCAGATGGTTATTGACCTTGACAGCAGAATTGTCGATGTTGATGACACCGGTCTTACCTATGTTCGTGTTTCTTCTTCTGAACCTGGTGCTGCTCGATACAGTGCTTTAGATGGAAGCCTCACTCTCTCGTTTGAGGACATTGGTATGCAAACTGTTTCTATTGTCGTTGAAGACGGTAAACTATCAGATACCTATGTTATGCAAGTCGACGTGTTTGACGCTTACCCCTTCTTGCTCACTCAAGTCGATGATGGAACTGGATACATGTTCGTGGCTCTTGAAGACACTTACATCGGTCAAACTCCAACCGTGAACATGATGCTCACNGATGCTTCGCCTACATTCACTTACATCTCAGTCACCTGGAATATCTGCAGTTCGCTTACTGGAACATGTGACGGTCTGATGCAGTATGACCTTGACATCTCCCAATCGAACCTTGGATGGAGTAAAGAACTCCTCATTCCTTCGGTATTGAACAACGGACTTGCTCGTGAAGACGGCGCTCAGTACANGGATTACTATGAATTGTCAATACTTGCTAACGATGGTNATTCAGAATTCAAAACAATGTCGACAATGAAGTGGAACATNACAGAAAGCATGCCTGCAATTGTGGACATGGACGATGAGATGTTTACCGATTATCTTGGAGATTTAATCGANGAAAAAGCAGACCTTGAGTCNCAAATCGAATCCGCTCAGGGAGATACGACCCTGTTGGAAGACAAACTCACCGAGATAGAGGCNGAACTCGATCTGGCATGTGATGACCCACGTGCGACATGTATTTCCGACGCTCAATCCGGCACAGGTGATGCATCTGATTCCAGTGAAATCAACATGACATTAGTTGGTATTATTGCATCTGTTGTTATTCTCGGTTTGTTACTCACATTGATGTTCACTCGCCGAAGTGGAAAAGACTCTATGAAACTCGATGCTTGGAACGATACTGGTTGGAATCCAAACACTGTTCCTGCTCATGATTCAGTTGCGAACTCTATGTATGGCGGTGCTCAAAACCTCTTCCAGCAGCCTGTAGCCATTGCTCCAGTTCACCAACCTTTGCCTGCAGCTCCAGTTCACCAACCTATGCCTGCAGCTCCTGCGCAACAACCAGCGCCTGTTGTCCCTGCACAACAAATCGCAGGACCTCCATTGCCACCAGGTGGCCTTCCAGCAGGATGGACTGCCGAGCAGTGGGCTTATTACGGACAGCAATATCTCGATGGAACGCTTTAATTTCAACGGTGAGAATTACACATGTTCATACATGGTCGAATTGTAAACCCATAAAGGGGAGCGACGCGGGGGATACATTATGAGCGACACGGATACAACCGAAGACTTGTCTAGCGACGAGCCNGAAACACCTCTTGTNGAGGATGTATTCGACGCAGTAGAAGAAGTGACTGTATGGGCNCCTGAACCGGGNCCTGATTCGGACGACATCGTTGNGGAAAGTATTGANGAATGGATTCAAACNGTTGATTTTNCTTCGACCGATGATGTTCCAATTCCAAATCGCCTNGTTGACCAAGTTATTGGTCAAGAAGCAGGTTCTGTTGTCATCAAAAAGGCGGCAGAACAACGCCGTCACATGCTGATGATTGGTGACCCGGGAACTGGTAAATCCATGCTTGCACGCTCGATGACTGACCTGCTTCCAAAAGATGCTCTTGAAGACCTTCTTGTCTACCCGAATGAAGACGACGAGAATGAACCTCGTGTACGCTCGGTTCCAGCAGGTCGAGGTGATCGTATTGTCAAATTACAAAAGGAATCACTTCGAACGCAACGTGAACGCTCTCAGAAGATGTTACTCATCGCCTTTGCAGCCGTTGGTTTCCTGCTTGTAATTGCAACTCTTCAGAGCGGCGACATCTTGACTCTCCTGTTCGGTGGGTTCCTCTTGATGTTTGGTTACATGTTTATCCGAGGCCGTTTAGGCTCTGGAGATGATAGCCGAATTCCAAAAGTATTGGTCAAGCATGAAAGTAAAGACATGCCACCATTTGTTGATGCAACTGCAACACTTTCNGGTTCTCTTCTTGGAGACGTTCGCCACGATCCTTTCCAATCTGGTGGAATGGAAACTCCTGCGCATGACCGTGTGGAGCCAGGTGCAATTCACCGAGCACACAAAGGCGTGCTTTACATCGATGAAGTGAACTTGTTGCGATTAGAAGAGCAACAAGCTTTGCTTACTGCAATGCAAGAACGAGCTTTCCCGATTTCGGGTCGCTCAGAGCGTTCTTCCGGTGCCCTTACCAAGACCGAACCGGTTCCATGCGACTTTATCCTTATCGCAGCAGGTAATCTCGATGCGATTCAAGGAATGCATCCTGCTCTTCGCAGCCGTATCCGCGGCTATGGTTACGAAGTTTACGTCAATTCTGAAATGCCGGATACTGCTCGTAACCGCCGTCGATTGATTCGTTTTATCGCTCAAGAAGTCCGTCGAGATATCGGCACTTCTCGAGAAATCCCTCATTTCGATAAATCCGCTGTTGCCATNATCCTTCGTGAGGCTCAACGCCGTGCAGGTCGTCGAGGTAAACTCTCATTGCGACTCCGTGAACTNGGAGGATTAGTTCGAATTGCTGGAGATTTAGCNATGGAAGAAGGTGCAGAGGTTGCCACCGCTGCACATGTTCTTGGTGCTCGAAATATCGCAAAGCCCCTTGAGCAACAAGTTGCTGACAGGATGATTGAACGTCGCCAAGATTACGCAATGATTGTCAATTCCGGTGAACGTATAGGTCGCGTCAATGGTCTCGCAGTTCTTGGAGCAAATTCAGGTCTTTCCGATTTCAGTGGAATTATGTTGCCTGTCGAGGCTCTTGTCACTCCTTCACTCGGTGGAGGAGGTAAAATCCTTGCAACTGGTGGCCTCTCGGACCTTGCCAAAGAGAGTGTAACCAATGTCAGTGCAGTCATTAAGAAATTGACTGGAAAGGATATTTCAGATTATGACATCCACATTCAATTTGTCGATACACACGGTGTCGATGGTGATTCAGCCTCGATTACTATTGCGACTGCAGTCATTTCCGCTCTTGAGAACATACCAATACGACAAGATTTGGCCATGACAGGTTCTCTATCAGTTCGTGGTGAAGTTCTACCGATTGGAGGTGTTACTGCGAAAATCGAAGCTGCTGCACGCTCTGGAATCAAAACAATTGTTGTGCCTCGTGCAAACATGCAAGACGTTCTTCTGGATGAAAAGTACGAGAAGATGGTTGAAGTCATACCTGTTGATACACTTGACGAAGTAATGGAAATTGCTCTCATCAAGCACGCTGAAAAAGAGAGTTTGGTTGAACGCCTCGGCGCAGTAATCGACCGATTAACTCCTCTTCCAAGTAAGACCACATCCGCTTAAACTCCCGTTTGAATGCAACGTCATTCATCTAAACATACTCCGGGTGGCAATATCATGACTGGAGATTCGGTGCAATCAACCGCAGTTCAAGATGCGGGAAAGGGTGCATTGGTTGTCCTGTTCCTTGTAACCATGATCGATATGATCGGTTTCGGAATCGTTATTCCTTTTTTGACGTATCTCGTTGAAGATTTGACTCCTGAGAATCAAGTGGTAAACATTGGTCTTTGGGTCGGACTTTTGATGACTTCTTACTCAGCAGCACAGTTTTTGTTTTCCCCATTATGGGGTTCTCTCTCGGATCGAATCGGTCGCCGCCCTGTCTTGATGGTCGGCTTGGTTGGGAACACCGTATTCTTCACCATGTTTGGTCTTGCCAATACTCTGCTGATTGCTTTCGTCGCACGGTTTCTCGCCGGTGTATTCAATGGTAATTTAGCCGTTGCTCGTGCCTACATAGGAGATGTAAGTTCACCACAAGAATTGGCAACTCGAATGGGATTGATAGGTGCTGCATTTGGACTTGGATTCACTTTCGGACCTTTCATTGGTGGAGAGTTATCCGACCCTGCAGCACGATGGAGTTTCTTTCAAGATACCATCTTTGAGACGCATCCTTACTTGTTGCCTTGTGCAGTTGCAAGTCTTCTCTCCCTCTTTTCATTGGCAGTGGCATACCGTTCGCTTCCTGAATCACTACCGGTTGAACAGCGAACGAAATCAGAACCGCTGCCTTGGACTTCGAACATGGCTCAGATGATGAAAAACTCCGCTTCGATGCTTAAATCTCAAAATGTATCTCTCATCATTTGGGTTTCGATGCTGTTTACTTTTGGCTTCACAATCATGCATGCAGTTTTCATACTCTATACCGAAATGGACCCTGTTAATGGTGGACTTGCCTTTTCTGAAGCGGATAATGGGCGAATTTTTGCAATGATTGGAATCAGTGGGATCTTCACACAGGCGATACTGATTGGACCATTGACCCGACGCTTTGGCTCACGACGACTCCTTCCTTTTGCCAGTGCTTTAGCAGGTGTTGGACTCGTATTAGTGCCTTATACCCAAGCTGAGAATGCTTGGTTTCAGATTTTACTTGTTTCGTTCCTTATCGCAGTGGGGAACGGAATTTTCCAGCCATCTTCTTCATCCTTTTTGACCCGAGTTGCAAAAGATAACGGCTACGAATTGGGAGTTGTCATGGGTGCACAGGAATCTCTTGGTGCTTTTGCTCGTATTCTAGGCCCACTCACCGGTGGACTGGTATGGACGCTCACAGTTTCGAGGGCGTGGCCATTTGACTACCATACAGCCTTCCATTTATGCGGTCTGATGATGTTGTTTGCTTCATTGCTCGCATTACGTATCCCTCCTCTTGAGGAGATTGAATCAGATTCGACATTTGCGGAAGAATAACCCCTAAACACTCAAGAGGCCGGACAAAGCCCCGAGGCTATGGAAGTTGCATCGACATCTTGGGATTCAGGGCGATTTAACCGCCGAGTTTCGACTTTTGCACATATTTCGATTCTCATCACTTTGATGGTGATTTGGTTAATCGTGCTCAAGGGAGTACTCCAACCCTTTTTCATCGCATTGGGGATTTATTTTGTTCTCAAACCTGGTTCAGATTACCTCTCAAGGAATGGCTTTCCATTGATATTGTCTTATTTGACGATGGTACTTTTAACCTTACTTCTTGTCTCAGCAGCCTCTTTTGTGGCTTACCAACAAGCCAATGATTTGGTTGGAGATGAAGAAAAAATGGAACTCTATAATACGCAACTTGAAGAGCGGTGGAGTGAACTGAAGCAATCACCTCTCCTCAGTATGGCTTTCTCAGAGGAATCTGAAACTTCAAACACGACCTTAGTTGAAGACCTCGCAGCACTTGGAGTTCTTGAAGATGAGCAAAAACTTTCAGATGCGGCAATGGGGATGTTAGCCAATGTTGGTGTAGCGCTCACAACAAGTATCACGGTCATGTTCTTTTTGATTTTCATCATTTTTGAAGCCAGTTTATTGCCTGGTCGTATTGAACGAGCATGGCCTGATGGTGGGAGTCAAAAAGTGCAAGTCATGCGTACGAAAATTGAAGCCAGTGTCAACACATACATCATTGTCAAAACAGGAGTTGGGGCCGGAACTGCAGTGTGTGCAGGACTGGTCATGTTCGCCTTTGGGATTGACCTTTGGTTCACTTGGGCCCTTATCACGTTCCTGTTGAATTACGTGCCATATATCGGTTCTTTAATTGCAACAATGCCACCAATCATCCTCGGTCTCATCCTACTTGAGCCAAATGTATTGATTCTCTTGGTTCTACTTTTGCTTACAAACCAGCAAATTTGGGGCCAGATTATCGAGACGAAATGGGCAGGACGTGCTCTTGACCTTTCACCAGTCCTCCTGCTGTTGGTTACTGCCATCTCTTTTGCAGGCTGGGGTATTCTTGGAATGGTTCTCTCGGTTCCTTTCGCAGTCATCATCAAGATTGTCCTTGAAAATATCGAAGCAACCCAACCCTTTGCGATACTCATGTCCGAGCGAGCACCATCGATTGATGAGGCGTGGGACGATGCAATACGTGACGGTAAAATTTCCAACTTTGAAAGTCAGTCGTTGAATCAGTTGCAATTACTTCTTGGCTATTCTGACCATCAAGTCAAACTCATTGCCGGACGAACCGCTACTCAACGAGTTCTTCGTAAGAACAAGGTTTCTGATGACCAAATGGAAATCATCTTTGCAGCAGCAGATGCACTACGTTCCAATCATTCAGTTGCAACAGAAATCACCTCTCTGCTCAGTGAAGGGAAATTAGACAAAGGCATGCGGCCTTTACTTGAACAATTCATCACAGTCTTAGAAGAAGAGTGAATCAAAGAACTTCAGTTAGTATCTTCTCAAGTTCGGTATTGATCATAAGAATCAATGTTCCAAATTCTGGCGGGATATTTGGATCTTCATAGAGTTCTTCTAATTTTGATTGGGACATAGCAATTCGAACATCCAATTTCTTTGCCTTATTCAACAGCCATTGTTCGCAAGTTTCTTTTGCTTGTCGGCGAATGTTTCGAGGGACTTTTGGGTCATCAATTTGGTTGATGACAGAGGCTACTTGAACTAGACGTGCTTCGATATCCATATTTACAGCCCCATCGCTCGTATAGTGTGCTGTGTGGAGGCCGTCTTTAAGTCCATTGCCGCTTTCCGCAGGTCATGAGCCTCACAGAAAATCAAATCTTAGGCTGGTCACGAATTTCAGTACTTCTTCTTGGCATGGGGTGGGCTGCTTGGATGGACCACAAGGAAAGACGTGTAAAAAATGAACATTGGATGGTCTGGATAAAACCTGCCCTTTTTCTTTGGGCCCTTGATTTGATGAACCAAGGTGCAGATTGGACAATCTATCTTACTGCTTCAGCTGCTGTGGCCTACGCATCAGGTGCGGTGATTGGTCGTCCTACATTCTCTGATTTCCGTGCAGGTTCACGTATGGACCAAACTGTTGTCTTTTGGTACCTCGCCAGTCTTTGTGGTCTGCTCTTTGGGGCAATCGAGTATCAGTCTGTCAATCCAATCGATGTGCTGCTTGGAAATGAAACTGGTTTAGGAGCGCTGTGGTGGTCGACCTTTGCAGTTCTCCCAATTATCATTTTGATTGACATTGCTTGGCGCCTTCGCATGCTTCACGGCGGTGCTGATGCAAAGGCACTGATGTGGGTTGCAGTTCTTGTACCGAGTTGGTCAACAATGCCACTCTCCTTTTCTTCGGCAACAACCGAGGCTTTGTTCGCATTACCGCCAGTGTTCTCTCTGCTCATGTGGGGTGGCCTCTCCTTTTTGGCCATTCCAGTGATTCTTCTATGCATTAATTTTTCAAGAGGTCATGTTCGCAGTTTCGGGGATTTGATGCTTGCTTGGCATGCGAGTAAATTACCTCGCAGTCAGGTTGCTGAGCGCCACGTTTGGCTCCTCACGACTCTTGTCGAAAAACCGAATGGTTCGATGGAGGTGTATCATCGTAAGCGAGCGCCTCGGAGAACTCCATCAGATGAACAACTCGCAGCCGCACTTTCAGAACTTGAAGCAGCTGAAGTTGAACAGGTGTGGGTGAGTCAAAAACTACCGTTACTTGTATTCCTCTTCCCTGCAATCCTTCCAATGATGCTGTTAGGAGATCCGATGGCAATACTCATGCCAATACTCGGAATTGAATAAGTTCGCAACAGAAAGCAAAGGGTGAATCATGCACCCTTGCGTTCCATGTTCTTGGGTCGTAGACCCTTGTAACTGCACTTTCTACAGCGCGTAGCTCTCCATGCATTACGAGCATTGCACTTCATGCAAATCTTTACGCGAAGTAAGCGCTCCTCTGCTTCAGGGAATCGTGCCATGGGTTTGCGACTCACTCCCCCTATTTAATCGCAACCGACCGAAACAAAATGGCGATATGCCTTCATTTTGGCGATGTTTGGCTTTGAAAAGAAAGAGTATGATTCAAGGAGTGTAAGCCATAGGCGTAGATATGCGTGTATTACGCTTGCCTGCGATTCATCACGATGCCAATTTGGTTGTCGTTGGAGGCTCGATTGGCACTCTTCTCATCGATGCTGGTACCTCTTGGTACCAAAGTCTTCAAGTTGAACGAGTCAAAGGACTTCTCTCTGCAGAAGAATCTCTCGACAGAATCTTACTCACGAGTAAACGATACCCCTGTTCAGGTGGCGCAAAGCATCTTTCAGAATGTTTTTCCGATTGTACTGTTCATGTTCATCCACAGGGTCAAGCAGCGTTAGAAACAGGTGATTTTTTCACCACCTGGGCAAACCGTTTCGACTCAGACATGCCTCCAATTCATACTCACCCTGTTGCAGATGGCGACGTGTTTGCGTTGGGAGACGGCCAAGTTGAATCACTTGCTCTTCCTGGGCACACACTTGATGGAATGGGCTATTGGATTCCAGGTCAAGAATTGATGATACTTGGCACATTACTTCCACGAGCAGACCGCCCAACACGCTGGGACTTACCAGGTGGTTGTTTACCTGATGTCATTGAAAGCCTCAAGCGTGTGCTACGATGTAACCCGAAATCGATTATCCCTCTCCAAGGTCCTGCTATCAAGGGGAAAAAGCATGTTAAAGAAGTGCTAAAAAGGCATATTGATTTTTTTGAAACGAGCCTCGCAAATGATGGTAACGTTTCCAAATCGGTTCCAAAGCCAGCACAAACTGCATTGTGGTATACGCCACATCCGCCCTGGCCTTTGGAAGAACAAGAGCGCTCTTAAGCCAGAGACGGTAAATCGAGCATGAGTGGTTGAGATTGCTCTTTTTTGCGTTGCTGGGATTCCAGAATACGTGCTCTTCGATTGGCCCGGTTGGTTGCTTTTACTTCGAATTGGTGAGTACCATCAAAGTCATTTGTTGTCTCACCAGTCCAGTCATATGTCCGTCGATTCCAACCACTCTGAATGATGATCAAATCATCCACGAGTCGGAGACTCGTGATTGGACCTGAGTGATGAAACAGTTTGATTACACGATTCGGAACTTCAGTTCCAAGAACCCATACACTTCCGTTTTGGGTTGCTGCTATATACTTCCCAAATGAATTGGAAACGGCAGTAATCGAACGGACAATGCCACCTTCAACAGCAAATTTTTCGATTACTTCAAGACGAGGCAAGGACAGGAGTGTCACTCCTCCAGAAGCGTCTCCAATCGCTGCGATATCATAGGCCTGTGTAGGTCCTTTAACTGCAAGCAAAACCGTAGCAATTGCGTCCATCTTGAATTGACTACGTGTTCCATGTGTTGGCCTCCATACGATTGCACCATCGTCCATGGCTACGAGACAGCCTTCGCCAGTCACCAAACTTCGAATAACAACTCTATTGTTCATACATACGAAAGCAGAGCCGTCGGTATACCTTCTTTTCTTACACCCCTCAGTAAAACTGAAAGTGAAGAAAATCAGTAGGTGTCTTCTGATTTGTTGTCTTTCTTCCACTTGCGGTAGCAGCTTTTACAGACACGAACTCGCCCTTTGCGTTCATCATATCCTCCGCTACCCCAAACGTCAATTGCGTTATCGATTGAAAGAGAGCGTCCGCCCATGCTCTTGTCAGCAAATCCGTCACAGGACTTTATTCCACAGGGAATTTGACCTTCGATGACTGGAGATCTTTTGTTCCCTTGTGATTCCTTTTCGGAGTTGCCCTTGTGTTTTCTGGCCTTCGCTTTGAATCCCATGTTCGAATGCTAATGGCGAGAATCTTTCAAGTTTCGCCCTAAAGGCATTACAAATTACTGTTTGGAAACTTCGCCAAGTTGGCCCAGTAGACCTTCGATGAGACGGAGTAAGCCGCGCAGAGTGACTTCTGAAACATTTGCGACCTTGCACACTTCTGATTGTGTTCGTGGAGAACTGGTTTCATTACTCACCTTGTAGATAAGCGCTGCTGCAACACCCATTGGTTTCTTTCCTTGCCAAAGTTCCTCATGTGGTTTGATAACCGACCAGAGGTGTTCGATTTGGGTGTAAATACCTGGTTGAAGCTGTAGGTCGGAGATGAACTTGTCAAAGTATTGATCCGGTGAAGAAATCTTGTGAAGATTCAATTTTCGAGAAACTTGACGAATTAGCCGAGACAATTCTTTCTCTGAAACATCAAAGGCATCTGAAATCTCTACGATTTGACGTGGCAAATTTTCCTGACGAGCAACAAGGTAAGTGCATGCTGCAGTTACGCCAGCAATCGAGCGTCCGGTAACAAAGCCCTCTCCCGACAAACGACGGTATAAGCGGGCGGTTTCTTCTTGCAGAGGCTTAGGTAAACCAGAATGGTCACGAATGAATTGGTTTGCACGGACGAGATTTCTCTCACGGCTCTTGCGTGTCTTGGAACGCTCGTCAACGACACGACGACGTCGCCATTCTCTGCGAGATCGGGCAGATATACCGTGCCTTCCTGCGCTTCCTGAGTTCAAGTCACGAACATCGATGGTTGTGTTCAATCCCTTGTCTGCAAGTGTGTAAGTCAGAGGCTGACCTACACGTGAGCGGTCTTGACTGCGGTCACGGTTCGTCCATTCAGCCCCAGGGTCGATAACGTTCTCTTCAACGACCAAACCACAGCTGTTGCAAGTGATTTCTCCGCGAGAGTCGTCAAGTTGCCAATCGATGGCTCCGCAATCCTCACACGGGCGTGTGTGACCCTCGAGCGTTCTGCGAATGACGTCGCTCCCACTGCGGTTTGAGTCAGGATTCTGTCTACGGTTTGGCTGTTTGCCGGCATTGTCTTCTGAATATACTTTCATCTTGTTAACCTCTTGTTAAGTAGTTGGTAACCGAGGTATATAAATCCCTGTGAGGGGATGCTCGCCGTGGCTGAAACTGCGTAAAGCGGTTTTACACTGTGGTGTCTCCGGTTGGCTACACTTAGGAATATCTACCTACTGGCTATAAAGGGTTGTTTTTTTACCCCCTGAGGGGACTTTTACAGCGCCAAATGTAGTTTGAAAATGCTCAATGAAGAAACGCATAGTTCAAAGACGGTACGCAAAGACAGCGCGACGAGGAGAGTATAGTGCCAGCCACAGTAGTTCTAGGAGCCCAATGGGGAGATGAAGGAAAAGGGAAACTCGTTGACCGTATTGCTGAGCAGGCAACATGGGTTGCTCGTTTCCAAGGTGGTAATAACGCTGGACACACAGTTGTTCTCGGAGATCAAGTGCTCAAGTTCCATCTCTTGCCTTCAGGAATTACCCGAAAAGAATGCCATCTTATTCTTGGTGATGGCATGGTCATTGACCCTTGGGTGCTCAATAAGGAACTGACTGGATGGCAAGAATCAACGGGAGAAGACCCTCGCGGAGAGCGACTTTATGTCAGCGAACGAGCCCACATCATTTTACCATTTCACTGCTACATGGACAGTCTCGATAAGAAAATTGGAACGACAGGCCGAGGAATCGGGCCAACCTATGCGGATAAAATCAATCGAATCGGTTTGCGATTTGGGGATTTGGCTGAAGTCAAGGATGATGCTGAATGGATGGAATCAACAACATCACGAATGAATGCAACACTGACTGCTGCTGGAAGTGAAGAGCGTATTACTGCTTCAGGTCTCAAAGACGACATCAACTGGATTTGGAATGCTTATTCAACTTCGATTAAGAATACAGGTCTTATGCTTGATAATGCTTTGAAACTTGGAGAGCACATCATTCTTGAAGGTGCTCAAGGTTGTCTTTTAGATATCGACCAGGGAACATTTCCATATGTTACATCTTCAGTGACTTCTCGAGGAAACGCTTCACACGGAGCAGGAGTTCATCCAGGTCATATTGAGGACGTTATTGGAATCACGAAAGCCTACATCACTCGGGTCGGTCACGGTGCAATGCCGACTGAACTCGAAGATGAAGTTGGAGAGCACCTTGGAACTGTTGGTCATGAATTTGGAACGACAACGGGTCGTAAGCGACGTTGTGGTTGGTTTGATGCGGTTGTCATGCGACATGCGAATCGAATCAACGGTTTTACCGGGCTTGCACTGACCAAACTCGATGTTCTTGGCGGTCTTGATGAAATCAAAATCTGTGTGGCTTATGAGTTAGATGGAAAAGAGATTTTGGAAATGCCTGCAAGTGCAACTGCACTTGAACGCTGCAAACCCGTCTATGTCTCCATGCCAGGATTCCCATCGCATACCCTTGATGAATGGTTGAATATCGCAAAGAGAGCCAATGAAGAAGGTCAAGGCTACGCTGCATTACCTTCAGCAGCTCAACAATACATCAAGAAGGTCGAAGCAATTGTCGGCGTTCCGTGCACCAGTGTTGGTGTTGGTCCAGACCGAGATGCGACAATCGATGCAGTTTGAATCGAGTCTCTTTGAGGTGAAGACTCAAAAAGGATAGGCTCGACGCATTGGATACAGGGGCGTTTAGCTCAGTTGGAAGAGTGCTTGGTTTGCAACCAAGATGTCGTGGGTTCAAATCCCACAACGTCCACCACCCTGCTCAAAGAGTTTGAATCCCGTACGGTTTGGACTCACAAGGATTCATCTAACTCTGATGCATCTATGTTCATCTTCATAGAAAGTATATGTACTCGAAAAAGTAGTTCATCAATATGAATAGAGACGCTGTATGGCTGGTAGTTGTTTTAATCTTAGGAGGTAGTATCCTCGGTCTGCTCAATTCAAAAGAAGATAACTCCAATCTTATTGACGTTGAAGAATTAACCTGTTCTCCAGGCGAGATACTTGTTAGTAATACCTCGTTGGTTGAGGGATATGAGTGCATTCTATTCGACCCTCATACCATTTCTCACACTCATCCCGATCCTGTTCTAACCGTGACAGATGTTGTCGATGATGGTACATTGGTAGTAGTCACAGGAAACGTGGATCACCTGCATCCTGATGAAATAACTGTTCGTGCCGAACAAGGAGGAAGCATGTCTCCGGCTATTACACAACCCAACCTTAACGGAGCATGGTCTTTGACTTTGCAAAACACTGCTGAGAATGTCTACATTAACATCACAGCCTCACATGATTTAGAACAAACATTTTCCGAAACAACACTCGTAGAAATTAATCGAACGACTTCTGATGAAACGAACGAAAGCAATAACAACACTAACGATGATAGTGACAACAACACAGGCAATCAAACAGATAACAATACTGGAAACGAAACCGACAATGGTACCCATAACGGCACTGATAATAGTACAGGCAACGAAACCGACAATGGCACCCATAACGGCACTGAGAATAGTACAGGCAACGAAACAGACAATGGTACCAATGAACCGACGGGTCCAACCCAACCGACATACGATTCTTCAGACATGGGTCAATTTTGGCTTGACGTGTTTCGTTGTCAACCTGGACAAAGCATCACTCCAGTTGATGATTTAACAACAAGTGAGGTAGAAACCCATGAATGTTCGGTTAGTATCACGATGAATGAGACTCACATCACCATCGTTACCAATGGTTTACCAGACCATGATTTTGAATCCACATTGGCCTGCTCACAAGGTAATGATTGCACACGAGCGCAGAACTATGAATGGACGATTCCTCGCTCGCCTGTAAACGACACGATGGGCGGACACGATGCAACAAACTGCCCAGAAGCAAACGGAGATTATGAATGCGCTGCTGCTCTTGGTGAAGTCGCCATAGCGATCAATGGTGTACCATTCTATGGGCCAGAAGATGGACCTGGTGGTGATGCTGTGGCCAGCCAACATGGTGCCTATGAGGAAGATCGCCAACCGATTGTGCTCGGCGTGTGTCATGCTCACAATGGACAGGGCGGCACTTTCCACTATCACGCCGACGCCAATTGCCTTCATTGGCACCCAGAAGAAGGCGAAACGATGCTTGATTACGACGACAGCACACCTGCTGCCGTTGCTCAAAACACCGCCAATGGGTCACATTCAGCGGTCATCGGTGTATCTATGGATGGCTACCCAATCTACGGCCTTTGGGGCTATGATGACCAGATGAACATCGTTGAGATGAAAAGCTCGTACAAACTCAAAGAAGGCGAGACGGGCTACAACGGCATCGACGATTACGTCTACGTCCAAGGTCTCGGCCACCTCGATGTATACAACGGCCACTTCGGCCCAACGCCTGAATTCCCTG
>NHFA02000049.1 GCA_002170315.2 Euryarchaeota archaeon TMED99
ACTCGGGTGGAATAAATCATGGGGGGGAGTAAGTTGTCTGGCGATGTTCGTGATGATTCTGTCCGAATTGGGAGTTCAGAATTATTACTATCTTGTATGATTGCCTTGGTCACCATGTTGTTGGTATCTCCTTCATTGACTACTGCAATCGTAAAACCTCGCCTTTACGATGGTTCGATAAACGATATAGGAAGATATGCGATGACATTTGATGCCTATGAGCATATTTCGGAGAATAGTGATTCCGTTGTAATCGCCCTAGGTAGTTCGAAGATGCGGGAGGCATTTGATGGAGTATTGATTAAGGAATTGAGTTCAAGCGAATCTGATTTCTACAATTTGGCATACGGCCTTGAACACCCCTATATCCGCGTGATAGAAATTGGATCAATTATCGAATTGGTGCCAGAAATAGTAATTTTTGAAGTCGGCCCGAATACCTTCTCAGAATTATCAACACCTCTCCCCGAATGGGCGCAAATGATGATGGCTCAACTCATTGCCCTCTGTGGAGCAGATTGCTCCCTACATCTCGATACAATAATTGAACCGGAAGACCTTGCAATACTACCTGAAACCCACTTGGAAAGAATGGAAGTCTTAGCCAGTTATTTCCCAGATGCTATTGAGTACACTCTCGAATATGAGTTCGATCTCGATGAACCGTATCCGTGCCTCGGCGATGAACCCAATGTTAGATGCGTGCCGCTGCCGACCAGTTCAGCCTACGATAATTATCTGAGGCACCCACCTAAATTACCGAATATATTGGCAATGATTAAGGAAACTGGTACCTTAATCAATTCTTATGGACAGCCTTACAATATTTCTCTAGAATACTATTATGGTGAACACCTAGACAGATATATCAATCGAACTTACCACAATCCTGAAGGTGTCTTAAACAAAAATCAGATTGCATTTGAATACATGATTGATATTTTGGTCGATGCTGGAATCCAAGTAGTTCTGTTGGGACTTCCTTACAATCCAGTGTTAATCGATCGGTTGGCACCGGGGCAGTGGGAATACTACAATTCTTCAGTGATCAATTATTCTCAAATTGAAGGTGTGACTGTATTGGACATGATGTGGGATTCAGGTTGGGAGGAAGAAGATTTCAGCGACCGTACCCACATGTCTGAGCAGGGCGAGAGAAAATTAGCTGAATTATTAGTTGAACCGTTAGATCATTTGTTGGGGGTCAATTGAATTGGATTTCGTAACCTCTGACTATTACATTTGGTTTCTACCAATTGTGTTCTTGCTAACTTTCACTGTGGGGAGTAAACAACGTCGACGACAAATTGGAATCCTGATGGTCAGTTCGTATGTTTTCTTTTGGTTAGCGTCCGGATGGCATATGATTTTGCTACTAACTTCTACACTCGTAGATTGGACTGCTGGCAAGAGAATCCATGAATCGGATGAACATCAAGTGAGGAAACGTTGGTTGATCGGTTCTTTGTCAGTCAATCTGGGATTACTTGCGATTTTCAAGTACCTTGATTTCTTAATCGAATCCTGGAATTGGGCCTCACTTCGAATTGATGGGGCGCCCGAAATAGAAACCTTTGGTCTTCTCTTACCGGTTGGAATTTCATTCTACACCTTCCAAACGATGTCGTACACAATTGATATTTATCGAAAGAAGAACAAGCCATATGATGACCTACTTTCCTTTGCGTGTTATGCAGCATTCTTCCCACAACTAGTGGCTGGACCAATTGTTAGATCGGAGCATTTCAAAAAGGAAATCGAGAATACACTGATTCCAAATTCTGCGCAATTCAGATTGGGTTTGACCCTGATTGTATATGGAATTGCCAAGAAAATGGTGATTGCAGATAATGTAGCAATTCATGTCAATGAGATTTTCGTTGATGGTGCTCCTCTTGACAACCTCGGTCTTGTTTGGTGGGGGGCTCTGGCGTTTGGAATTCAAATTTATTGTGACTTTTCAGCATATACCGATATTGCAATTGGATCGGCCTTGCTATTTGGGATCCGTTTACCTGAAAACTTCGATGCACCATATGCAGCTAGATCTCCACAAGATTTCTGGAGACGGTGGCACATCTCACTTTCTACATGGTTGAGGGATTACCTGTACATTCCATTGGGTGGGAGTCGAAATGGTACGAAAGTGATGCTATTTGCTTTGATGTCGACAATGTTACTGGGCGGGTTATGGCATGGTGCATCATGGAATTTCGTACTTTGGGGCTTGCTCCACGGGTTACTGCTTATTGGACATCGATACCTGAAAGATTTCAAAATCACCAAGAAATTTTTCGAACGATTACCAAGATTGGCCCCCGTTTTAGGATGGATTGTTACCCAATATTTTGTCTTCATGACTTGGCTTGTATTCCGTGTAGAAGATACTCAAATCCTAATCCCTTCTCTGAAAACGTTTGTTGGAATCAATGCACATTGGGATCCTGTCGAAATGTATGATGCATTGCCTGAAATTAAATTCTTGACGTTAGGTATTGCGATCTTATTCTTCATTTGTCATTTCATCAGTTGGAAGATAGGTGGACTAAAACATTGGATTTCAAGGCAAAACCCAATGATTTGGGGTTTTATTGTTGGTGTGATGTTATCACTTGCATTCATGCTACGACCTGCAGAAACTGTTGATTTCATTTACTTTAGATTCTAAGTTTCTCGATGACCTCAAAAAACCGTTTTCGCTCACGGCTCTCATCAATTTCTAATTCCACTTCAACCCCTTTCAATTCAGTGATTGCATTGGCTAACCCTTGGACATCGCCCCAATTGACTGCCAACCCAAGCCTCTCAGATTCACACAATGTGCCCATCGGTGTGTTTGCATTCACAATACTTGGGCGACCGTATGCTGCGGCTTCGAACATCTTAGAGGGGAGGGCTCCATCCTCTATGTTGCCCCTTAATGGTGAGTACAAGGCAAACATTAGATTAATTTTGGACATCAATTGAGGGAATTCTTGGTGACTAAATTTACCAATAAAATCAATTTCCAAATCAGGGTATCTTTGGGCAAGTAATTGCACTTGTTTAACCATGGTCCCATCACCTGCAATGATGATCTTGACTCGGTTTTCACTTGATAATGATCGAATGGCTTCGAATAATAGTTTGAATGAGTATATCTCTCGAACCTTTCCAAAGTAACCTATTGCTCGGCTGGCGGGGAAATTTGGATGGGTTGAGAGCGGGGGTCGGTTCTCAATGGGATATGAGGTGAGTCCCCTCTCTCCAAGCCAATCAGTAAATCCCTGGCATGAAGTAGTAATCGAGTCGACTTTCTTTCCCCTTCGTAACATGTTCCGTTTCATTCTAAATGACGCCATGCGGCGAATAATTGAGTTAGGTGCTGGCATTCTAACCCATGTATGGTGTAAATCGTGCATGTCAAAAAGCACTTTCGCGTTTGTTACCGAACCGACCAACGGGAGTGTATCGGCATCATGACAGTGTAACAAATCGATTTCTCCAATTCTTCGTTTTACTGATTTCAGAAAATTTCGTAGTCCGAGAGCTGTTGATATTGTCCCCCCGTAAGGAGTAATTCCAACCCTGTGTCTGATGATTTGAATACCATGTAGGTTTTCTTCTTGTGGAAGATTTTGCATTCTATCAAATGCATGAATTGTGACCTCATGGCCAGCATCAAACAGCCAACGGGCTTGGCGGAGTACTCTTGGATCTGGGTTACAACCGTTGGTCACGATTGCTGCTACACGTGCCACGTTACGCGCAACTCGCCTAGAATATCAAGTCATACCCATCTTGGTCGGGTATATATTGAAATATCGACACTCTAATTGGATTACAAATGGTGTTCCTCCATCGAATCACACGAGCTTGGAAAAGGTGGCGTATTCGAAGATTGTACAATAGTTCAGAGTGGGTGAAGGCTTCTATCTTGGCAGAAGAACATATATTTTGTAAAACAAACGATTTGTTTGCACGAGATATTGTAATAAGATGCATGTATAATCAACAAAATTGGAATGGTGTTCTCGAGTTTGCTAAGCGATTTCCATTAGAACAAAACAAGATACTGGCCGATCGGGCCAGAGGGAAGATTGGGGATGATGGGGAAGCATTACCCGAACGATTTTCTCTTATCGAATGGGACGATGTTAATTTATTAGAAAATTGGTATCAATACGGAGATACGGTTTGGTGGAGACATCCATGGGGGTGGACACATTGGATCATGCCAGCCGGTTTTCAATTGAGTAACATACATCCAAGTTTGCTAGCTTTAGCAACAAAGGTGTTGATCAAGCCGTGGGTTCCTGAATCAACAAAAATCGTCACCGAAAGGAGAGGATTTGGTACCAAATTGGCCCTATCATTTTCTGGTGGTATGGATTCGATGGCGGCTGCCTTACTATTGCCGACTGATACCATATTGTCCTATCATGAGAGAAGTTTTCCTTCATTATTATCTCATGATTTGCCGATTCGCCTTTTCGATGAAATTAAACAGAGATGGGGTAGGGATGTACTTCAGGTCCCTTCAAATCATGAAAAAATTAGGACAAATCATGGAAAACAAGTCGGTTTTTCAACCGATTATGCAGCAGGGGTGCATCTAATTTTACTGGCTGATTATCTTAATTTGGGGGGGATAGCATTTGGTACGCCAATGGATAATATTTGGCTGCAAAAGGGAAGAAAGTTTCGTGATTTTAAAGAATCTTGGCATTGGAATTATTGGGTTAAAGAATTTGCCAATGCGGGCCTACATTTGGTGATGCCAATCAATCATATATCGGAAGCAGGTGCAATAAAAATCTGCCAACAAAGTGATCTAATTGAATCTATAAATTCTTGTTTGCGTGGACGTGCAGGAAAATTTTGTGGTAAGTGTTGGAAGTGTTTTCACAAAAATGGGCCACTTGGTAGAAAGATTGACCCGATGAGTAATGAAATTCAAATTTTGCTGCATAAAATACCTCTTAGAACTGCTCAACATGCACTTTGGGCAATTCAAAGGATGGGATTAGAATACGTTGTTCCACATTTGTCTAAAGAATTAATCCAACCTTTAGATTGGTGGGAAAAAGCATACGCCCCAGGCTTGGATTTAATCCAGCGTCCTTGGAGAACAACGATTCAAGAGAATACTGAGAAATTCATTCCATACATGGAAAACCCTGAGTTGCTACACGAAGTGAATTTATTTTCGGATTATCCATTGTAATCCGCAATTTGACTTCAATAACAAAACCCCACCCTATAGGGTGGGATATCCGATGGACTGAAGAGGCATTGTCCGAACCGGGGGTTGATGAGCGAAGATGTTGGGCTTAGGGAACAGCACCCAGTTTCGCCCACTCTAGCAGGCCCATTCCACTTTCTAGCAGCAATTCGAGAAAATTGGTACTTGACGGTTAATTTAGTTCGCAGAGACCTCCGTGCCAAATACAGGAGAGCGGTCATCGGATATGGTTGGACTTGGTTAGAACCACTATTACTTGCTGCTGTATATTACGTACTCTTCACCATTATCGCTGGAACACCGGACCCTTTGTATCCTCTACACGTGTTACTGGGGATTATTGTGTGGGGACACTTTAGCAAAAGTCTGCAAGCCACTTTGGCATGTTTACAGAAATCAAGGAATTTAATCAAACAAGTCTACTTTCCAAGAGAAATTCTTGCAACGACACCAGTGTTAACCCAATTGTGGATTACAATAGTATCGTTTCTTTCAGTATTGCCAATTATGTTGTACCTTGAAGTGAGTCTTAGTCAAATGATTTGGATGCTGCCAATCGGCTTGCTCATGACAACCTTACTCGCCATGGGGATTGGTTTAATGATGGCTCCCTTGAACGTAATCTCCGAAGATGTAGGGCATTTATTCAGATTCATTGTCAGGGCTGGATTCTTTGTTTCCCCTGTCATGTGGACATATGAGATGTTCCTTGAACGTGATCCGACTGGTCAATGGCTCGATATTGTGATGTTGAATCCAATGGTTGTCCCACTGACATTGGTTCGACATAGTATAGATGGGGCTGCAGTCGATATTGCGTCAAACCACATTCTGTATTCCATCGGATTTTCTGTGGCTGTATTTTTGATTGGAATGACAGTGTTCAAGCGATGGGAGTCGAAGGTGGTGAAATATCTATGAATACTGCAATTCGCCTAACCGATGTTGATTTACACTTCCCTAAAAAACCTGGAATGCTGCAAGGTTTCTCTGACCTGATGAGGAGTAAAATTGAGGGGGGGCCCGGTAGGTTTACCGCACTTGATGGAATCAATTTAGAGGTCAAGGTGGGTGAAGTTGTTGGGATCATCGGACGAAATGGTTCTGGTAAAAGCACAGTATTACGGGCGATTTCAGGTATTTATCGACCTGATTCTGGAAAGGTCGAAGTTCGTGGGCAAACAAGCCTTTTGGCCGGAGTATCTGTTGGACTCAACCACAACCTTACCGGAAGGGAAAATGTACATCTCTATGGTAGTATTTTGGGACATCAAAAAGATACTATGGAGAGTATGATGGAGGAGATCATTGAATTTAGTGAACTCGGTGAATTCATTGAACAACCACTTCGAACCTATTCTTCTGGAATGAAGGCGCGGTTGGGAATTGCGGTTGCCAGTGCAGTTGAACCGGAAATATTACTCATTGATGAGGTTCTTGGCGTGGGTGATCAAGAATTTAGAGAAAAGAGCAAAAAAAGAATTCTTGATTTAGTGGAAAATTCCGGTACAGTAGTCATTGTTAGCCATAATTTCGGTTTGATGAAAAGCATTTGTGACAGAGTTGTACTCGTACACAAAGGAAGAATTGAGCAAATTGGAGAACCTGAGGAGATGATTCAGGCCTACAAAAATCTAAGTTGAGGGGTTGACTTGGAACTTATGGGTTTGGGTTTTTGGGCAATCTTAGGATTTGTGACTTTACTCGGTTATCTCTTCTTGGTTGGGATCGTAAGCTCGGTTGTATTTCTCGATAATGTCCTACCCCGAATCCCCAATCAAACTGAAATATCGACTAGGACACGTGCGAGAGATGTCAATTTCACTTCAGGAATTAGTAAACTATCCGACCCGATAAGTGGGGAGGTTGAAAATTTCGAAACTCTAATTCTACAATTCTCTAGTAAGACCCGGGCCGGCAGAATCGAGAATATTCGTGAATTATACAATTTGGGGGATTTCGTTGGTGCAATTTCAATGGCCGCAGCAATCGTAAATGTAGAACCGGGCAATACTGAAGCAATTCGATTATTGGGCAGGACCCTGGATCGAATTGAGGAATTTGGAAGGGCCGTTGTTGTTTGGGATCATTTGCAAGATTTATCGAAAACCGATGAAGAGAGTGGAATNAGAAGTATTCGGATACGGTACAATCGCAAACAATATGAGCAATGTATTGAANCCTGTAAAAAATCNCTAGATTCAAAAATTAATGAGGAATTAGCATACAAAATGATGGGTAAATCTCTCTTAAATCTCAAACGGANCGAAGATGCATTGGNTATATTCAAAGTTTTAGAACAAATTTCCCCTGATCTAGAAACGCAATCATCTATCGAACGGATATTGTTTACACTTGAGNGGTTTGATCAATTACGAACTCGCNTCATAGCAAGNGGNGGANATGGTGAAAATTTACTTGCTGACTTGAGATTATTAGCAAGGGTCGAGGGGAGANTAAAACACGAAAAACTANCCGATACTCTAGAACAAATTTCTCGATTGACTGGAGATGTAGATGATTGGTATGAAGTCGCAAGAGTAAGATTCAATCTCAAACAATATCCNGAATCAATTTCTGCAACNAATGANGCAATTAATCTTGATTCAGAACATGAAAAAAGCTTGATACTCAGAATCAGAGCATTNATTTTGGATGGGCAACATTCTGTTGCACTTGATGAAATGAATCATCTAGANNAAAANGGTGAACTTGGAGANAAATTATCCATTCGACGTGCCGAAATTTGTCTCAATCTAGGCTATATTCAAGAAGCCNCTTCATCNTACAGAAAGATCTGGGATAGTACTAGATCGGTCATTTCTTTTCGGGGACTAGTNCGATGTTTAGAGAAGGAAGAAAGGTATGAAGATGTCTTGCAATTGATCGATTCTGTTAGTGATATTGACAATGAAGTTGTTGTACAGAATAAGCTTCGTTCACTACAAAAACTATCACGGTNNAAAGAATTAATTCAATGCTTTGAGGAGAGGAGNGGGCTTGTAGAAAAATANCCCCGCATTTTGCATTTTGCAGCAATCGCGGAGAGGGATACTGGAAACGNNAATAAAGCGATTGAATTGTGGAAAGAGATGCTAATTCTTGAGCCAAGAGATGTNGATNTAAACTACTTAATTGCTGCAACTAGTTACGATANTAAACAAAATCTAGTNGCAAAGAAGTNCGTCGATATTGTACTGGAAATTGATCCCAAGCACGAAAAGGCCATGTGGCTTGATTCNCAGATTTGCGTGCGGAATGAGGAGTGGGAAGCAGCCTTTTCTAGACTGAATGAACTTTATTCGATGANGCCTTTGGTTGTCAAATATTGGAGAAGTCACATCGAAAATTTATATCGTTTAAATCGAAAAAATGAAGCGGCACAAATTTTTGAAAATGCAATTGAAGATGTGAAGCAACACGTCAAATATATACCTCAATTTATATTCTTAGCCGAAGAGTTTCTTTGGAGTGAAAAGGCACGGGAATTGTGTGAAATATTCTTGAAATCCAGTGATGATCTTTCCACTGCTTTACTAGAATTAATTGATGGATATTATTCAATCGGAAGGGCTGGNAGTGCCTCTCGATACGCTNTACGGTTGCGACAAAGGAATGGTGAGTTGTTTACTAGATCTATCGAAGTTTCTAGGCTGATGAATTTACTTGAATGGGCTGACGTNACTTTATNCGATTGTGGGGGGGATCCTTTTTGGGGACAATGGAAAAATGAGGTNTATAACACNGAGTTGGTAGCAAAGGCCATTGTTGAACGAACTGATGAGGTTATTAGAAAGAAAACTAANACAAGAAAAATTGGTATGGTTTCTTCTACAATTGGAAGAGGTGGTGCTGAAAGGCAGATGATGTTCTGTCTGAATCAACTCCANGGTGATGATTCAATACTCTATGATTTGGATTTATTCCTTCACAGAGATTCAAGTCGAGATNCGGATAAAACATATCTTGGNGACTTAAACACTGATGGATTNGAAATACGTGATTATGGATTATCTAGGATGATGAATTTTCAGGAACACCCATTGTATCATGAACTAGAGCCTTGGATTGAATTAATCTCGCATCTACCGGGGATTTCGCAAAATCAAAGAAACTTNGTTAGTCTTTTTTATCAGTTTGTAGAGGGTGATTATGATCTAATACATGCTTGGCAGGATTTGACCAATGTGGTTGTTTCGATGGCTGCTCTAATGGCTGGTGTACCAAGAATTCTTTTGTCGGCCCGTAGTTTGAGCCCGGATACAAAAACAATGTTGCATATGAGAAAAGCCGGGTATCTACGGGGTGCATATCTTCACTTATTGAATTCCAAAAGTGTAGTTCTTTGTCACAATAGTGAAGCCGGAGCGCAAAGCTATCGAAATTGGTTAAAGTGCGAGAATTATTACTTCCCTGTATTGCACAATGGTACCGCATTTGATGAACTAATTACAGACCTCGAGGAAGATGAAAATCAACTATTGAATGAATTTATTCAGTGGAAGGGGNATCGAATTACAATAGGATCTGTTTTTAGATTCGTTCCCGAAAAGCAGCCGTTGTTATGGGTTGANGTCGCGCATAATTTGATTAATTCAAGACAGGATGTTTGTTTCCTGATGGTGGGTGANGGGGCACTGTTTGATGAAGTTGTAGAGAAAGTTGATCAATTGGGTATTTCTGAGTATTTCTTTTTCCCTGGGTTATCAAATAGTGTAGGAAATTGGTTGGAGGAGATGGATTTATTTTTACTTACATCGAGAATTGANGGGTTGCCAAACGTAATCATTGAAGCTCAAGGGTTTGGCCTACCTGTCATTTCTACCAATGCAGGGGGTGCGGCGGAAGTGATGATTCCCAATCTAACAGGACGGNTTTCCGCCAAAAGCCAAGCCCCTGANATCGCCAGAGTATTANTTGAGAGCATCGATGATCGAGAATGGCTCAATAATGCAAGCATGGTTTCCCGAACACATGCCAGAGAAAAGTTCTCAGTGAAAGGNATGTATACTCGGCTTCTAGGATTGTACGATGAATTTGATTAAATTTCACCAAGGGGATGNGTTTCACCCCATTGAGAGAAATCTACGATGAGAGTTCTATCGTTAGTTTCTCCTACCGTTCTCTCGGTNCTGATATTTTCAACATAATCATCCCTAGAACTTGAAAAGCCACAATTGAATCCCACTTTGGTACTCTGGTCAAACGGATAGTTATNNAATTCCATGTACTGATGCAATGGGGCTTTGTAATGCATGTTTTTCAGTTCAGGACTCANCCACAAGAATTCNTGGACTACTTCGCGATCTAAGAAGGGGTAACGACCTTCAACACCGTAGCTACCAGATACATGTTCTTCCTTCATCAAGTATGCTCTTTGTGTATTATCAAAGAAGTTCTTCCAAGGGAAATATTTAGAGATATCAGAAATAAAATGGCCTCCAATTGTACTGTGGCGGAAGTGCTTGATACCTTGGTATCCATAATCACTGAAAATTTCATCTGCACCGCTTCCAGAAAGNTAAATCAATTCACCTCTCTCCCGNCCGACTCCACAAATATGTGACATACCAATAGCCCCATTGTCATCGGTAAGCATTTGTCCAGTACGTCTGAATTCTATCGTTTCTTGGACNCGGATCATTCTCTTCTCCAAGAGTGCCTTGCTGTTACGGTTGACTCGGACACGNTCGGTAACTTCAGGGTCATTTAATTCACGATAGATTGGNTCTAATTCATCTAGAACGGCACACACTTCTTGATATTCGATCATTAATTTGTCATATTGATCTTGTTCNCCGTTATCAATTCGTAAAGTGTATTCTTCACAATATGATTTCAAGTGATTTCTGGCTTTCAAGAATCGTTCCCTNGTCAATTCAATGTACTCGGTGTTTTCCAGTATCGAAAACCGCTTCTGTATAGTATCTGGATTTTCAGACCCTACAATACTGTACGCAGTGAATGGAACNTTTTGTCGAGCCAGTTCACAAGCNATAGCGCCGGAATCATAGCCTGAGCTTAGCCCGATGAAAATACCATGCTTGATTCCACTNGTTCGCTTTCTGATGGCGTTTTCAAACGCAGTATTCCAATCATCAAATGTAGTCTTGTGTTGGGTTAAATCAAACTCCCANACTGCACGTTCATCNATCAATTCAAGAGATGANATAGTGTAGAATCTAGTTGTATTGGCAGGGANTTGTTCGGCGTTTGGAAAACCATGACGATGGAGTGAAGATACGTAAGATCCCAAAGCAAATTCGCCATTATCAATCGCAAACCAGAGTGGTTTTGTCGAAAAAGTGTCTGTACTGATGATCATCAAATCCTTTGAAAAATCNAACACTGCAAGGGTGTATTCGCCATCCAACAGGGGTATGAAATCAGGGCCAAGNGTCTCATACAATGGTAGAATACACTGTCCGTCAGATTCGTAATCACCAAATTCTTGATAATTGTAAATTTCACCATTGAAGAAGGCTACCAAATCTTTCTCACCATCGATAAATGGTTGGATGGTGAGTTTGCCTGTCATCGAAAGGAGAGTGTGTACAAACGAAATCCCTCGATAACTGAGGTGATTGGTNGCGTCTGGGCCTCTACGCCAAAGAAATTCAGTGAGATTATCTAAATCTGCGATGTCTCGAGACGTTGCAAAAATNCCNCACATCAAGTTGTGGTTGAAGGCGGTGACAATTATTCTTCCGGCAAGACGAGGTCTTGACGATAATCAATACTATTCATTGATAACCAATTCTCATACCCCGCACGCCATGGTAGCGGACGATGTTTCANAATCAACCACAATTCTCGTGACTGGGGGTGCCGGATTCATCGGGTCAAACTTGTGCGATCGAATCATCGAACTTGGTTATACGGTTCGTTGCTTGGATAATTTTATGACNGGGAAACGTGAGAACATTGAACATCTACTAGAGCACCCAAGNTTCACCCTACTGGAAAGCGANCTACGTGATTACGAGGGTTGTGAAAAGGCAGTAAAGGATGTACAGATTGTTATGCATCAAGCCGCACTGGGATCAGTACCGCGATCTGTNGATGACCCACGAACTACGAATGCAATTAATATCACTGGTACACTAAATTTAGTCGATGCTGCCCAAAGAGCTGGAGTGNAGAGAATAGTATACGCAGGTAGTTCCTCTGCATATGGGGATTCGCCAGTCCTTCCAAAGGAAGAAACCCACAGAGGAGACCCACTATCGCCATATGCTGTNACCAAGTACGTCGGGGAATTGTATGGTTCAGTCTTCAGTTCACTGTATGAGATGGAATTCATTACACTNAGATATTTCAACGTCTTTGGTCCCAGGCAAGATCCGGAAGGAATGTATGCTGCTGTGATTCCAAAATTNATCAGTTGCATGATTGATGGGGATNCNCCAACCATTTTTGGTGATGGNGANCAAACCCGCGACTTTACACATATCGAAAATGTAGTCGATGCCAATATTCTAGCAATGACGACGTCGAATCCTGAAGCAATCAATCAAACCTTCAATATTGCTGCAGGAGATCGAACAAGCGTCAATCATTTGTTCAACTGTATTCGCGATTTACTCGCAGAGAGGGACCCTTCAATTTCAGAAATGGAGCCCAAGTATGTCGATGAAAGACCCGGTGATATCCCGCACTCAACCGCTTCAATTGAGAAGGCCAAGCAATTGCTCAAATTTAACCCTACAATCAATGTTGATGAAGGGTTGAGGAAGGCAATTGATTGGTACTGGGAATCATTGGTTTGAGGATTTGAGAACCTTGGCCAAATACTCAGCCACCTGGTCAGCGCCATTATCGCGGATGAGATTTACGGCTGCAATCTGCATTCGTTGACGTGTTGANGTNTCCAAGATTTTCTCTACTGCAGAAGATACTGATTGTCGATTGATGTCAGTGAGTACAATCATCGCACCTGACTTCTCTGCAACTCTTGCTCTTGCCAACTGATCATCCATTCCAGTATTCAAATTTGGATAACAGATGGAAGGCAAACCNAAGTGAATCATCTCATGATAGGAATTGTANCCACACGCAGTTACTGCGAAATCGAAGGCTTTGAAATTAATCGAGTTNGGGTAGTCTCTAAGAAATCTTAGACGTGGTCCCTCGTATGTTATCGGGNAGCCCAGCATCGATTCTCCAACCACAGTATACACATTTTCATGCTTTGCTAGTTCGGACAATGTAATCGCGATATCAGATTCAATGTCATTGATTTGTCCTGCCCCCAACTGGACGTATGCTACGATGGCATCAGATGGAATNCCCAAGCGATTTCGCAAATATTCCCGAGGTTTTAATTCATCTTTTGAGGCGAAGATGATTGGTTCACAATCAAAGATTTCTGCATCGATTTCTGAATGATCATCTTTTGCTGCTTCCACACTATCGGAGGGACGGATAATGACATCAAAGTGGTCTATGCTATCCACTGGTATTCGTGTGGCTCCTTTCTTGAATGTNCCTCTTCGAACCCATACNTTGTCNATCTCTTCTTGACCGCGAATCGCATTTAACATGCCGCGATAAGGGAAGGTGCCATCGAANACGAAGACTGCAGGATTGTGNATTGAAAATAAATTTGAGAGGTTTTCTTCACACAACATATTCCATTCCGATGCCGTTACATCTCCAAGCATATTTCTNCCAGGAATATGGTAACTTGGAATTCCTTCATATTTGAGCAAATGTAGTGTTGGCATGGTNGTGAAAAAAATGATGTCCGCATCTGGTTCTATCTCCTTCAATCTNCGAGCAACTGCAAATAAACGNGTAAAATGNCCAAAGCCAACACCGTTTGTTGGGAAGAAAACTATGGTTTTACCTTGACTGTTNATGCTGAATTCTGCGAGAGTTTCCATAANAGGTTCGACTTCTGGTTCNATCGATCTNGTTCCGAGTCTCTCTCGAATTGTGTTCAACACCAATAGGACCATCGAAATCGGTAACCAAAGGAACCTGTAGGGGCGTTCAAAGGCTCGGATGAAAAGTATACTCAACTTGAATGTGGGTGATGTGCGCAATCTCCTTAATTCCCGAGATTTTTTATGCTCACTCATTCTAATTCGTTTTAATTGGGTCGTCTGCTTGTCTAGGCGCTTCGACATTTCTTCGGGATTAGTGGGCTTCCCCTGTTTGGCCATGGATGCACCTAAAACAAAGGCTATCCGATTCGGCATTTCAACTAACTGGAGCCCTGAGGTCGCTAATGGTAAATTATTGGGCAGACTGATAACCTCATGTTGTTTCGCGGGTGTGTGAAGGTCGGAATCATAGGCGCTGGTATTGTTGGCGGTGCAATCGAACATTGGTTTGCA
>NHFA02000050.1 GCA_002170315.2 Euryarchaeota archaeon TMED99
GTGAAGGCGCCGAGAGAGAGATTTGAACTCTCGTGCCACAAGGACACGCGATTTCCAGTCGCGCGCAATACCAGGCTATGCGATCTCGGCTTCTAACCCGCCGACTTTGCTTCACCGTTTAACGCTCACCCATGAAAAGTTAGGTTCAATCCAAGCATTTCAATCCGAAACGATTCAAAGGAGGAGCGGCTAGCGAGCGCATGGGCGAAGGGGAAACCGCTCCATCGATTGACGATGAAGAGCACTCGGCTCTTCCATTTCGATTACGAGATGTTGAACCCCTCTACTCATTTTCCGAGATTCACCCTGTTGCGAAACCACTTGACACAATGCAGGTGGAACTCAGATTTCAGACGAAATTAGCCCTTCGCGAATGGAACAGTGAATATTGGGCAACGCTTGGAATCGGAGTTTTAGCGTTTTTACTCGGTTCGTTATCTCCAGAGATTCTTGATGGAGGAAATGCAAGAGAAATNGGATGGGACGGGCTGAGTTCTGTGAGCGGATGGGGGTATTTCCAAATGCTTCTTTCCGTCGTCCTTTGGGGATGGTTCGCAATTCAAATTTGGCGTCTTTTCCCCGTTATGCGAATACATGCATTGTCGTTGCTGTTTTTTTGGAACGTCACCGTTTTTGCACAAATTCTGTTTCACGAAACACAGATTGATTTCCCNGTCAATGCGAGCCTTGGTGGAATGATGGAAGGTTCCCTTGCNATGCTCATTGTGATGTTTTTCATCTATTATTTTGGCCGGGCTGTTGTCGAAACTCGGGACTATCATATTGAAGAGTATCACGTTCATGAAGATGTACGATTGACAGAATTNGAAATGAGTGAACATTCACTTCGGGGCTGGGGTCTTATTCTGACACTATGGTTTGTTTTGATTACGCTTTCCGCATGGGCAGGTGCCCATTTTGTTGCCGAACGTGGAGGAGAGCGTATCGGGGCTTTTGTTACACACCTTCTCTCTGGCAGCATTTCAATCCCAATGTTCATGGCGCTCATCTGGTATCCGCAACGAATGCTTGGAACGGATGCGCAAGTCCAAACGCGTGCTGCGATCAATGCGAAAATCGAGTTGGATGGAAAAGAGGTACTTCACAGCGCCGGAGAATCTCAATGTCCTGAATGCGAGGCGCCCGTAGACATCTCTCGAAACGATGATGGAGAAATTATTGTTCCTTGTCCNACTGAAGGCTGTTCAGCAAAAAATCTGATTGGGACGACTTGCCCACTTTGTTCAGTGATGACACCGACACGGTTTGCATGTCCNAAATGTGGAATGAATGCTCCTGCTCTTGATTATCTTTCAGATGAGGAGGCGTGGTAATGGATTTCAAAAAACTTCGTGAAGACTTTCCAACATTAAGAAATGACGATGCACCAGCATATCTCGACAATGCATGTGTGACATTGAAACCAGATTCTGTGGTTGAAGCAATTCACAATTACTATACCAAAACTCCAGGATGTGGTGGACGTTCAGTTCACCGATATGGTTCAAAAATCTCACAATCGACATCACAGACTCGTAAGAAGTTGCAGAACTTTTTGAATGCTGATTCTGCAAGTGAAATCGTNTTTACCCGAAATGCGACTCATTCACTGAATCAAGTNGCACATGGGATGGCATGGGCAAAGGGTGATGTGGTTTTGACCACGGACAGAGAACATAACTCAAACCTTGTACCTTGGCTACAACTTGAACAAGAAAGAGGCATTGACCATCGAGTCGTGGAATCAAATGCAGATAATACGTTTGATATTGAAGCCTTTGAGAAAGCATGTGCAGATGCGGGTTCAAAATTAAAAATGGTCTCAATGAGCCAAGTCGGCAACCTTGACGGCATCAAAATACCCATCAAGAAAATTGCAAAAATTGCTCATGATCACGGAGCTCTTGTCTGTGTCGATGGCGCCCAATCNACACCGCACATGAATGTCGATGTTCAAGACCTCGACATAGATTTTCTAGCCTTCTCAATACACAAGATGTGTGGCCCCTCTGGGATGGGCGGTTTGTGGGGTCGATACGATTTGCTCGATAACCTTCGCACCATCCAATCNGGAGGTCAAACTGTAAAGACTTCAACATATGATTCAATCGAATGGGCAAACCCACCTGCACGGTTTGAAGGGGGCCTGGGGAACTTCTCNGGNATGATNGCTACGGGTGCTGCCATCGATTACCTTTCCAATNTCAACATGGATGAAGTTCACCAACATGAAATCCGACTCAACTCAATCATGACAGATGGAATCAAGGACTTACCTGGTATCGAAATTATCGGTCCCCTTGATGCCAGTGAGCGCGGTGGCATTTGCTCGATTCTNATGGGTGAATTGCCCGCACATGATATCGCTTTACTGCTTGACGAGGCAGCGGGTGTCATGGTTCGTAGTGGCCAACATTGCGTTCATTCATGGTTCAACTCAAAAGGATACAACAATGGTTCTTTACGTGCTTCTGCTTATTTGTATAATACTGAAGAAGAAGCACGACTCTTTGCTGAAACACTAACCGAAGCAGTTCATGCATTCAGTTGAATGAGGTGACATTGTGGAACAAGACGTTGAAACAGAGTCATACACCGAAGACCTCTTCGAATTTCAAAGGGAAGAGAATCTCGTACTGGTTCAAAGAACGGTCGCACTCGGCATTGTTATCCTTCTCATTTCTGCAATCGTTTACATCGGTTTCTTAGTCATCGGGGAAAATGGACTTGTCTCCTATCGNCCAGGAGATCAAGCACTTGAATCACAAGAAATATATTCAGATTTAATTGAATTTAATGGTATACAATCAGATGGAGATGGCATTCGAGTATGTATTGTCGATTCTGGAATCATGATGGAACATGATGACCTTGATTCTGTTAATCTAGTCGAGTGGAAAGATTTCGTTAACAATCAGGCTTCACCGTATGACGATCATGGACACGGCACCAGTATGGCTGGAATTCTTGTCGCAGATGGATGGATGAAAGGAATCGCACCAAAGGTAGATTTATTCGTTGCAAAAGCATTATCTGAAGACGGTTCCGGAGTCGACTCTGTAGTTGCTGAGGCAATCGACTGGTGCGTATCGAAGGATGTTCACATCATCTCATTATCTCTTGGAGGTGCCCCTGATATCATTCCTTTTGATATCGGTTCAGACCGAGGTTCAGATGAGGCTACAAATGATGCAATTGACCAAGGTATATTTGTCGTTGCAGCTGCTGGGAACGATGGAGGAGATAATGACGATGGAGATGTATCAAATCCTTGTGGAGAACGATTGGTCATCTGCGTNGGTGGTGTAACTCAAAGCGGTGATCACTGGATTGGTTCTTCCACTGGAGACAATAATGGGAGATTGTTACCACTACCTCTCCTCGCGCCTCGAAGCGACCCACACAAAAAACCAGAACTCGTTGCTCCTGCTCAACAAGTTGCAGTGGTCAATTATGAGGGTACATGGTCAATGGTCGATGGCACAAGTGCAGCNACGGTCTATGTCACTGGTGCACTTGCTCTTTTACTGGAAGAAAATCCTCAACTGGTCGATTCAACATCTTCTGCAAATACCGTTCAAGTCAAAGAATGGATTCAACAATCGGTTACACCAAGAGAGGGCCAGAGTGGACATGATGATGATTATGGCTANGGCTTACTCAATGTNAGAGAATTACTTGAGGCAGCAAATGCGTAAATCAATTCATTTCTTGGTAAGTGCGACCAGAGTGCCCCCAAAGAGAGGCATGAAAGCAATGTGATGCGTCTCATTCGCAGATTTAACGAATTCCATCCATTGGTTAAACCCATCAACCAAACGCATTCCATCTTTGTCGTCTTCTTCGACGTTGCCAAGAGGCATGTCGGGTTCGACTGTGAATAAAACACCGCTCTTCGAAAGAAAGGGTAGCAAAGCCTCTACATTACGGGCACGAGTTTCTGATAGTCCATCAACAATAATGACGTCATTTCCAGATTCAAGACGTGGTGTTCCAACTTCCAAGCCAGTGGAAGATGCTGCATGCCAAGCATTGGTCTCACCAATCAATGCATCGAGGTTCCCTACGACGATTGAAGTGTATGATTCTGCATCGTGTCGAAGCATTAATCGGCGGAGAATTACAGCAAATTTTGCTCCGTCTTCAACCAACTGATAGCGTTGAGGTTGNACATTATCGGTGGCAAATAAATCATAAATCCACGCACTGCGATGACCAATACCAGCGCCGACTTCAAGAATGGAATGAGGTTTGAGNTTACCTAAAGCGTCACGAAGACGGCGTAAAATAGAGATTGACCATGTCGTCAATCCCATGTGTTGTAATTGCGTTCCAATATTTGTTGCAATCGCAGGCTCATCACGAGAGCGAGAATCATCCGGAGACAGTAAATGGGCCAAGACATTGGCCTTTCCTATTTCAGAATCACTGCCATCTTGCTCCGTCATGGAGGTGCCTTTCAGCGCNATGACTTCAAGCCTCGCTTATGNGCTTGAGCCGGTACCTTCAAACGGGAGAGTATAAGCGCATAGACAGGGAAGTCCATGGCAGACAGCATCGAAGAGCAAGATTTCATCGACGATGATGAAATTATTCTTGAGAATGCGGTTCTTTGTCCACAATGTAATCGAGTGGAGGGGCACATCATNCTCAAAGAAACTCCGAAAGGTAGCGGTGCGGACTATTTGTTGAAGTGTGAAGAATGTGAAAAGATTCACACAGCACACATTCGCCCACCCCCTGTGGTGAAGATTCCATTTGTCCTAACTGAAGGCCCGTCATCGATTACGAAAATAATTGAAATCGATGCTGATGAGACAATTGAATTAGAGGATGTTTTTGAAGAGGACGAAAAATTGTGGTCGATTAACCAAATCGAAATGAAAGACGGCCGATATGTNAANCATTGTGAAGCGAGTCTCATCGTTCGAGCATCCGCCTTGAGATGCGATATGGTCAGAGTAAAACTNACCCTGACCCGAGGTGAAGATTCGTCATCAGATGTTCTTATCGTACCCGCAGACACGCCCTACACTGCAGGTCATTTGATCGACATTGAAGACCAAACTTGGCGAATTCGAGCGATTCACATGGGCCGTGCCCGAACACTTCGAGGAACGGTCGAAGCACGAGACATCAAGCGCATGTATTTGCATGAACCTCCAAACCCAGACCACTTTGCACCTCGTACTCCAAGGGAACGCAGGCAAGCATGGAAGGAAGGAAAACTTGGTTTCAATCCTAACCCTATCCTGCCGAAAGAGGTCGTAAAGAAGGGTGTCACTCCTGCAAACAAGCGTAAGAAAAAACGACCACGCAATTGATTACGGCCTGTTTGTCCATGGCATGAGAAATGCTTTTGCCACTTGAGTTCCAATGGTTGGATTCTCTTGAAGACGACGGATGCTATACTCATACCATTTCTCTCCATAGGGAACGTAAACTCGAGTTCGATGACCTTTCTTGGCCAATTTACGACGCAGAGGACCACGAACGCCGAGGAGCATTTGAAATTCATAACCTGGACCTTTCGCATTTCGAGCAGGTCCGGCATTCGGGCGAGGATCTGGAATATTCGGACCCATGCCATACGATTCTAAAGCTGATTTCGCATAATTAATGACGGGTATATCATGACTTGCAATCGAGCAGTATGAACCAGCCTCAAGCATCCGATCTATGGAAGCATTTGTCGCATCGACAATATCTTGATAGGAAGTATAAGCAATATCTTCGGATTCAAGGTAAATACCCTTGCAGATGCGATAATCTGCAGCGGGGCCTAATTCCATTTCGAGATGATTAATGTCGTCAAGTGTTCTAAAAAGTCGTCCCTGCAAAACGGTTCCAACATTCGTCAAACCCATCTTGTGAAGATCCAGAACCACTTGGATTGTAGCAGTCGTCACNCTGTAATCTTCCATGTCAAGCCGAACGAAAAGGTCGTGCTCGTTTGCCATTCGAACCAATGTTTCAATATTTTTCATTCCTTCTTTCTCATCGATAAGCAACCCAAACGCTGTTGGTTTAATCGAAAGATTCGCATCGAGATTATTTTCTCGAATCGCTTCGATGACTGCGAGATATTCATCCAAAAAGAATTGCGCTTCCTGAAGAGATGTGATTTCCTCTCCCAAGACATCGACCGTAAAACAGGCATTTTCTTTGGAAAGACGATTCATTATCGTTACTGCATCATTCAAGGTGGGGCCCGCAACATACCGCCGTGAAACCCATCCGACAAACCATTTGGGCATGCGGATGGTCATGGCAACAATTGTCTTTGAAAACCAACTCACCATGTTCCCACCTTATTGTTGGTCAGCGACGGAGACTCTTGAGGCTTACCTCAGTATGCATTGCTGGATGACGCCTCAAGAAGGGCAAGAACTCCTTTCGAGGTCAGTAATGGAGCCTCAAGGAGAGCAAGATGGTTCCGTATGGCTTGCCTTTGCCAACCCTTGAATGCCTTCTTATCCATCGAAAAAATGATTTTTCCATTTGGATAAGCCCGCTTTGTTGCTTCAAAGGCTGCATTGATTGACTGCTTCCAATTGCCTTGAGGTTCTTCACCCTCAATCTGTGGTGCGGTGAACGGGAGTGCATACGTCGCAAGCATGTGTCCAATACGCAAACCTGGTTGTAATCCGAGGTTATTTGCACGTGGAGCATAATGTCCTCCACCAAGTGTAATCAATACGGGTTGGTCTCTATCCCTCTGTGAATCCCATGAACCAAAACCTTCAGACCCATCAAGACCAAGGCCTCGATGAATAATATCNGCTAAGAGATTTGCTGCACCCTCATGACCCCATGTTTCTGCAGTCGAACCTACTTCGATGAATAACGAAGGAACTTCGATCCACGGGCCATGGTGTGTAACTTCAAGGGAGGTATCAAAGCCTTCAACCAAATCTGAATGTTTTGAGACCCGAATCAATTCCTGCCACCAAGAGGCGAGGCGTGTTGATGGAGGGGGAGCGTCGCCTGATTTACCCCCATAAGGCGGCACCTCATCTTCATCCAGTTGCATTACGCCGATTGGATGAAGCGTGAGCGATGGGCGAGCACTTGCCGCTGAATGACGCGATGGGAATATTATTTCATCAACAATTTCTCCAGTTGCATCCATCCAACGTCGTGCAAGAAAGTCTTCACGAAGGACACTACCCGGTAGAACCCAGATNCGTGCATGCAATCGCTTGAACGTTGGTTGGCCCTCAACTCTATGGGAGGATTCCCATTGAGACATCTTCATGAGCGCATCAGATTGATTGGTTGATGCAATATCAGTAGCACTCACTGCGATGAGAACCACATGAACTTCGCCCATAAAACAGGCAAAGGGAATCAACATTTCATACCTCGCACATACGAGTATTGACAAAGAGGCACTGTAAGCACTCACCATGCCCGATTCCAAGGTGGAGCCCTTACCGTTTCACCCTGCCCAAGTATTGTCTTGGGAATCGGGATATATCGCCGTAGGAATTGATGGCGAATTTTTAGCNCTCGACATGCAAATGAAAAAAGTGGGAGACGTAAAAAAACCATTTCCATGCTCTGCTCAGAANGTCACAATTCTTGATAATCAGTTGATTGCAACTTGGGTAGATCATGAATTATTGCTCGCGAGAATGGCATCATTTGCTCTNTCGAAGCCTTTTGCGAATGGCCCAGAGCGTGGTGATTTGAGAATTCGCACCACAATCGGTGCTGCGCTTCATCCTGCTGGAGCGATTTGGTCTCATGTTTTGGATGCAGAACCACTCTCNCTTTGCTCAAATGATGAACAATTTGTGTTTATCCTTTGGAAGAAAGGAATCTATGCGATGGGGAAAGGCACTGGTGAGGATTGGCGAAAACCTGAACCATCATGGCCTGAAATTGAAAAATTGCCTCATGCCGAAGCCATTGTTTCTTCATCGATTCAAGGACAACGACTTCATGTCTGGTCAANAGGCGGNGGACATAACATCTACCAATGTAAGACTGGTGAGTTNCTGGAGTCGGCAATCATTCCGTTCGATGGAATACTCGAGTCTGTGTACAGTTGTGATGAAGAACATCTCCTTTGCTACGAAAGCGGTTATGTTGCGTGGTATAATGTCCAAGGAGTTCAAAAAACTGTGAAATTCAACGGTCCTGTTCAACATGCTCTTTGGAACCGTCATCAAGCATCATGGCATATTGCAGGGTGGAGAGAAGAAGCTTGTATTTCTCAACTCGAACACGAATCGAAACAACTCGATGAGATTCCGATGCAAATAATCCAACATGACGATACAACACTGCTGCTACTCAATGACGGCACATTTCTTCATTCGGCATTTCCAATCANTTCACTCGNCGAAGAATAGATGATTCATCTTGACCATNACGACATTGAGCATACCAATGGATTGGTGTTGGTCGATGAAAGAGGATGCAGCGAGTTCGCTGGACTCNTGACAATGGAATCCCGAAGGAATCATGAATGATATACGTTCACTGGTGAGTGAAAAATCATTCATTGCTGACGGTGTAACCGCAACGTCCGCATGATTTGCGGTCTTTGTGAACAGCAAGGAATACGCCAGGGCCACATCCAGGGTCTGGGCAGAATTCTGCGTTTCGAGTCAATGTACCGTCTTCGTTAACGGTGTACTTGGACCACTTTGCGCCAGGTTTTGGACCGTCACCCATCACTCGTCACCCCCTTCTTCAGCAGGTGCTTCTTCAGCAGGTGCTTCTTCAGCAGGTGCTTCTTCCTTAGCAGGTGCTTCTTCCTTAGCAGGTGCTTCAGAAGACGAATGGAATTGCTTGTGTCGCTTGTGAATGAATTCAGGTTCAACTTTCATTGATTCTTCATCACCATAGATAAAAGCTAGACCGGTTGTAAGAGGCTGTCCGAAACGAGTATTGCATTCCTTTACGACAATGCGTTCAACTTTCGAGCCTGGTTCAAGAGTCTTGACAAGATTCATCACAGCTTGTCGTGATGGCGTTGCTTGTTTAGCATGCAGCCAACTAAAGTTAATTTCTATACGGTTGAGTAATTTGTTTTCTTTACGTGATACAATATCCATGTTCTTCATCTCCTTAACGAACACTCACTTTGAGAGCATACTTTCCTGGTTGGTCAATCTTCAATCGCTTTGCGATTTCAGAACGATTTGGATTCATAATAATGACGTAACCTTGGTGTTCTAAAGAAACACGGGCGTCAGGGTTTCGAGGACAAACATCTACGCCGTCTTCGAGAACAAGGTGACATTCGCTGCATACATAGGGAACTTTTGCCATACATCACACCTCACTCGTTGTCGTCTTCTCCTAACCAGTCGTGGCAACCAAGACCTGGTTGCTTGCTGGTCAATCCAATCTTCGAACGACGAGGATCGGAAGTATCAGGGGAGAGAGAAACAATACGTGCACGAACAGAGTCACCTACGCCGATTCTTCGCTCAGATTTTCGGCCTTGAATAACTCCTGCTCCAACATTGGCTTCGACTTGATCTTCCATGATTTGAGACTTGTGGAGCAATGCTTCCATAGGGCCGATTCGAACGAATGCACCGAATTCATTGACTTCAGAAACCGCACCTTCGACAACTTCGTAATCATCCATGCAGAACAAAACAGCATCAAAGCGAACTCTTTGATAGATTGCACCATCACCGTGAATGATTCGACCACGTCCAAGAGGTTCATGATTCGAAGTGACGAGAATGAATCGATTCTCATCATCAAAACGACCCTCGAAAGCAGTCATTGAAAGGCGATCAATGTGGTCATTGAGTGATGCCCCTTTGCGCATGTACTCTGCTGGAATGCGAATCGTGTCTTCCTTTGTGACAATTTTATACATTGTTTTCACCTCAAACAGCCCTCGAAAAGCACAGATGAAGAAGAAGTGGGAAACCCATTCCGTCCTTCACCGGCGTGTGCCTCAAGAGAGAAGTCGACCGTAGTCATTCTCGCCACAGACGACCCCTATTTAATCCACTCGCCTTAGAGAGGGTTGAGAAGTGGTGTAAAAACGCCTGTGTCAAGGGAATATGCTGTCTCGGAAAAGGGCAATGAATCGACGATTTTTCATGCACATCGCCATAAGCCATAACAACCCCCCGAGGCCCCTGCTATGTAATGACCAGTAGCACGATGCATCGGGCGGGCAAAATCGCCTGCGCTCTTGTCCCTTTGCTGCTGCTCGTTCTCTCTTCATTTTCTCCTCTTCTGATGAGCGGTAATGAATTGCAATCTCAACTTGAAAATGAACAAGATATTGCTCAATCTTCAGGTAATGAATCATGGATGGGTCAAACACAACCATGGGGGCAATATGCTCGAACTCCTACGCATAATGGCACCATGCCTCCACATGGGCCTGATGGAGGACCTGGCGAGGGAAGTGTTGCAGATGTTTCGGTTTACGGAAGTATCGACAGCCCTATTGTGAACTGGGTAGGGTTTGAAAATGGTGCTGACGCTTATGGTTCAATTATCGCTGACTTTTCTCAAAGTATAACTGCGACAAGTGCAGCAACAGAGCGATGTGGTCAAGGTGAACTGTTTGGTGTTACCGTTTCAAAAGACGGAGCTGAAAGTACGCTTACCATCCTCTCTGGAGATGATGCCAAAACTGCATGGGAAGTGAATTTGGGTCAAACAAATGATATTCGCTCAACGCCTATTGTTCATGATATCAATGATGATGGAAAACCAGAAATTGTTGTCGTCTATGATACATCCAGTGCACTTCAAGTCGAAATGTGGTCCCCTGAATTGACGTGCTCAGAATCAGGCTGGCAAAAATCTGGACACAGTAATGAAAGGCTGTGGAGTTACAGCGATAGCGATTATCGAATTGGGATTTCAAGCCCTCACACGCCATCCAGTCAAACGAATCACCGTTCAGTAACGCAACCTCTGCTTGCAGACCTCGAATTGGATGGCATACCGGAATTGGTTCTCGCAGTCGTCGATGAAGGCTCAGATAACCCCACGGTTCTGTCATTTGCTTTGACGACAAGTGTGCCATCGGAACCGGATTGGGATATTTCTCTTGATAGAGGTACACATCCTTCCGACCCAACATGGGCAGCCCTTGACAGTTCGACAACTGCCATTGTTTTGACCACAATTGATTCCAACTCTGGCAACATGTGGGTTTGGAGAATAGACGGTGCATCAGGTTCTCTTGATTGGGAAAGAGTAGCTCTTCAAGGAACCGACTCAGATTCAGATTCTCCTCGCCTGCGTTTACCTGGCCCCGTCATCGTACAACTCGACAGCGATGATGCACCGGAAATGATCCTCACAGTGCCAACCGATTCAAATGGAGCCACATCTGGTAACGGTGCGAGGTATATTGGGATGGAATTGACTTCAACAAGCGAGGTGTTTAACTTCAGGGCTCAAAATGGCTATGCAGACACACAACCGCTTCCAATCGATTCTTCCGGTGATGGTGTACATGACCGCTTATGCTGGGTAACATGGTATTCTGAATCTTCGATAAGTTTCAACCGCAAAGGCATGGCAGGATGCCATGACATCAGCCTTTCAACACCCTTGAAAGAATGGAGTCGGGATTTACAACGCGGAAACGGCAATGATAACGATGAAATTGCGGTGTCTTCACCAATATGGATGGACATTAACGGAGATGATGACCCTGAAATCATAGTTGCATTTGGGCAGAGGCTTTGGGCTTTTGACGGTGAGACTGGAGCATCTGCTGACATCAACAATGCATGGTCTTCACCTCTCGCTATGCCCCACAGAGTGTGGGCGAGTCCAGCAGTTGCAGACATGGATGGAGATGGAACTTTGGATATTTTGATTGGTGACATCTTAGTTTCACAAAGCGTAGCTGATTTTGCTCCACTCGCTGATCAAAGAGGAATAAGTTTCAATCCTGCTGAACCAGACCCTGGGCAACAAGTGACAATCACAGGCCAATTTTCGAATATTGGTACTCTGGAAAATGATGAAGATCTCGATGCCGTGTTGTTGCTTAACGGTAATGAAATTGCGAGAGAGCGCTTCGATGATGTCGAACCTGTGTCTCCATCTGGAGAGGGGGGCCCACTGACCTTTAGTGCAGTCATTACTGCTGAACTCGGCATTCACAATGTAACGATGATTCTTGATGTCAATGGCAACATTACTGAAGCAAGAGAAGATAATAATGTTGCCACATCTGAATTGGTAATCGTTGAACCTTATGTTGCTCGAATCGACTTACCCATTGAAACTCCTCGAATTTCTCCTGGTTCAACAGAACTGGTCACAATAGAAATTTTAGCACTCGGGTCTCGAACTGCTGATTGGAGTCTGATGTGGGACGACAGTGCATTACCCTCCGGATGGACATTCACTCTTGACGGTGGCTCAGACATCAGTCCAACACTCGCTCCAGACAGCCCTGTTACAATTGGGTTCAACGTAGGCATACCGAGTGATGCACTTGGAGATGCGAACAGTTTTGTCGATTTCACTCTGAGTTTGGATGAAGATACATCGATTACCACTGAAATTCAAATGCCCATCGAAGTCTTGCGCACAAGAGGATTAGCAGTCACAGGTCCAGCAGGGCTCGGTACAAGTGAAGGATATGGTCGTATTCAAGGGGTTGCAAATGCTTGGATGGTCGTTGAAAATTTGGGTAATGCCCAAGAGTCCACGACATCGATTGACTGGACTGCACCTTCTTGGGGTGGTTCACCTACCTTGCATGATTCAAACGGTAACGAAATTTTTGCCCTCACACTTGACCCGAAGGAAGATGTAGAATTATTTGCACATCTGGATGTTCCAAGTTCAGTAAACCGAGGTTCAACCACCTCAACTACACTGACACTCTGTATTGGAAGTGGGAGTGAAACATTATGTCAAAATTTAGACATATACTTCACTGCAGTTGACTCAGTAGTAACGCCAATCCATACCCGAAGTCTCCCGAATGCATCACTTTCGTGGGACATTACTGCAAATTTGCCCCAAAGTGGAGTATTGCAATGGAATATGGTTGATGCACAGATGATCCAAACAAACTGGCAATGGTCTGTGAGTGGTGACCTTGCGATGAACGGTTCTAATCTTGAGTTAACTGGAAACAGTAACGCAGTTGGAACGGGTACTCTAAGCCTTCAACTACCAACAAATGCTGTTCCTTTCCGCCATGTTTTCTCCACGAACGATGTAAATGAAAATCATTCAAACTTGACGCTGTCTCTTCAGGTCTTACAGATTTACAGGTCTCAAGCAACCATCTTAGAACCACTTCCTGAAATCGAAGGTGAAAGCGTTTCGATGAATGTAACAGAACCACAAAACATTCGCTTACGACTTGAGAATCCAGGGAATGGAGAGGACGAGTTCCTCCTTTCTGCTCAAGCAAAACCCTTATCCAGCCAAGATGCGGTTCCTCCAGTCAGTTTTGTCTTCATATCTCAAGAACAACGCACACTCGGACCACTGGCTTACACGATTGCTACTGTTGAAGTAACACTCGGCGCTGAAGTCACTGCACAGACTCCGTTCGAACTCGAGTTCCGCTGGACTTCTTTGGGAGATACCTCGGTACACGACACTGTCACTTTACTTGTCGAAGCTGAGCCTGACCATCGATGGGACCTCAACATGACATCTGGAGTGGAGTATCAAGTATCTCCTGAACAAAGAGTTGATGTTGCTTTCACTGCGAAGAACACTGGAAATGCGAACGACACGCTTCGAGTAGTCCCTACATTCACGCACACCTACTCAGGTCTTGACTCATCTCTCTGGAACGCTTCTGTTTTCTTGGGAGATGAATTGTTGGTCAATCAGTCAGCATCGTATTCGCTCAACTTCTCTGTTCCAGATACTGCTTGGGCTGAATCAATTGCTCACATGAAATTCGGAATATATTCAGGAAATATCTGGATACAAGATATTACGCTGAATTTCACCGTAATACACGAATCCGGATGGAGATTCAATCTTGCAAACACATCACTTACCATTGACCCTGCTGGACAGAATTTGACCTTGACTGTTGACCAACTTGGAAATGCTCCAACAGCGCCATATTTTGCGAAAGCGGGTGCGGGATGGAACATCACATATCCTGAGAGTGGCGCGATTGTCGACCCACAGGCATCGACTTCTGTAACCGTGTTTGTCATACCACCAGAAGGTTCAGTAGCAGGCGAGATAGGGATTCTCAAGATTCGAATCAGCGATGCTGATGGCTCAGGTTCAACCATTCAAGAAATACCCGTGCGTGTTGGTGACGCTCCGAACCTAACAATTGCCCACAAAGGTATTTGGAAAATTAATGACCAAGGTGGATTACCAACCGCTTGGGTCGAAAATGTTGGGAATGATGTAGCAGTTCTACAATTGGGTGTTTCCGGCTTGCCAAGTGGATGGATTGTAGAGGGTCCAAGCCAAATGGTCATTGCCCCAAATCAACTGATTGGAATTCCTCTTAGCCTTCTACCAAATGCTGACTGGAATGGTGAACGATTCTTAGCCTCGCTTGAAATAACTCATCCACTTTTGGGGCTTCAACTTCACGAGATCGAAATAGAAAAGGGAACGCTGGCATTTGGTTCATCACCAGTCGCCCATGCCGCTTCTGGAACTCAAGTAAGTATCCTCATGAACTCAAACATCACATCTGCTACCCTGTCGAGTGACCAAGAATTCAATGTGGTTGAAAATTCAGTCAACATCGAAATGTCGGGAACACGTGGAGAAATTATTTTGACATCAACAGAAGATTCGAGTGAAACTCTATCACTTTACCTTGCAGGGTATCTCCTTCCGAATGTATTGGCAAACTGTGACCTAGAGGCTTCGGCCTTTTCCCTTCTCGGATTGCAAGCACTTGAAGGAAGAGTCGGTGAATGTTCAATAACTGCTGCAGAGGAGCCGGTTCAAGCAACATTGGTAATGATAAGTAACACTGGAGAAAAAATCGATTTGGTATACAAATCCATACAACTTGGATCGATGGAAAATGGCTCGTTTGAAGTGAATGTCACCGACTGGACACCTGATGCCGGAGTCCTCGAAATTGAGATCTTGGTGATTGACTCTTACGGAAGAATCCTCGATAAAGACAAACTTAGCACTGTGTCGAGGAGTAGCGGTTGGAATATTGGAATCAGCAGTTTCATCGTCAATGATGAAAGTGAATTGGAAATAAGTATACTAAGAAGTGGATATCAGAGATTGGAAGATGTCACCTGCCGTATTGAATTGGAAAGTATTGATTCGTCCTGGAGTGCAACGCAAATCGTCGATGTTGTAACTCCTGATTACACACCGACATTCGTCATTAAAGGAACGGATGGGATTTCAGATTCTGGTGATGGGATAGCAGAATACCGGTTAGAAGCGACTCTTTCATGTGACTCACCTTATGACATCGATGACGATTCAGAAGATGATTCTGCAACCGCTCGATTCACACCGAAAAGTACATCGATCGTTGGACAAAGTGATGTGGTCATCAGTTTGGTTGTAGCAGGTATTCTACTGGTGGTTGCTTTCTTCGCAGGCGCATTTACCCCAAGTTCGACAAGCAAGGTAAATCAAAAGAAGAAAACGGTAAAGGCAATTCCAGAAGTTGCTGACAAGGTCTCAGAACACGTAGAGGAGGCAGTGGAAGATGAGGAGGACGAGTTCTCGTTTGTCTTTGAAGATGAACCGAAAGAAACAGTTGTTGAGGAAGCAGTGGTCGAAGTCCCTGTCGAAGAAGTCATCATAGATATCGATGAAGAAGTCGATTCGAGTGCATCGGGGAGACTCGCAGCATTGCGAGACGAAATGGATGGAGATGAAAATAAAAATCTAACTCGTGAAGAAAGGATGAACAGATTCTTTGCAGACAAGTGAGAAGCAAGGGCTTATCACAGTGTCACGGTGGCCAGTCATCATGGACCTTGAGCGCTTTGATGGGGGGACATCTCCATTTATCACACTTGATGCATGTAATGGCGAAAGAGCAGTTGCGGTTCTTAACGCTCTTGAAGCAAATACAAAAGGTGATACTGAGCAATGGACAGAGTTAATTCAGAAAGATGGATATTTGAGAGATCGATTTTTGCAGCAAGGAATAAAAGACCCTGAACTTAGAGCAAATATTCCATGGGATGATGCTTCAGTCTTGTTTACATCATCTGTAGAGTTATCCAAAGAAGGTGCCCCACTGCAAGTTGCTGACCCATTATTACGAGAGAAGATAGGACGATTTCCATGGGGTGACGGCTCGCCTCTTAGCTACATGCATGAGTTTATTCGACCGAACAGTAATCGCCAAGGACAACAGGCGACGGATGGATATGAAAAAATAGTTCATTTACTGGAAATTTTATCTCAACGTTGTGGACCGTCAAACCTTGGTCATGAACGGTATCAAAGTGGGCAAGGCGGTCTCGACATTCGAGGGTTTCTTGACCAAGAACAGGTAAAGGAGTTGCGATTATCGCTATCAGGTCGCTCTTGGAGCGTCACTGCTGAGGAAGCCATCGATGGTGGCATGAGAGATGTAAGTCGAAACCTTATCGCCATTCTACGTGGTGCAGAACGTCGAAATGTAGGTCTTTTACTACGCTCACATTCATAGTTAGAATTTTTGAGATGTTAAGCGCTCATACATCGATGCATACAAATTTGCAGTTTGGTCAATTACTTCTTGCGGCAACGCTGGAATTGGTGGGTCTGTAGTTCCTGCATCTCGAGCAACTTTGAGCTCTGCTTGATGTCCAGTCTCAATGTAGTGTGTGCGAACAGATTCTTTGGAGAGTTCAATACATTCACCGTTCGCATATGCTTCTGCATCCCACCATCTGTCTTCATCGAGTGTACCAAAAGTATCTACCAAGACGACCTTGCGGCCAGGACCAAGAGCGAATTCTTTCTTTCCATCAACGTGAATCAGACCGTTCTTTGCTGCTTCCCGTTCAATGAGTGCATCAACCTTGAGGACTGCATCGAAAATCGATTCCAGTTCTTCAGGAGTGATGTTGGAAATCTCAAGCGCTTCCTCATTGGTGATGTTACGGTCAAATGCTTCGAATTTAGTCGTAACTTCAAGGAAAGGTTTGGAAAGTTTAGCTCCATATTCACAATCTTCAGAGACACCTAATTGTTCAGCGGTGAGTTCACCTCTTTGGAAGCGTCTCCAAGCGGAACCTGAAAGGTAATGTCGACAAATAATTTCCAATGGAACGAAAACCCACTCCATGTCTCGAGGAATCATACCCGGTTCTTTGATGACTTCGACTTTGCGAACTAAGCAACGCTCAGCAGCATTCACTTCCACAAGGTGTGTGCCACAGATGCCTTCATCTTCGATTAATTTGAACCAATGTGCAGTTGTGCGATTAAGTGATTCACCTTTGCGAGGAATCAACGACGGAATAATCTGGTCGAACACAGAAATCTGATTTGTAAACCGAAATTCGAGAATGTCGGGGTCATCTGTTGACCAAACTTGCTTGACTTTACCTTGATAGAGCATCTCTGCCATAGATGATGACCAACGACAAAGGCCTTTGAACATTTCAGTCGAAATTCAAGGGTTAAATGAGGCCCAAAGCATCTTCCAGACGGTTCAATTCCGGACCAGTGGTCTCTGTTCCAGCAACAGCGCCATTATTGGAAGCACATACCCCTGCTCCAACATAAGGCGAGCCGAAAGCAACTGTTCCAACCATTGGAGGTACGCCGAGAACGTCTTGGATAACAAGAACTTCTTCGGGAGTTACATCAGGGTGAAGGAGGACTCCTTGGTCATTACAAACGCCGAGGCTTCCTACGACGTCTTGTCCTGCGATAGTTGACACTCCTACCTGAACACCCATGACTTCCGACATGATTTCAAGTCCATCTTTGGGAATGCTCGGTGAGGCTATTGCTCCTTGTTCATTGACAAGAAGAAGATTACCAGCAGTATTGACACCACCTTCCATAACGACGACATCTCCGAATGCAGTCAACATATCGATATCAGATTCATTCGCGATATCTGCAACCGCCATTCCACGGGAATTACCAGCAACAAGTGCACCAATAAGATTGGAACCGCCAATAGAGATTGGGTGCATTTCAAGTTCAAGCGTTGTCTCAAAAATATCGAGAACATGTTGGGGCAATTCAAGAGGATGGAGTAAGACATTACCAACAGCAGCCAAGTGAATTCCAACTTGATCACTACCAAAAATGTCCGCTGTATCAATTGGCATGAGGGTTCCTCCAAGCAGAGCGTGTTGAGTGATGGTTATGGTTCTATTGAACGCAAAAAAGGCCGGCACTCCAAAGGAGCACCGGCCTAGCGCCCACCGAGGTGGGATTTGAGGATAGATTCGAGGAGAAAGAAGAGGGGCACAGTGACTTCCTTTCCCGTGGACTCTCGTACCACAGTATTGGGAGAGACGCAGGCAGGCTTGACTTCTGGGTTCGGAATGGGACCAGGTAAACACTACCGCTGTGACCGTGCACCCATCTTCCTTCGAATCGGATCTATGAGTGCGACGATAAACGTCGCA
>NHFA02000051.1 GCA_002170315.2 Euryarchaeota archaeon TMED99
GATTTCAGGAAAAATCAACGATTGTGGTAGCACATATTGTTGGGACATTCACATGGTCATTGATGATAATGACCACATACACTTGGCCTACACAACATATACCAGCTGGGATGAAACGTTAGTTTACATGAACTATGATGGCACGACATGGACGGATTATACGGTTTCAAACTCCGCTCATTTTGGGCCAATCGGTATCGCAGTTGACTCGAACAACCATCCGCACATCTCCTATGCTCTCGACGGTTCAGATCAATGTGGTGTTGGACTTCGCATTTCCTCGTATGATGGCTCGAGTTGGTCATACACGAACGTGGACCAGGGGGCCAACCGTGGTTGTGAGTCTGCCATTGTCATTGATGAAAGCGATCATATGTACATCGCCTATCAAGACCGAAGTTCCTCGAAATTGAAAATCGCAACAGACAAAAGTGGTTCCTGGGATTCCTATTTGGTTGATACAGGAACATCCCCGAGCAATTTGTATCCAGGGTACATGACATCGATGGCCGTGGACCAACAAGGACAATTTCATATCGCTCACTACGATGATAAAGAGTATGATTTACGTTACTCGACAGGAGTCCCGAATGGCCAATGGACGACCACCATTATTGATTCAACTGGGTACACTGGTCGGGAACCTTCAATCGCAGTTGATGCTGCAGACCAACCTCATATCGTCTACCATACCTGGTCCGGACAGAATCTAAAATACGCAACACTCGACTCGACGACTTCCAATTGGACCGTAACCACAATGGTGAGTGGTGCCGATGTTGGGGAGGGAAACTCTATTTTTATCGATGAAAGCGGGGTTATGCATGTTCCCTTTAATGACGATACAAATGATGTCTTCAAGTATGCTACAAAATCGACAGGCTTGATTCNAACTATGGAAATNACNGTTCAATTNGGCCAATACGGCTCNGTNACNGGAACNGTTGTCGATGATNCAACAATTACCGTTANGACNCCGNCGGCCGGTCAAACAGCAGATACNATTGACATCACGCTGCATGACAAAGATGATGATTCACATATTCTTTCGTCTGCATTTACCTTNATTTCTCCTGATGANGTNGATATGGATGGCGTGCTTAACGTCAATGATGGTTGTCCAAATGNNGCTGGNACTTCNACNCANGATGTGAGCGGTTGCCCCGATGCNGACGGCGATGGATACAGCGACGCAGGCGATGCTTACCCGGGCGATTCAACCGAATGGGTGGACAGCGATGGTGATGGTGTAGGTGACAACGCAGATGCGTTCCCGAACGACGCCAGTGAAACNCTTGANANNGATGGTGANGGGGTTGGTGACAACGCTGATGCTTTCCCAAGCAACCCCAGTGAAACCCTTGATTCAGACGCAGATGGCGTCGGTGATAACGCCGATGCTTTCCCTCAAGACGCCAACGAAACACTCGATTCAGACGGTGATGGTGTTGGCGACAATGCCGATGCTTTTCCCAATGATGCCAATGAAACGATGGATACTGATGGNGATGGAATCGGCGACAACAGTGACCCGAACCCTACGCAACACAGCGATGATGACAGCGATGGTGATTCAGTCGCCAATATCGATGATGCCTTCCCGAATGATGCAACGCAATGGCTTGATTCAGATGGTGATGGCTATGGGGATAATGCAACGGGTAACAACCCTGATGCTTTCGTNAATCTCTCTACGCAATGGTCCGATACCGATGGTGACGGCTATGGCGATAATTGGGGCGTCTCTTCATGGAACTCAACTCGGCTTTTCGTATGGCCAGGTGAGTTTGTCGATGGAGCGGTCCTGTCAGACCATTGCCCAACTGTGGCTGGAAATTCCACAGTCGACGGTTACTTAGGTTGCCTTGACATNGATGGGAACGGCATTGCAGANATCTATGACGATGAAGTTGAAAATAACTCTGAAACCCCTTCTAACGAAACAAATCAAACAGGGCCAATGGATTCAGACAACGACGGTGTCGATGACCTGTATGACATTTGCCCTGAAACAGTGGCCTTTGGTATTGTCGATCTTGATGGATGCCTGATTGATGAAGACGGCGACGGAATTGATGACTTCAAAGACGATTGCCTTGGAACAACTCCTGGGGCGACTATTGACGCCAATGGCTGTGCAGTGAATGTAGATGAGCCGAGAAGTTTCTTTGAATCNTTGAGCTCAGGCGAGCGAGGGGCAGTTGTCCAAACTGTTGGTGTTGGNGCCATTATCGTCGCTCTGTTTGCTTTCCTTCAGACNAACATGGTCGCAGCATTNCTNCCNGAATCGATTCGTTGGATTCGAGTNTTCCGCANGGGTTCCAAACTCAATGCNGAGGAAATNCGTGAATTNGAATANCTCAAATCNCTCGTTCAAACNTACTTCCAAGATCCGNANGTGNTGCGTGATGAACTGTATCAAATGAAATCCGAACTGACNGCTCGTTATACAAACAGCGAAATCAAGAAAGTTACCTTGGAGAAGATGAACACCCTCATNGCGGATTTGCTTGCAATGGAGCCATCAGATGTAAGTCGCGTCGCACACAACGANGCTTATTTCGGATTAGGNGGCGCTCTTAATACGCAAGAACGAGCAGAATATTTGTCTCAAGAAGTATTGATGCGTGAGGACACCTTTAGCCAACCTCACATTAACACAGGCGTTCAAAGCCAAGCCAGCATTAGCTCTCCTCCGAAGGAAATGAAAGGTGCAGTTCGTGAATCAGATGGCTATGAATACCTCGAGTATCCTTCTGGAAGTGGTACCTGGTACTATCGTGTTCGTTCAACAGGTGAATGGGCAGAATGGAAACAGTAGATGCCTTCATCCGATGCTATTATTCTTCTCGATATTATTATTAATGAGGGGGCGAACCCTTTACCATGAGCCAAATTATATCGTTCAGTGCTGACAAATCTTTTTCTGATGGGCTTGAGAGTTTAGTTGAAAAATCAGGCTATCAAAACCGAAGCAAATTCCTTCGAGACGCTGCTCTCTCTTTCGCAGAAATGCGTCAGCACGGCGAACTTAGTCAAATGAAGGACGATGTTGTACTTGAAGGTCATTTAATCATCTACTATCAGCATGGAATCGAACACAAATTAATGGATCTTCGACATTCAGAGAGCCTTGAAATCACTTCCTACAATCACAGTTGTCTCCCTCACAGTCATGCTTGTGTTGACATCTTACACGCGATTGGAACAGCATCGAATTTCCGTGAAACCATTGAACAATTACAAAATATTCACAATGTGGATAAGGTTACGCTTGTCACCGCTCCAATGCGTGAAGATGGCTGCTGTTAATGGTTCATTTAGAATTGAATCATCAGTCAATGCAAAAAGATATGTAGCGCCTTTCCAACCTCGTTCTATGAACAAATGGATGTTGTTGGGTTTTGCAATTATCTCGGAAGTTATTGCTACTTCTTCGCTCAAATCAACAGAAGGGTTCACCAAACTTTGGCCTTCGATTCTCGTTCTTATCGGATACAGTGCAGCGTTCTATTTTCTCTCATTGACACTTGACACAATACCAATTGGGATTGCTTACGCAGTCTGGTCTGGAATTGGTGTTGCTGGAATCGCTTTGGTTTCGGTGCTTTTCTTCGATCAACGTCTCGATGCTGCAGCCATTATCGGAATGGGTCTCATTGTTGCTGGTGTTATTGTCTTGCGTTTGTTCAGCGATGCATCAGTTGAGTGATACACACACAGGTTGATAGTGCCCGTGAATNTCCCTTANCCATGGGACCTCTTGCATCANTGAAGTGGTCTCANCGTTTTCTTGAACAAACNCCCGGTGATGAGGTCAGTGATGGNCCATCAAGNCAAGTTCCNGGTGCATGTTGGTCAANNGTNACNCCTTTTGCNGCNCCCAANCCNANCATNCACNTGTGGTCAGAGAATATCGCTGAAACACTTGGATTGTCACGGGGTGAAGATGACGTTCTTGCTGGCGGTTCGGTAGTTGAGGGTATGCAACCGTATGCGCAGNGNTATGGTGGGCACCAATTTGGAAATTGGGCAGGTCAGTTAGGTGATGGTCGAGCTATCACTCTAGGTGAAGTGACCACTGAATCAGGTATTCNTGAATTGCAACTCAAAGGTGCAGGTCATACTCCTTACTCNCGATTTGCNGANGGTAANGCNGTNCTTCGCTCTTCAATACGTGAGTTTCTTTGCAGNGAAGCGATGCATCATCTCGGTGTTCCAACAACNCGTGCNTTGTCNCTNGCAACNACNGGAGAATCNATTGTTAGAGATGTGATGTATAACGGAAATCCTTCTGAAGAACCAGGCGCAGTTGTTTGTCGAGTTGCACCGAGTTTTATCCGGTTTGGTAGCTTTCAAATTCACTCATCAACCGGTGATGTGGAGACTCTGAAAACNTTGGTTGAGCATACAGTTTCAACTCATTTTCCATCTCACTCATGTGGTGATGATGACGGTTTAATCGCTTGGTTAAGTCATATTGCTGAAGAAACTGCGCTGATGGTTTCGCACTGGATGCGTGTTGGTTTTGTTCATGGCGTGATGAATACCGACAACATGTCAATACACGGACTTACCATTGATTACGGTCCGTATGGCTGGCTTGAAGACTACAATCCTGGTTGGACGCCGAACACGACAGACTCTTCCACCCGAAGATATCGCTATGGNCAACAGCCACAAATTGCTGCTTGGAATCTTGCTCGACTGCTTGAGGCTATGGTTCCGCTGATGGAGACGCCTGAACGCTTGCATGATGTGTTAACTGCATATACAGACAGTTTTGATCTCCATCACAACAAAATGTGGGCCGATAAATTAGGTTTTGACACCTTTTTGGAAACCGATGAAGAATTGATTCGACAACTCAACAGTCTCTTGCAGGAAGTCGAAACAGACATGACCATCTTCTTCCGATTACTTTGTTCAATTGAATCTCCGGACATTTCTNCTCTTCAATCTGCTTTCTATGATGAATCAACGATTCCAATCCAAGCGTGGAATGACTGGTTAGAGGCTTGGTGGAATCGAGTCGATGGTCAGCCGAATCGTGAAAGAATGTTGCAAGCAAATCCAAAATATGTCTTGCGTAATTGGATGGCTCAACTTGCCATTGATGCTGCTGAAAAGGATGATTATTCAGTTTGTGAATCACTGCTTGAATTGCTTGAAAATCCATACGATGAGCAACCCGAACATGAACAGGAGTGGTTTCAGAAACGTCCCGAATGGGCGCGACATCGAATCGGTTGCTCAATGCTTTCGTGTTCAAGTTGATTCTTTNTCCGGTGCAACCTTTCTATACTCAACAACTGAGGCAACAACATGTCAAGTGAAGGAAACTTTTGGGATACAGCTGTCCCTTCAAGCGGAGAGCCAGAAAGAATTGTCGAACCAACAGTTCCTGACTACATAGCAAGAGAGCCNCAAGAACTGTATGCGAAAGTCGTTTCATCNCCAGCAATCTTCATGATGGTCGTGGCTCTTGTTTTGGTGAGTTTACCCCTTGCTTTCTTCGCATTCGATGTNGGTAATGCTGATGATTGCTGGGGCTCTTTGGAAAATTTGGAAGATGAACAATTCCATTGTGTAAGTGGTGACGAATCCCGTCAAGTGACGTATTCATACAGCGGTGATCATGTCATAGCATCGNACTTTTCCTATAATTATGGTTACTTTAACGAGGTTCTTCGCTGGGAAGTAATCGGAGATGGAGGAGTCATTGGATTTACTGAGTTTGATTATTATGCAGACGGTGAGGATTTTGATTGGNTCGTTTATGGCCATTGTGAATGGATGGGTGGCAGTTCTCAAATGGAACAATGGTATTGTGCAGAAAATGAGCAATCAGTCTCCATGGACGGATATCCATATTCCAATTATTATTGTGAATCTCAGGCAATGCATTGGTATTGCACGGATTCCTTTGGCCAGAATTCGAGTTTTTCTGACACTTCCAATGAGACGCGTGCAGGTCCAAATGTTCTCGATAATTGGATGTATTATTGTATGGCAGTGTCTATGAAGTCACCATTTGACGAGAACACAACAATGCAAGAAGTGATTGACGTTGAAAGAAATGTAATTCTGCCAAATTGGTGTGATGAGACTCCAGTCTTTTTGGAAAATGAAAGTGCTGAACCGGTCTTACCCTTTTATGGTGAGGCGGTCTACTTGTATCCGAATGGTGATGACGATTACGGTTCAATAGATTCAATTCAATATTCACAAAACTCCTTTAGCTACCAAATGGTATCGTTGCACACTTACAATGCTGATGGTACTCTCACTGAAGTGAGCGAAAACGCTCAGGGAGGGCTGGGAATTATTGGAATGGTTCTGATCATTATGCTTTACCTTATTGGCGGATATACGGTGTATTTCCTTTCGACTGGAAAGCATCACATAGAGCATCTTGGAGTTGAAAACACGCTCGTTATTTCCAAAAGCTGGAGAAATAAGCCAAAGACGATGAAGTCGAAAATTTCTCTTGATGCATCATCCCTCTTGCATACCTATACTGTTACTTCGACGAGTACGGACTCGGAAGGGCATACAACGACATCAACCAGCCAGCACCATCAAATTACGCACGCAGATCGTGCATCTGAGAAATTACCTGATGGGTTTAACACCGAGAAATTACTCATATTAACAGGATTAGACCTTTCTCCTGATTCATATTGAGCACATGCTTATTATCCTCAACCTACAGGAACAATTGATACCATGTCCTTTCGAATTTGCATCGCTTGCTACGGAATACGAGTTTACCCCTATGCTGGTTTCATGACCGGACAACGGTATCAATGCCAAGATTGTGATGAAATCATGGTTATTCCTCTTGAATTTGACAACGAGGCTGACTACAAAGCATTCCTTGAAGCCGTTTCTGATGACAGATAAAACGGTGAAAAAACGCTCTTTTCTCCATCTTTTGGCGGGGAACCTTCATAATAGAATCAAACAGGATTCAGTTTGGATGGGATGCGTATGGTTGAGCGAAAGCAGGATGCTTTGAGCACTAATTTTCTAATTGGATTGATGGATGATGAAAAACAAACGAAGGGTGAATTGCATGTTGATGTGCGAAAAGCACCCAAGGTCAAAGGCGACCAATCAATCTCTCATCTTGCGAATCGAATTGTCGATGAAGTCCGAGTAACGACACCCCGACAACGGGCGCAGAAAGTTTTGTCGAATGCTGGGCTTGCACCGAAATCCAATGTTACAACAACCTTCAACACCCATCTCCAACATGTTGGTCAGCGTTCTCGAAAGATTCCCTTGAATCAGGAACCTGTTCGAAAGATTCGTCGAGTGAAAAAACAACCAGAGCCAATTCGCCGACGGCGTTCAATGCGTGGACCACCTCCAGCAACACGTTCACGCCCAGCCACTGGGATGGAAGATGAAGTGCGTCTTTCAGCGAGAGATGCTTCAAATTCGAGAGGAAAACGCCGAAAGCGTCGCAGTTTCTTAAGGCGTTCTTGACTTCAAACCCGACAAAGGGTGAAAAAGGAGAGTCACTCCCGATAAAATGGGTGAGACGATGGATATAGCCAATCCTAGTGAAGAACACGCAATGCTCCGTGAGATGGTTCGAGACTGGACCAGAGAACATGTTGAGCCTCAAGCACTGGAACATGACCGTGATGAAGCATTCAATTTGCCACTGCTCCGTTCAATGGGCGAACTTGGTCTCTTGGGCATTAGTGCTGATGAGAAATACGGCGGAGCCGGTCTTGATGCGACTGCATGCGCAATTGTTCATGAAGAACTCTCAGCATCGGATCCTGGCTTTGCCCTTGCTTACCTCGCTCATTCAATGCTTTTTGTCAACAATCTCTCGTTCAATGGAACTGAAGAACAAAAGGCACGTATCCTTCCTCTGGTTTGTTCAGGCGAATGGATTGGAGCAATGGCTATGTCCGAACCAGATGCTGGAACAGACGTACTTGGCTTATCGACCACAGCTGTTCAACAAGAAGACGGAACTTGGTTACTCAATGGCCGTAAAATGTGGATTACAAACGGTTGTCTTGACGATAACGGTACACCCGCAGATGTTGTCTGGGTTTATGCAAAGACGGGTGTCGATGAACGAGGACGTGTTCAAATGTCGACCTTCTTGGTTGAGGCTGGAATGACTGGCTACAGCGTTGGTCAGAAAATCATGGACAAAACTGGAATGCGTGCATCCAACACTGCTGAACTTGTTTTTGAAGATTGCATCGTACCTAATGCTAATCTTGTAGGCTCACCCGGTGAATCACTTCTCCACATGATGGCGAACTTGGAAGTTGAACGTCTTACGCTCGCTGCTATGGCGCTTGGAATCTCACGTCGTGCTCTTAATGACATGAATCGTTATGCTACAGAACGAACAGCCTTCAAATCTCAAATCCGAGACTTTGGTCAAATGCAACGGTATATTGGAGAATCCTGGGCGAAGTACCGCTCAATGCGTGCTTACATCTATGATACTGCTCAAAACATGACACTTGGTAAGCCTGGTCACCGACTTGATTCAGACGGTGTGAAATTATTTGCAGCAACAGCCGCTAAGGAAATCGCAGACGCTGCTATGCAGGTCATGGGTGGATACGGCTATGTTGGAGAATACCATGTCGAGCGTTTGTGGAGAGATTCAAAACTGTTGGAAATTGGTGGTGGAACAATCGAATCCCATCACAAGAACATTACTCGTGATCTTTCCAAAGACCCTGAAGCCATCAATCGATGATTTCAACAGTTTCTCGGATGCCTACCAATTTCTTGGTTGATCGCCATGCAGTTGCGAGCATGCTGCTTCCAAGCAGTAAAGCAATTGCGAGAATTGTGCCCCATGTCCAAACATTGGATACTGTTGTCATCGAATCATCATTGAGCATTAAGCCCATGAGAGTCGTTATCCCAACAGCTAGAGAGGCTTGAACTCGAATCAATAACGGCATTTTCAATCCGGATTTACCCAATCGATGTAAGAGATACATCACCCAAGTGAACGAACCAACAGACCATAGGAGCAAGTCTGCAGGATATGCTTCCGTGAGCATCAATTGTTTATCAGTAGCAAATTGGTCCATTCCCACAAGTGCAACGATCCATAACAGTGAAGCACCAAGAATGTGAAGCATTTCACCCATGGCCTCACTGGTTCCAATCATTTGCTTTACTTCGTTGGTTGTTTCTTGCTCCAATGAATATTCTTCGGACGAAATCAATTGATTGTTTGATTGTTTCACACTGTTTCTTTGCCTTCTTTCGAGTGTGTCGACTCTGGATGAAAGACGTTGCATTTCCTCGAGGAGAAGAAGTTGGTTTGTTTGCTGTTCATTGACGACTTCCATACGCACATTTTCAAATTCAGGAAGCGTGACCATTGCTGGTATGTCGTTGAGAATCGATTCGGACAACAACTCTTCTTTTGCTTTCTGAGCCTTATTTTCTCGCTTTTCATTACGTTTATCTTTCGAATCTTGAACTGCCTTCTTCACCTTTTCATTGGTTTTAGAAACTGCGCTCTTACTGGCTTTGGTTGCTGATTGTGCAACATCAATACTCACTTCTGTAGTTTTTATCACAGCACTCTTTGTAGCAGATGCCGCTTTTTTAGAGAGTTCCGCTAATTTTGAGCCAGTCGCATTGAGTCTGTCCGCCATAGTTGGGGTATCTTCAACTTCATCGCTCATAGGACTCCGTAGGAGTAGTACATTGTCAAATCTTCTATGGCTAGTATTCGACTGGAACAGGGTCAAGCATCCGCCACAGATACCATGATGCTGCGGTTCGATACGGTGCCCATCGTTGAGATATTTCGAGTACTTCCTCTTTGGTTTCTGCTTCTGGAACCAGTTTTTGTACAGCCCGAATCAATCCTATGTCTCCAATACTAAAGATGTCAGGTCGCATCAGTGTGAAAATGAGAATCATCTCTGCAGTCCATGGCCCAACACCTCGAAATTGGATAAAGTGTTTGAGCAATTGTTCATCATTCAACTCGTCCCAATTGTCAAGAATCAGCGCTTTTGCTTCCAGTGCGAGTCCATGAATATAACTCGATTTTGGCCGAGAAAGTCCACATGAAGCGAGCTGTTCAGGAGTAAATTTCCGCAAGGATTCCGGTGTTATATCACCGACAAGGTCAACCAAACGCCCCCACACAGCATCGGCTGCGATGACAGAAATTTGTTGACCAACGATTGAACGAACCAGTGTTGAGAATAAATCGCCTCTCCCCACGAGGCTTTCGTCGGGGTAAGAACGAACGACTGGGCCAAGGATTTCGTCGTTACTTAGAACGGCATTTGCTTCATCCCACCACGTCGGCTTACCGGTCTGCATGCGTCAATCTTAGGCGTCGAGGTTTTGAGTGCTTGTCTTATCGCATAACCATGCGGGGCGAGTTAAAAGAGATACTTGGGCTGAAAAACGTCCTGCGAACGGGATGGGTTCGTTCAGGCGTAGATTTACCAGAATCAGTAGCTGCACATTCGTGGGGTATGTCGATGTTAGCGCTCAAACTTACTCCGAGTCACCTCAACCTCGAACGTGTTCTTTCAATGTGTATTGTTCACGATGTTCCTGAAGTTCGAGTGGGTGATCTCACGCCTCATGATGATACTTCGACAAAAGCAGAAGATGAACATAAGGCAATGCAGGAACTTGCTCCTGAATGGGTCGCATTGTTTGAAGAGTATGAGCAAGGAGAAACTCCAGAATCAAAATTTGTCAAACAACTGGATAAATTAGACATGGCACTTCAAGCAGAAATATATCAAGCGAACCAGGGGATTTCACTTGAAGAGTTCATAGAAAGCGCTCGACTGCGCATTGAGGATGAAGAATTGAGAAACCTTCTTCCTTGAACGAATTTGATGTTGAAGTTCCGACAAAAACAAAAGGGTGAGCCGACCGCCTGTGTATCATAGCCCGATAGTGTAGGGGTCCATCATAACGGGTTTTGGTCCCGTTGACCTCGGTTCAAATCCGAGTCGGGCTACCTCTAACATGATGATGTCAATTTTCATCAGCGCCGTTCGAACAGTCCCATTCGCCATCGTTGACAAACATCTCAGGTACTGCTTCTCCATTGCCACAATCAAACCACCCGTCTGCGACAATATCACCTGTCTCAGCAAACACAAAGATGAACACAAGCCAGAATATCTGAGGTAAAACAGTTAGAACGAGGGAAACAAGAGAAATAATCCAACCGGCCTTTACCATTCCTGCGTCTTTGTGTCCTTCCATATGTTGAATTTTTGAACGGCTCATATAGGCCAAAATAACTGCTGGAATTACGAAGAGAAGATTACACAATCCAAAGAGAGGAACCCAAGCACCACCAAGTGCACCCATGAGAGCCAATCCTGCAAAAACAATGGCGACAATAGCAATCGTGTTTGTCTCCGCATTTGCCTGAATTGGAATATATTGCTGGCCCGGCTGGTTTACAATTATTCCATCATCGACCTCATCCATGAATGAGTCCAATTCGTCTTCCACTCCCCATTCAAATTCTCCATCGCAATGTGGGCACGCAAATTCGCCAACTGCATCATCATCTAGCTCAATTTCTTCTTCACAATGAGGACAGAGTATTTCGACCATGAGCCCATTTTTGCATGTTTCCATTTAAAATTATAGCCGTCAATTGCTGAATAAACCTCGGGCAGGTTCATCAATCAATTCGTCGTGGGAGGGTTGAGTGAGTCATATGGATATCAAGAAAATAGCAGTTCTCGGAGCCGGACAAATGGGGAATGGAATCACACAAGTGGCTGCATGCGCAGGCTATGATGTGACGATGATTGACATCAAGCAAGAGTTCGTCGACCGTGGAATTGCCGCTATCGAAAAGTCACTTGCCAAACTCGTCTCGAAAGAACGCATGACACAGGAAGATGCAGACGCATCACGTGCTCGGATTTCCCTCTCTATCGACAGGGCAGTTTGTGCAGACTGTGATCTTGTCATCGAGGCAGTCCCCGAGATTCTCGACTTAAAAATCAGTATTTTTCAAGAACTTGATGAGATTTGTAAACCAGAAACGATTCTAGCCTCAAACACTTCTTCAATATCGATTTCAACGATTGCTGATTCGACCAGTCGTCCTGACAAAGTGATTGGTATGCATTTCATGAATCCAGTTCCAATCATGAAATTGGTGGAAATTATCAACGGTAAGGATACCAGTGAACAGACGAACAGTGCTGTGCTTCAAGCATCAGAGACGATGGGGAAAACGCCTCTTTCATGCAACGATTCGCCAGGTTTTGTCTCCAACCGTATCCTTTGTCCTATGCTGAATGAAGCGATTTTGACCTTCCAAGAAGGGGTTGCACAGCCTGAAGCTATCGATGGCATCATGAAACTTGGAATGAATCACCCAATCGGACCGCTTGCACTTTCAGACCTTATTGGATTGGATACCGTTTTGCACATCATGAATGTCTTGCATGACGGAATGGGCGATGATAAGTATGCTCCGGCGCCATTGCTCATCCAAATGGTTGCAGAAGGCAAACTTGGGCGAAAATCAGGTCAAGGTTTCTATACGTATTGAGGGTGTAGGATTGGGCCTAAAAGATACGTTACAATTTTGGGCTATTGGCCAATTTATGTCCACGGTTATCTCTTCTCCTGAACAGCCGATTACCAACCGTAAAGAGGCAGATAAACGCCTCGATTTGCTTGGTCGTCTCGCCGTAGTTCGGGCGGGTTTGTCAGGCCTTCTTTCTGGTCTCATTGTTGTTGGAGTTGCTTTATTCATCAAAGACTGGGAAGGTGCTGCAGGCTTGAGTGGGTGGAGTTTCATTCTCATCATTACTCTTGTGAGCAGCTTAACCACCGCATTCGAATTGGTATTTCTCTATCGAGATTCGCTCAGTACTGCTGCTCGAATGGCCAAGATACTCAACATTCCTGAAGAGGAACTTTTCCAAGCAGAACTTGAGAACTCCATACCTCACTGGCTTGTTCATGCTGCTCTAGGTGCTCCAGGATTCCAAGGCACAATGTTTGGTATTGACCCACTTGCAAAAATTGGTAAGATGGGGATGATGCTACGAAAAATACTCAAAAAGTTGAGAATTATAGCAAGCGCAACCATCTTCAAAATGATTCTGCGACGTATGTGGGTCCGACTTCTCGGGCGTGTTGCACTACGTGCCTATGTTGAACTGATTTCTTTACCGGTTTTTGTTTTGGTCAATATGATTGGAATGAACTCGATGATGAAGGACATGCGCTCACGGTTGGTTGGCCATGAGTTGACACCCAAATTGGTTGCCCATGCATTCCCTGAAGGTTTGAAAGACTTGGAACCTGGATTACGCAGTGCCATACATTCAGGAATAGAAGAACAAATTACGACTGCACGATTCATCCATCCGAATCAAATTCGGGTGCTCGAATTACTGGATGCAAAAGGGGAGTTCGTGCCTCCAAACAAAGACCAGCAACGCCGTGCGAACCGTTTTCTGTTAGCTGTTTTTTCAATGTCTGGGAAGAATTCCCCTCGATGTAGAAAATTAATTCACCGCATTGAAGTTGAACTGGGTAAAGAAGAGGTTGAGATGGTTCATCAGGAAATCGATGATGCGATTTATGATCTCTCACCACTCACTCGTGCTTGGGTATAGGGAAGGAATCAGTTTATTATTCGTCAATCACTGGCAAGTGTATGACCTCGCCTAATAAAATCTCAATTCGTAGCCAAAGTGTACTGCTCATCTTCATCTTACTTTCATCCGGAATGCTTGGAATCCTTCCGATTCAATCCGTCGATGCTGATGCTGGACGTTCGACCGGTACTGAGACACTTACCGTTGATGTGCTCGGAGATTATTACGACCGTGGAACAAATATGACCTTGGTTGCAACGGCATCGAATTTGGACACAACTGCAGAGTATGCACTCGAATACACGTTGTGCAGAGCCACGGGAACTTGGGATGATGAAATGGAAGTCATGAATGTTGAATGTACTGAATGGTTCGACCAAGTTTCCGGTACTGTGGATTTAGGTTCAGGAAACTTAGTGTCACTTTCAGCAACCTCAATTGCCGATACTGGATGTTGCGATAACTCAAACTCCGCAGAAAACTTTGACAACGGAACAATGATGTTTTTGGTAAATCTCACTTCTCAAAGCATTCCAATTGCATCCGAATCCACTGAACTCTTCGCTTTGGGCAGTGAGGTCGTTGGTATGCACCTTGGCGTTTCAAACAAGGACATTCTTTTGGGAATGGATTACGGTGTTCATGCTTTCTTTGATTTAGAGTATTGGAACCTTGAAGTACTGTCTCATTCGGTTAATTGCTCTTTAATCGACCCCAACGGCACTGCTGTTGATTCAACAGTTAAGATTTGGAATGGTGATTATGATATTGTCGACCCTTATTTCGATCTTGTGGCAACTGGTGAAGGAATGCATTATCCACATTGTGATTTGATACGAAGTGCCGATTCGACAATTCTTGCAAGTCAAATCGGAGCATCATTCGATGTTATTGACAGTGATTATTCTGGCTATGAGGCAGTGAGTGGACAGACCGATACAATCCTGTATGAGCATAACGATACCGTCTCTCTCACCGTTCCTATGACAAATTTGTTTATCGGTGCTGAATACGTTTTGACATACACTATGTGTTACACACATGTCTACTACGACAATCACATTCGAGATTATGTTCTTGAATGTGGCGCTGATGTACGGTATGGTCTGCTTGATGATCCTTTGACCACGACAGTCGATGAGTCCGAAGTAATTTCTTTCCAAGGCGAGATAACGTTCACACCAACTGCTTCTACTCATGTTGAGCAACTCACATTCACACTGCCGAGTTGCTGTGGTGATGAAAAAGCTCAGTTCAACAACAATGAAATGCTCAGTGTCAACTCACTTGAAAACGAATCTCTCACTTTTGACTTAGATATCAGCACTCGCAATGTGAGTCTTGACGCCGATATTTCCAACACCTTCATTCTTGGAGGAGAGGTCGTAAATGACCATCTAAACTTCCAACGCAATCGAATATTGATTGGCATGAACTCAGTCTCGCACAGCCGTTGGACTTTGGACACAATGAACAGTTTCACGCTTTCCTACACCATTCAATGCAGTTTATTCAACAGCACAGGTGTTGCAGTGGACAACCGTACCTCTACATGGAGTCACAACGGTCACCCAGCAGTTGATGTTGGACTCTACCCACCAACTCCGGGTACTTTCCACACAGAATGTAACTTGACTCGAAACTTGGACAGCAAGTTTATGGGAAGCCAAACCAGTGGAATTATTACTGTTCTGGATGAAAATTACACGGGTAATGAACGTCATTCAATCACAACCGATTCAGTTTTCTATCCTCACAATTCAAGTATTGGGCTGAGTATTGAAACGACCAATATGTATCCCGGTACAACCTACACGATTGAATACACCATGTGCAGTGTTGAAACAGATTATGAAGACGGAATCTTTGAATCCGAATGCAAGGGTCAACCTTCCACTTCTTCTTACAATATCCCTGCTGAAAACCAAACTCTTCTCTCAGGTAGTATCGACTTTACGCCAACCAGTTCATCATACACAGAAGTGGCCTATATCACCGTACCTGAATGCTGTGGAAATTATGCCAACAATGTGTCTTGGTGGTTTGAAAACTCTTCTGTTGGGTTGAAGTCGCGCTACTTTATTCAAGATGTCCAATTAAACAGTCCACAAGATGAGAGTAATTACTTCGGTATTGGCGGTAGTGTTGAATCTTCACAAATGCTTCATTCTTCGTTCCAACTGTTACCAAACATGAATGTCTATATCGATATGCTTTGGATGCTTGACCACCGTAATGAGTTTATTCAGACCTACCAAGAACAATGCAATTTCTTCGATGCTTCAGATGATTCAATACTCGATTCTACGACGGCTACATGGAACCATCGACCAGAACAAGTCAACACCATGAATTCGGTGTTCTCGCCGCCAGGAGAGGGTGAGTATTATGTTGAATGTTCATTGACACGTGTGGCTGATTCTACTGTTCTCTCAACCCATAGAGGTGATGACATTACCGTGCTTCCACCACTTGGCAGTCAAGATGATGCAACCATTAGCGTCAACGCAATGGTGAAACCTGATGGATGGGCACTTGTGTTGGTTTCAATGGCTGAACTTGACGCAGGTCAACAATATTCCTTCACATGGGATGTCTTGGATGTCTCTACTGGTACTGGGACTGTGATGGATTCAGGCGAATACACGTGGGTTGAAGGAACGGATTCAACCGAGAATAAGATTCTCGAATTTAATGCGCTTGCGGATTCCACATTTGCCTGCATTTCAGTCGAATTGAGTGCTGCTGATGAAGTTCTCGTTACACTCAATGACACCTCTTCTTCCTCCAATCTATGCTGGATACAAAACTCAGTTTCTGACATTGATTCAGATGGAGTTTATGATAAAGATGACGAGTGTCCTGCAACTCCATACGGTAGTATCGTTCAATTGAATGGATGTTCCGATACTGACCTTGATGGCTGGGATGACAGCGTTGAAATTGATTGCAATTCCGATTTCCAAAACCCTACCTCGGTTCCAGTGGATTATGATCAAGATGGAATCTGCGACCCGATGGATGATGATGATGACGACGATGGTTTTACCGATGAAATTGAGTATCTTCGAGGAACCAACCCGTATGATTACAATGATTTCCCAATCAACCAATTGCCAGTATGCACCTTCTATTACACTCTTGAGATCGATGGGATGCCGGCTGCGAACGCCCTTTCCGGAGATGTTGAAGTTTCCACATTGGTAATCGGTTCATCTTCGGTTCCAAATCTAGGAACGGGTATCACACCGATTCTAACGGTTCCTTCTGGAGATTATTTCCTCATCGTATCGTGTCAAGATTTGGACAATGACCCTGTAACGATATCTGTGAATGATGTCGTTGTTGGTCCTGCACTCGGAGAGGTTACTGCTTCCGCAATAATCACGCTCTCTGCTGACATTTCAGAGTCTGTTGATGCGAACATCACATGGAGTGATGGAACCAACTCAGCAACCACTCTTGTCACTGTGAATCTCGAAAATACATCTGCGCCTGCGACGTATCTCCCTGGTTTTACTGCATTCATCGGCATGCTCGCTCTTTTGGGAGCAACCGTTGTTTCCAGAAAATCCAGCGACGAATAACTGACGTTCACACAGTGAGCTTTTGATTGGGTCAGGATGAAAGACCCTCTGCACAGGCGAAGGGTATGGCGAACGGACCATACATCGTCACCGGTGCATCGAAAGGAATAGGGAGAGAGATTTCTCTGCAATTAGCAGCACAAGGCCATCCAGTAATTGGCCTTGCACGGTCTTCAGAGGAGTTGAAGAAAGTCGGAGAATCGTTAGCAGAGTCATGCTCAGGTTCTTTTTCTATCGCTTGCGATTTGTCACTTTCTTCGGATATTCAAGCTGCTGCCGAGCAAATATGTGAGCAATTTGACTGGATTGCAGGAATTGTTCACAATGCGGGCACAATTTTTCCGATCAACTCGATGGCAGGTTCGGATATGGCACAGTGGACCCATTCAATTCAAGCGAATCTCATTGGTGTACAAGACTTGACTCAACGACTTATGCCGCTGATGGGAGGTTCTCAACAATCTCGTGTGACGACCATCTCGAGCGGGGCTTCTCTTCGACCGATTCAATCATGGTCTGCCTATTGTGTCTCAAAAGCCGGTCTTGACATGTGGGCAAAGTGCTTAGCTGCTGAAGGTGCAGATGCAAACATCAGCGCTATTGCCATTGCACCGGGAGTGGTTGACACAGGTATGCAGTCAGATATTCGTTCGGCAAATCCAGAACAGTTTCCATCACATGGGGATTTTGTTTCCCTATACACCGATGGCCACCTGACTCAAAGTAAAGACGTTGCAGAACAATTATGTCCTCTCATTTTGAACCATTCTATGGAACAGTCCGGTCAACGGTTTGATGTTCGTGAACTGTAATATCAATGGGAAAAAGAGCGAAGGGTGATAAGCCAGCACCTTAACAGCGCAATTAGAGGGATTGTATGCCAGGAACAGACCGTGTTGAAATTCGAACTTTGAAAGTAGGACGCTTTTGTGTTGTCGATGAAGAGGCTTACAAGATATTGAGCATTTCCAAGTCCAAACCAGGAAAGCACGGTTCAGCAAAAGCTCGTCTTGAACTTGTCTCTCTGTTTTCTTCGAAGAAAATCTCTCACGTTGGCACCGTTACCGACAGCATCAACGTTCCTATGATTGAAAAGGGCAAGGCTATGGTAACTCACATTGATGGTGAAGAAGTTCACGCCATGAATATGAAAGACCACTCCATGATGATTCTTCCAGTTGACCCCGACATTGAAGTCGCATCAGGTCAAGAGATTCTCTGGATGGAAGCACTTGGTCGCTACAAGATCGAACGTTGATTGAATTGACGCTTTCACTCGTAAATGTGAAACATCATTTTTTTGCCGTTGTCCGGTATTGTATTCATAAGCCTAAAGAGTTCATCATCGTCTATGTCCGAAGTCGGAACAGCAACTGCAACTGAAACTTTTTCAGTTGATGCAGCAATGGAAAACATGAGTGATGCCGATAAGAAATCCTTGAAAAGTTGGTATTTCTTTGACTGGGCGAACCAAGCTTATGCTCTTACGGTCATGACCGTTATCGCACCTCAAGTGATGTCAGGTTTGTACAACTACGCAACAGGAACACAAACTGGTGACGCATTTTATGCTCAAGTACTCACCTTTTCCATGCTTTTCGTTGTTGTGACTGCGCCGGCTCTCGGTGTTATTGCAGACCGTATGCCGATTAAGAAATCATTACTCAAATGGTATACTGTTGCAGGAGTTATCTTTACTGCACTCATGGGTGCTGCCCCTTACTTCGGTTCTGATGGTTACAAAATCATGGCAGTAATGTATGTCATAGGTACTGTTGGTTTTACTGGTGGTAACGTCATTTACTATTCCTTTATGCCTTATTTGGCTGAAAAGCGATGCATGGATCATGTCTCTTCGAAAGGGTATGCATATGGTTTCATGGGCGGTTCAATGCTTCTCATCTTCCACTTGATTATTCTCTTGGGTCCGTTCGGCTGGGATTCGAACTTCCGTTTGTCGACCATTTTCGTTACTTCTGCGCTGTGGTGGTGGGGCTTTGGTTACCTCATGTTCAAGTGGACTCCAGAACCTGAGATTCCAAATGAAATGGAGTGGGAAGGACTTGCTCACGCAACGAAAGTGGCATACAGCCAAGTCTTCACAACCTTCAAAGAAATCAAGAAGTTCAAGATTTTAGCCATGTATCTTCTCGCTTATCTTCTGTTTTATGATGGAGTTAACACCATCGCAAGTATGGCAAGTGCATACGGTGACTCCGTTCTTCGATTGAGTCTTCAATTGAACATCTATTTGCTGCTTACAGTCAATATCGTAGCAATACCTATGACTTTGGTGTTCGGTAAACTTGCGAACATTAAGGGTACAAAGTTTGCATTGATGCTTTCGCTGATGATCTATTGCTGTGTTGCTGTCGTTGCTGCTGGCTTTGCTCCGCTTGAACTGGATTCAACAGTCAATGTAGACGACGAGGGAAATCCAACAGTGGATGATGCAGACCGATACGATTTCACCTTCACCTGGAATGAAACGTCTTCAATGTATGAAATGACGACACTTTACGGTAAGGGATACGAAGGTTGGATCAGTGAAGAAGGCGCTGGTGACAATGAATTCCGTGATGCTTATCAGAGTTATTTCCCTGCCGAGTCTACCGATTATGAATCGAGTTCTTCTTCATCTGGCTCAATGGGCGCAGGTATTCTCATGTGTATCGCAATCCTTGCAATCCTTGGAACATTCGGCGCAGGAATACTTTACATTCAAAATCTCGAAATGGGTTGGAAAGGTGCACTGCTAGCATTCCTTTTGGTTGGCTCAGGACTCTTGGGTGTCTCGATGCTTGCTGAAGAAGAGACAGTGAATGCGGTCGTAACACCATCCATTGATGCTGAAAATGCCACTGCAATGGTCGCTGCGTTTGATAGTACGAATGACCACCGTTGGTCAATTATCTTTGTAGGTGGCCCGGAAAGTGGTGCTGATGAAATTGGCGATACTCACCCGACGAATGTCGATCAAGGTGGTCTTGCTGATGGCTATGCCTCCTGGATGCGTTCGAATCTATGGGAGCCTCTCGGAATGGGTGTTACTGCTCAATGGATTACTCTTGGAATGTTTGTTGGTGTTGCAATGGGTGCAGCAGGTGCTCAAGCACGTTCGATGTTCTCTATGCTTATCCCCGAAACACGGACTTCAGAATTCTTCGGATTCTTTGGTTTCCTCGGTAAGTCAGCTGCAATGATTGGAACTTTCCTCTATGCCCTTGCAAGTACTCAGTTTGACAGTCGAGTTGCAATTTTGACCATTACGATTGTTATTCTGATGGGAACCTATCTCACGAGTCGCATCGACTTGGAAGAAGGTATGCGAGTTGCTGCAGAAGAGGATCGCATCGCTCGAGAGAATGGAACTCACCCAGAACAAGCAGTTGCTGAGTGATGGATGCTTGATTGGCCTTTCCACGTAAAGTTCGTGGCTAGTCTTATGAAGCGCGTTCTCAACCGCTGGCTGTGAAAGCATTCAATCTACTCCAGACTGTAGGGTCTTTCGTAGTCATTTTGGTTATGGTCATCGTATGGGGTGTTCCACTGGCGCCAGCAATTGTTTACTTCAACTGGGTTGAATCGTTGTTTTCTTATGACCATGAATGGGCTCAAGCATTGGCGACTGGACTTGTGTTGTCAAGTTCATTTGTCGTATATACGATTTCTCTTCTGATATTTTCGTCTTTTCTGCAATTCATCCTTCATCTCAGAATCAAAGAGAAAACCGTTGTTCCTTTAGCATCTTTCAAGACCATCCGGTGGGCCTTCTGTGGGCAAATTCTTCGTTCGACTCAACCCTTCCTTCAACACTTTGTTCCGTCTTTTTTGGCCACAGCTTATTTCCGTGTCTGTGGTGCGAAAATTGGCAAGAATACCCAAATCAATACAGTACGATTAAACGATCCTTGCTTGATACGTATCGATGATGATTGTGTGGTTGGTGGGGGTGCGATTTTCAATGGCCATTTAGTCGAAAAAGGGCAGATGGTTTTTGCTCCGATTCACATGCAAAAAGGCTCATTGGTCGGTGCTCGTGCAACGGTTCAACCCGGTGTAGTCGTTGAAGAACATGCAGTGGTAGCAACCAATGCGCTCATCCCCAAATATCGTACGATTCCTGCTGGAGAAGTATGGGGCGGATTGCCGGCTGTCATGATTCGTGACAGTTCATCGAGAGATGATTTATCGCTTTAAACACGGAATAAATTGGTTCCAAACAACAGCAACCTATTCAAACGGATTGCTCCACCTTGTCACATACGCGTAGCGTATACCGAGTGTGATTCCATGGGTGTCGAAAAATCTGCATACCGCCAACCAGTAACTCCTCAGGGTTTGAAAGCCATTGAAAAGGGTACACTGACTTGGCTTGATGACGACATGTATAACAACCTCAATACCGGTGTTCTTGAGCAATATTTGGAAGAGAAAAATCTCGAAGAGTCCTTTGAAGTATCGCACTGGAGCACTCCAAAAGTCATCTACGGTATTGCGATTGGAGCAGTCTTTTCTGGCGTTACTGCATATATTGGATTAAAACTTGGTTTGGCAATATCGGCTGCGTGGTATATCGCTTACCTTTTGGGTATGGCTCTCAGGTGGTCGCCATCTGAAGTGAACATCGCTACTTCTGCAACCACTGGCGCAACCCACGCTTCAACGGGTTTTATTTTCACTTTCCCTGCAATTTTCCTTTTGGCTTCTGATTCTCGATATTTTTTGGCAGATGGCCCTCTTATCAGTAATGCGGACACGTTTAATCTAGCATTTGTAGGAATTGTTGCAAGTATGTTTGCCGGTTTCTTGGGTATTATGTATTTCATCATCTTTCGACGTGTTTGGCTTGTCGAAGACCCGCTGCCGTTACCTGGTTTTGAAGCAACACTCAAGATGCTTGATATCGCATCTGACGTGAATACCGGGGCTGTAGAACATGCTCATGCTTCTTTGAAAACGATTGGTTGGTGGACGACCATCACCATGGGTGCTTTGTTCTTGGTTGAATATCCTTTGATTTGGGCGAACGGTAAGAAATTAGCTCTTCTTGATTTCTTAGCCGAATCAGGACACATTGGTGATTATGGTCTTGCCACTTTTTATTCAAACGGAAAGATTCACCAGCCGAGTGGAATAGAAGATGGCGTCTCACTCAATTACACTCATTGGTCTGCCGATACTCAGTGGAATCCATTTGCTTACACCTACATTGGCGTAGCACTTACCCCCTCGATGTTTGCTATTGGCTGGTTCATGAAAACCCGAGTAGCATTCCTTGTTAACCTTGGAACACTTGTTGGTTGGTTCTTTTTGGTTCCTCTCGTTGTTTACTTCAATTTCCCAATTTACGATGCTTCACAGCAAGCCAATATACCAATCCAACAATACGCTGCAGGTGGTTCAGCATCACTGCAAATGATTGCCTTTTCTAAGACGGTCCGTACGATTGCGATCGGTTCGATTGTTGGAGGCGGAATGTTTGGTCTGGCAAAAATGTGGAAAACTTTTGTCAATATCTTTGCTGATATCGGCTCAGCATTCAAAGGCGATGGTAGTCAAGAATACATGGAAGGAAAAGGTTGGTATGAATGGCCACTCAAACACATTCCTATCTTCATGGGAATCACATTCCTTGCAATGATTGGAATTTTCACAGTTGGTGGATTTTCGGTTCTTGCTTCATTGGTGTTTGCTACCGTTCTTATCTTTACCACGTTTTTACTCGGTGCGATTGCGGTCCGTGTTATGGGCGAAACTGGAATAGAGCCAGTATCCGGAACCTCATTCATCGTTCTTCTGATGCTGCTCGGTGTTTTCTTGAATGCTCAGGACCTCCTACAATTGAACACCCAAGATGCGGTTCTCCTCGGTCTGGTTGGAACAACCGTGTTTGGTTCAGCGATTTCAATGTCGGGAACGGTCATTGGAGACTACAAAAACAGTCTCTACATCGGTAACCGTCCATATCATATATCGAAAGGAAACATCATGGGTGTTATTCCTGGTGCAATTATTGGTGCCGGTGTTGCTATCTTCCTTTCGAAGCAACTCGCTGATGGAACCATCGATTTGATGGCTCCTCAAGCCAACGCTTTTGCGACATTCTCTGTCATTTTTGCTGAACGTCAAGGCGATTTGAACCTCCTTGCACTCGGATTCCTTCTTGGAATGTTCGTCGAATGGGGTACCGGTATGGGCACATCGTTCGGCCTCGGAATGTATCTCGATATCCCTCACACATTGCCAATGCTCATTGGCGGTTATTCACGAGATAAATGGGAAGACAAGAAACTGCGTCCGAAGATTGAGGCGATCAAAGAAAAAGAAGGTGCAACAGTTGCTGAAAAGCAGCGTGCACTGATTCTCTTGAGTACGTTCATGGTTGCAGCGGGTCTACTGACTGGCGAAGCTTTCTTTGGCACAGAATCGAGTATTCTTTCGTTCCTCGACACATTGGTTCCGAACCCTGACGGCACAGCATGGTATGTCGGACGCATGTTTGGATTCATTGGTCTGAATGTTCTCATTGGTGGTGGAATCTATTTGTTGTTCAAGCGGGCAGGTGTCATCGGCGGCGACAGCGTAGATGCAGTGCTTGAAAACTGAGCGTGAAGAACATGTCACAATCACCCAAGGCTCCGCTTTGGGTCTGGGGATTACTCGTAGCAGCAGTTTGTGGTGTCTCAAGTGCTGGAGCATTGTTTCAGCATGTTGATTCTGTTCCTCCATTACTTCGAGCTTCATGGCGATTACAACTCACATCACTTGTCCTTGCACCGTTTTTCATCTATCAATGGCGTCAGCAGAACGATTCAATAAAAGCAAGAATGTTTGAGCAGAAAACGCTTGTTATCATTACGCTAAGTGGCTGTGCTTTAGCACTTCATTTCGGCTCATGGGTGGCCAGCCTCGATGCAACTTCACTCACACATTCACTGCTGTTTGTCACTGCCCATCCACTCATCATCATTGTAGGAATGGGTGTATTGGGTACATTTTTCATTGGCCACCGACTTCCAAACCGGCGAGAGATTTTGGGTGCTATCATCGGTTTCTCAGGTGCTGCTCTCACACTACTCGACCAAGGGCACCAGCAGGGTGGACATACAGTTACGCTTTGGGGTGATGCTCTCGCTTTTTTCGGAGCGGTCTTCGTAGTGGGATACATTATCAGTGGGCGAATACTTCGTGAATGGATGCCAATTTTTCTCTATGCATTTCCGGTTACGCTTCTTGCCTCAATTCTCCTTGTTCCAGCATCGTGGATTATTGAGCCTCAATTCGACTCATTTGGAGTATTCGGTTGGGCTGAACCTGAATACTTTCCTTGGTTTTTGGCACTTGCCCTGATCGCAGGATTACTTGGCCATACTGGTCTCAACACCTGTCTGCGTTACATCTCTCCGCTGACTATTTCGACCAGTGTGACGCTTGAACCTTTAATCGGCTCGTTCATTGGATGGGCGTTCTTCGAAAGTGGTGTTCCTGGTCAGTGGACTTGGGTAGGTGGTCCAATTCTCATACTTGGTGTGGTCTTGGTTATCCTCGGTGGGCGTGATATGGAGAATACGAACAATCAAACCCATCCGGCAACCGGAGAGGAATGAGGCGAGATGATGTCAGCACCAAATGAGCAGGGGTGGATTTTACTTACCAATGACGATGGTATTGAGGCACCGGGTTTCCGATTACTGGTTCAAGCGTTAAACAAAGCAGGTCACAATTTAGTGGCCTTTGCACCGCATGAAAACAATTCTGCAGCTGGTATGCGCATCAATCTCGGCACTCCTATGGAATTACGTAACAGAGACGATCTTCTTTCAGAATGGGAATTGGATGGGGGCAAAGACAAAACGCTCTTGTTTGAGTTGGAAGGAACGCCATGTGATACCATGATTGTGGCCTTGGATGGTGGTTTAGAGCATGCCGTTCCAGGCATACGCCCTCGTTTGGTTGTCTCAGGAGTGAATCTTGGACCGAACATGTCACAAGATTCGTATCACAGTGGCACGATGGGTGCTGCTCGAGAGGCCGGTTTGTATGGCATGCCAGCAATCGCTTCTTCGTTTACCTCGTTTGAACCAGAGGGCATGGAAGATGCTGTTGAAGCAACCGTTCAACTCATCGAAGTGGCGCTCGGAATCCTTCCAGTAGAACCTGTCAATCTTCGACGCCCCAAAGTCGACTTATCTGCAACACATCTCAGCCGTTGGCCCGATATTCCAGAACATCCAGCATGGGAAAGCGACCCAAAATCCGCTCTCCGAGTCGCTTTTCAGCAAGGTGAACTGATGCTCAACCTCAACGTGCCGCCTGGTTGGAATGGCGAAGTTTCAACAACCCGATTGGGAATGCGATGGTACCGTGATGCTGTCTCGTTCAGTTCTATAGAGTCGGATGAAGCGGCCACTTTTACCATCGGCGCAGCCTCTATCGATCATTCAATCGTCGCTCAAAGCGATTGCGATACGGTTGCCAAGGGAATGGCCAGTGTCTCCTGTCTTCCGGTGTGGCCCCAGACGCATCCTCTTGCTCTGGACGACACATTGCTCACATGGGCATTGGAGTCTTGCGAGGGTGGTTACCCTGCTTGGCTTTATGATTGACCAAGATTCAATGGCATCCCTTGGTCGAGTAAAAAGTGGCATACTGCGATGGCCATGTGTCCTTGGAGCCATTCGCTGCCAAGAGATCGAGCGAGGAGATTATCTGAAAGTTCATCACTCAACGGTTTGTCATCACTCAGTACAAAACCAATATCCATTCCTGAAATTGTAAAGTTCCCATGTTCCCCTTCAAACATCGAATGAGGATTTCCATCGATAGGGAGTTCCTCCTCGCTCATCCACAATCGTGGAGCATTTGCATCAAGACAAACCACGTTTACATCTTCCCATTCAGAAAGGGTGTGGTGTATGTCGCCTCCACTGTCAAAAATTCCAGAAGACCGTTCAGTCCAATGTCCTCTTGCAGGAGTTGGTTCTTTGATGACTTTGGCGATTTGTCCAGCGACAGCTCGCTCTTCAGCATGAACGCCTTTCAGTAAAGAGCCGACGAATTTGATTCTTCGTGAAGGACCCGGTCCACCCATGAGGTGGAGAATAATTTCCGTATCGTGTCGAATTCCGTGGCTGGTTAGCAATCCTGCCATCAGCGCCCGAACCAGAACATCCATCCGACCTGCACCACCTGCCATGTCGTTGAGCGGCAGTTTCCCTTGGGACATGGCTCGGTTACCAAGAATTGCAAACCGGCGCATAGCATGACCTCAGATTCCTCGTTCGACAAAAGTTCGAATCGCTTCACACATTTTTGGCGTATCGTCCAAAACAAAATGGCTGCCCAGTGAATCGACCAGATAACCTCTCGGCTTACTCTTCTCACCAAGGTCCTCAAGCCGGTTTGCGACAACTGCCGTCATTCCTGCTTTTTCGATTTGAGCGGTTGCTCGGTAAATCAAGTCTTTTTGTTTAATGCCAGATTCGAGTTTGAATCCAATTCGTACGGCGTTTTTGCACGAATCACGAATCGCTTCAATATGCTTTTCTCCTTCGATAAGTTCGATGTTAAGCGAACCTTGCTGACTTGCAATTTTACCCTCTGCAGGTTGAGCTACGAGATAATCCAAAACCGCCGCTGTATGAATCCATGCTTGAATCGAATCTTTTGACAAGACCTGAAGTTCTTTGAGCATTGCATTGGGTTCAGGCACCTCAAGAATCAATGGAAGCCATTTTGGCGCAGGTACCGTCGTTATTCCCGCTACGCACGTGACATCGTGTCCATGACGATACAGATCATCTGCAATGGCATAGCCAGTAGCGCCCGAACTGGTGTTTTGCACATATCGAATATCGTCGATTGCAGAACGTGTCGCACCTAAGGTGATGACGACTTCTTTGCGATTCTTCTTCTCACGATTCATATGGTGGGCAAATCGAGCTACAATTTCTTCATGGTGGGGCGTTTTTCTTTTGCCTTCTTGCTCTTCGCCCCAAACAACATGAATTCCATGTTTTCGAACTTCGTGGACGATGTCGTCGGTTACAGGGTCATTGGCCAAATCCAAATGCATACTTGGAATCATCATGACTGGGCAGTCTCGACTTCGAGCAACACTGAGTGCCATCATGAGTGGGCCGTGTTGCAATCCGTGAACATAACTCGCCATTGTGTCGCGTGTGGCAGGGGCAACAAGAATACCGTCGACTTGGTCAAGAACTTCCATGTTCCCATCCCAATCGGTAATCACTTCGCCTTGCGTTGCCCATTCCACTGCCAGTGGTGTGATGATTCGTTGGGCTGAATGGGTCAAGGCAACTCGAACATCTGCGCCATGTCGACGTAATTCACGTGCTAAACGAACGGTGTCAACTGCAGCAATACCACCGGATACGCCAAGCAAGATTGTCCGTCCAGAGAGACTATCACCTCGCTGATTGACATCGGTATCACGAATCGCCATGTCTACTGGGAGCATGGTCACCATCATGACTTCTTCCATTGGACTCTTCGCCGGGTAGAATTGAGCAATCCTTCAAACACCATGAACAGTAGCGACCACTATGGCAGGCCGAGCAGACGAGTTGGTCATTGCTGGAATGAAGCCCAGTACTGTGGCGAGTCACTCGGACTCATACCTCCGTCTGCATCGTGGAGTTACATTCATTCTTCTTGTAGACAGTTTCATTGTTTTGTTGATGATTGCAAATGTCACCTATGTCTTCACGCCAAATGCTCAAAATGGAATTGTTGGTGTCTCAGCGATTCTTCTTTTGGTCAACTTCCTTGCCTATCGCAAAAGAAGTCCAATGGCCTATTGGTCAGGCGGTGGAGTCATAGGATTTGCAGGAGTTATTTTCGGATTTTTAGCATTGGCCAATCTTTTCAGTGGAGGTTTTCTCATGGCGTTTTTGTTTATTTGGGCAATGTTTGGTTCTGGTCGTCGAGCACTTTCACATTTCCATCCAGGATACAAAAGTGCTTATCTGGGCCAAGACGAATCTCTTCCAGCCCTCGAACTTGAGGCTGGTGAAATGCTCGCTGCATGCCCCCACTGTATGGCCGTTCTTGCCATTCGCCCAGATTTGCTCAATCCGAAAGACAACTGCCCTTACTGTAAATTGCCATTGGTGAGTAAAGAACTCGCCTCAAGATTTGAAGAAGAATGAGGCTCATTCCTTTGGCTGGAATGCATCTGCAGAAGGTGGTGCCATTGGTCGTTGAACTGAGTTTTCTTCGCTCATGAATTGTTGAGTTTGATGTTCAAAAGAATCCCATTCGTCTTGGTCACTGGTTGATTGCTGTCTCTGAAACAGCAGCACTCCACCACCGAGAAGTGCTGCTAAGAGTCCTATTCGAAGAATCAAATCAAACCAAGAATCCATGTTTTTGTTATCTGGAAATGGGTCATAGGCATTCGCAATTCCGTCACCGTCTGTATCGTATTGAGCATCTGAATCAAAGGGAAACACATCGGCATTATCACCGATTCCGTCGCCATCTGAATCAAGCCACTCGTAAGCGCTGAACGGAAATGCATCAGCATTATCGCCGACCCCATCATAATCTTGGTCGTAGCATTCAAGAGAATTGTTTGGCCAAACATCGATGTTATCTCCACAACCATCACCATCAGAATCTATCCATTCTGTGGCGTCATTCGGAAACACATCGCCATTATCCCCGACACCGTCACCATCGGTATCGTTCCATTCGTTTGAATCATAGGGAAAGACATCTCTGTTGTCGCCATAGGAGTCATTGTCTCTGTCGGCCCAGTCGCTTGGATCATCTGGGAACAGGTCTGAAAAATCTCCTACTGAATCATTGTCTCGGTCATTCCATTCGTTTTCATCAAGAGGAAATGCATCAGCAACGTCTCCAAACCCATCACCGTCGCTGTCTATACATCCAAGGGGGATCAAAGCATAGCCTTGCTCGAAAGGGCATTCATCTTCGTTATCTCCATAGCCGTCAAGGTCAGTATCTGCCCATTCTGTACTGTCAACAGGAAAGACGTCTGCATTATCGCCGACACCGTCTTCATCAACGTCATTACAATCGACAGGGTCGTTTGGAAACAGGTCGGAATTATCACCACAGCCATCACCATCTGAATCTGCCCATTCACTGCCATCAAGTGGGAATGCGTCATCTCCATCTGATACGAAATCATCATCTGTATCATAATCTCGCTTATCGGTGCCTATGGCGATTTCATCTGCATTTGAAAGTCCGTCACCATCGGTATCGTCATCTTCGATATCATGGCACCCATCGTCGTCCAAATCATATGCATGAACACCAATCAATCCCTTCGGACAATTATCGGTATCATCTTCGATACCATCATTGTCGTCATCAAGGTCGACCTCATCACTGCAACCATCTTCATCATAGTCCAATGAAGATTGTGAGAATGGACAGGGGTCAATAGAGTCATTGAGTCCGTCACCATCGGAGTCACGTTGAGAGGCAGAGCATCCATTTTCGTCGACACTCTCACCAAAACCAGTGTTTGGACACGAATCCAAAAGATTCAGTACACCGTCGTTATCCTCATCTTGTTGTTCCCAAGAACAACCGGTAAGGTTGGTGGTTGAAATCGATACTGTCCAGGCGCATGTATCGTAGAGGTTGATGACGCCATCTCCATCAGTGTCAGGTTCACCTACGCTTTCGACAGCGTATCGGCCGATGAAACGGTGCATCACTCGAGTTGGATGTGCTTTGTCAAAGAAAAGATATTGGTCAACGTTTGAAGCAACCGTATCACCACTGCTGCAAATAGGAAGTGGGAGAAGGGAGACTCCTCCGGAACAAGCAGCATCCTGAACATTCGACAGTCCAAGCGACTCTTTGTTTTGTAAAATATCGTTAAAGATTGCCCATGCATCGATTGAATGGATAGTGATTCCTAATTCTGCACGCAGGTCTGAAACAAGGGTTGCTAACTTTTGGTTGTACAGGACGACTTCTGAAGCGATGTTGTTCTGCTGATTTTGACTGCGACTCATGACCTCAGGAGTACTTTCCAGCGGTGGAAGATTCGGTATGATAAATTCATCAGCACCCGCTCCTTCAAGTTGGCGAATATGTGCTTCCATATTGGTTGCAATCGTATTGGCATTTCCAGTTCCATAGAGGAAATCATTGCCACCAGACCAAAGTGAGACGACAGCACTCGAGGGAATTGTAGCTTGAACATTGGCGAGGTAGTTGCTTATTTGAGTCCCGACATTTGGTAGCAGAACATAGGAATATCCTGCTCCGGTTTGTGAACCACCGAAAGCTCGGTTATCGCCTGCGGAATTTCCAGAACCAATGGTTGTTGTCAATCCGTATGCATCAGACATGTATTCAAGCCAAACTTGACCGTTTGAAAACCGCCCTTGCCAGTATGGAGGTACATCAGGTACGTTGAGGATTGAGTTCTTTCCATTCCCCATATCACTTAATGAATCTCCAAAGGCGATGAGATTTGATGGTGCTGTTACCACGGCATTTTCAAAGACAGTGAAAGCGTGTTGCTCATCATTCAGGATATTGTTTGAAGAATCCTGTATCTCTACTTCAAACAGATAAAAATGGGCACCGTTGTAGAAGTGTTTGAGTGGAATTTGAAATTCAGTCACAGTTCCAGATGCAAGAAAAGAATGTGTTCCGTTGAGAAGGATCACGCCACTTTCGTCGTCGACAAGAGTCCAATCTGCGAAGAGGTCGATACTGTAAGGAGCATTGGTAATTTCAACGGTGATCGATACTGTTTCATTTGAAAGCCAATCGAACTTGGCGGTAGAGAGCACGACAGTTGACGAGCGTCCTTCAGCCATCACGACACAAGAGCTGCTTTGCAGCAGCACCATGGTGATGAGGAAGAAAACAGTCTTGCGCACATGCACGCTATGCGTCCTTGCTTGAAAGCAGTTCGCTTCACATTCCGAACGATGAAGGGTCGATATCCATATCACCGTCTTTCATCATCTTGCGCATCTGCTTGTTCAACTTGCGATTTCCACCCATGCCCTTCATCATCTTACGTGAGCGGTTCCACTGAGCAATCAACTCACGGACATCTTTCTCACGAACCCCAGCGCCACGAGCAACTCTTCGGATTCTGTCAGCTTTGATCTTTGCAGGCTCATTCTTCTCCCATGCAGTCATGCTGTCCATTATTGTACGATAGCGGTCAAGGTTACCCTGCATGGCCTCTTTTTGGCCTTTGGACATTGCACCCATTCCTCCAAGCATGTTCCCTGGCAAAAACGACATGAGTTTGTCAATAGTGCCAACTTTTGACATCATCTCCATTTGTTTATACATGTCATTGAGCGTAAATCGTCCACTCATCAAGCGTTGGGTTAGTCGCATGGCTTCTTCTTCATCCATGTCTTCAGGAGCCAAATCGATGAGGCCCTGAATATCTCCCATTCCAAGGAGCCGAGAGATGAATCGGTCGGATTCGAATTTTTCAAGGTCAGGAACATTTTCTCCTGTTCCGATGTGAACAATCGGCGCTCCAGTTGCGGCGACAGCAGATAATGCACCACCGCCTCGAGCAGTTCCATCCAGTTTGGTGATAACAATGCCAGTCACGCCGGCAAGAGAGTGGAACGAAGCGGCAACTGGTCCTGCGGCTTGGCCGACTTGAGCATCGATAACCAACCAACGTTCACTGGCTCGCGTAATGGATGAGATTTGTTCCAATTCATCGACCAATTCTTGATCGAGTTGATGCCGTCCAGCCGTATCAACAATGACCAAATCAGCAGCAGCACACGCTGCTAATCCATTGCGGACAATGGTTGGTGCATCTTTTGTCTCAGGTTCGCCATAGACTTGAACTGTCGAATCTTCTAACAACTGCGTAAGTTGAGCATAGGCACCAGGACGGTGAACGTCAGCTTCAATCACCGCAACACGCAATCCATGCTTTCGTCGATACCATTCAGCTAATTTGGCAGTTGTTGTGGTTTTTCCTTGACCATACAATCCTACGAGTAGAAGCGTTGCGCCATGGGGTTGAAACTCATGAGCAGGGCCGAGCATTCGAACAAGTTCTGTATAGAGAATGTTCATTGCATGCGTTTGCAGATTAATACCTGGACGAGGCTCTTCGTCTCGAAGACGTGCCTCCATCTTTTCGACTAAATCCTTCGTTTGTCGAACGTTAAAATCCGCTTCTTGCAATGCTCTGCGAAGACTGCGCGTCATTTCACGTAGTTCTTCTTCATCCAACTTGCGTTTATTCTTGAGCAACCCAATGGAGCGGAAAATACCCTTTGAGAGGCCTTCGAGTGCCATGACCTATCCTGTTGGCTTTCCCATTTCAACCCACCCATTGAAGAAAATGGGTTTTACTCTTCAGTGAGCGGGATGTCAAGTTGGAGAACGTCATTTTCCAGTTTTGCTTTCACTCGGCTGGCTTTTGTTGGTACTTGAGTTTCGACTTCTCTCTCACGTCCATTGAGGCCGACAAACAGAACTCCTTCGTGGCTTCGGAGAGAAAGTTCGTCTCTTTTTATTCCGGGATAATGCAGAAAAATCCGTTCAATATCACCAATGATTTCCCTCTTCATGCCCCGATGTATAGAATGTTTGAGTGCATTTCCTATGGGGTGCGGTCCGAGAGAATCATCGAGTTTCTGGACCTCACCGTACAGCCGAACGCCAACATCTCTCAATCGTTCCAGTCCGACCACTTCATCATCCATCAGTTCCATTGTTGCGATATCGACATCACTCAATTTCTCTTTCAATTCATCAATTCGTTCCAGTTCAGCATTTCTTCTGTTCATCAAAAACGGGTGTTCAAATTCAGGTGTGACTCGATTGACCAAGCAGTTAGGAACTGGGAGTTGGTATTCTCGAAGTGACTCATGGGCGCGCAGTGTTTCGTTGATTCCCATTCTTTCAGGAATAGTGACGAGTGTGAACGATGTAATATCCTCATTTGAAAGCACACGTCGAACATGGAGAACGCGCCGCCTAAATCGCTCTAATTCTTCCTTCATTGAATCGCTTTCCTTACGTCCAAAGAGCATTGAACGCAATCCTCCCGAGACCCTCATCATACGTATCAGTCGATCAGACCAAGCCTCGATGAGTTCAGGAAGTGAAAGGAAACGAAGGGTGTGGCCAGTCGGTGCAGTGTCGAATACAATAACGTCCCAAGTCGGGTCTTCGACATGACGGAGCAATTCATCAAAAGCAAGGGCTTCATCGAGACCAGGAATGACCATGTCAGAAGTTTGAACCTCAGAACGCATCTCATCCATTTCTTGTTTAGCGTTCGGGTCAAGCATCATGCTGAGGCTTCCAAGTCCGCCCATTCCGCCGCTTGAACCCATATTGTTCATCATGTCGCCTAATTTTGGCAAGACTGAGGAAATTTTTGATTCTGGATCCATTTCTAATCCAAAGAGGCCATCAACGCCTTCAATTGGTGTCGGTGTAGGACCAATTTCTACACCGAGCGAATCTGATGTAGAGTGGGCTGGGTCACTTGAAACCAACAGTACTCGCAGTCCAGAATCAGCAAGCCATACCGCAGTTGCAGCAGATGTTGTGGTTTTACCAACACCACCTTTTCCTCCGAATAAGAACAGTCGAGCCATACCTCGTCGAGGTCATGGTGGTCTTTGAATACAGCGGATGAGTTTTTTTGGAGCAACGACTTGATGAAGGAAAACACAGCCCATGACACATGGCCTCGACCTTTCTCCTGTTTCAGGTGGCCAGTGTTTCGGCTTTAGTTGGGATGACGCTGGGCTGGCGCGGTGTGATGACTCGTTATTCTGGCTTTTATGACCTGCCTACCGCTTGGAGTAACGTTTTTTGGGGAATTTTAATCGGTGGTTTTTACGCTTCTTTTACCTACAATAACATCGTATTGCCCTATATTGTGATGGTCAATGATAATCAAGCTGCAGTTGTCAATCCTCTGAATCTTCTTCTCCTCTGCTTAATGGCTTCTGTCGCCGTACATTTTCTCTTGAGAAGAGACCGAGTTCGCAGAGGCAGTTCCCAGCCAACCAGTGGTTGGGCATTGGGCCTTGCAATGGGTGGAATGATGTCGTTGGTGTTTATCCTAAGTATTCTCGAAACGGAGTTCAATATCAGTCTTGTTGTAACGATTGCCTGTCTTGCTTTGTTCGGTCCTCGGTGTGAAGCGCTTATCACTTCATTTCAAGGTCATTTGATGCTTCAAGGAAGACGATGGGGGGCTGTTCTGCGTGGAACCTTTTGGCGCTGTGCATATGTAGTCATGTTTGCTTTTGCACTGGTCAATCTTTCCGCTTGGTTTTTCATCATTCCAGCAGCACTTCTCTTCAATCGCTCATCTGAAACTTGGATTTGGGATTCAATTCCAAAAGAAGGAAAGAAAAGGCTTCGAAAGATTTGGGCTCGTAATGCACGGGAAAGTTTGCAAAGTAGCGAGGATGTAAATCTCTCAAATCCCTCCTCTGGCGAAGATAAAGCATCCGAAGAAGAGTAAGAAAATACTTACTTAGTGACTGGAGTCTCTTTTTACGATATTTTACTCACCCATCGCAAATAAGCATTCTCGGGGTGTTCCGCACGCAACCGTTATACAACGCCGGCATAACCAAATTGTTATGGGTACGTGTCCCTATTGCCAGAGTGTCACCTATACGGGTGATACGATTTGCTACTCATGTGGTAGAATTTTGGCAAATATCCGTTCCGACAAGTTCGCAATGGAACAGCAATTTCATCGTGGAAGTTTAGATACGACTTTCAAAATGACCAAGAAGCCGACAAAGGGCGGTGTTGTTCAAACACATACAGGTCGTGCAGTAAACATCATGAAAAATCGGAGAAACAGAACGCGTCATCTTGTTTTGCTTTTCTTAGTTGCATTCATCATGTTAGCACCTCAGGTTCGAGAAAATCTGTTCGAAAAGTGGGCACCTGGGATTCAAGAGTACTTGATGCTGATACCTGCTCAATACCACCTTTACGACAACGAAGCGACCTATACACTCGAACGAGAGGTTGTCGTGTTCAATTCAAATTCTGTTGGGTGGTTGTATGAGGATATTGTCATTCCGACTGATGTCGAATCACTCTATGGTCATGATTCTGATTTCAGATACACAAATGGAGATTTACCAAGCAACACGACGACCATTCAGAAAATTCAATCTGTGAATCTCGTATTTTCTGATTCATCAGGTTTCTATGAGGATTTTATTTCGATACCTACAGATGGCTCAACGCTTAGTTTTGAGGATAAAATTGTAACTTCCAACGGCCACTATGCTTGGTGGCCCGGTTACGGCGCTGATAACCTTTCATGCCATGTAGGGAATTGTGTGAAAGTTGAACTCCATCTTCAACCGGGTGAATCGGCTATTTTCTCTTTACAAGTCACTCTTACCAGCACGTCATACTCATGGTGGGACGATTCTTTCCGTGTCGATTCTCGGGTAGCTGGAATCGATGAAGGAATCAATGTCGAGAACAGTGGCGACTTTGACGACATTGCATTGCGTGGCGGTGGCCAAAGAACACAAGAATTCACCAGTGCGAATTGGTATGATCGAGGAACGCAAGGCGGTGTTGCCCATGGATATGCCATCAATTCTCAAGTTGATATCGTCGAATCGACTGCTGCATTGATTTCCTCAGACTTGCCTGAAGGTCTACAAGACAATGCCTATGCTTACGCTCGTGCAGCATTCGATTATCTCCATGCACATGTTACTTATGACAAGAATGCACCGAATCCAGCTCGCAGCGGTCCACTTTGTTTAGAAGAATCTACGGGTGACTGTGATGAACAAACGAATGCCTTCTTGTCTCTCTTACGGGCGAAGGGGATTCCTGGCTGGTATGTATTCGGAGCTTTGACTGATACGAAATATGACTATTGGGAAGCACATGGATGGGGCTACATTTTACTGCCAATGAGTGATTCGTGGTGCAATGAACGTGACATAGAATTGGATTCCTGCTTTGTAGAAGCATCTGTGGATGTTGTCAATAACAAATGGTTACTACACACTCCGAATGCTTACATCGCATGGATTGAAGAGCCAGACAGTACAGGTTCTCTTTTGAACAGTTACTACTCGCCGGGGAAGTATTCTTCGAACGGTCTGGAACGCTGGCCTCCATCTTATTCTACGCTCGGTGATGTCGATGAAAGTGGTGGTAAGCATCAAGTCAAGTCTCTAGCCGAGAATTTGCGGTGATCTTTATGAGGATAATTATTGGTGGAGCAGGTCGAGTTGGTACCGACATGGCACGTGCATTACGTGCTGAAGATATGGACGTCGTTCTTGTTGATTCAGATTCACGAGCAGTAAAAAATGCTCAAAATTTGGATGTGCTGGTCATTCATGGTGATTTGACGACACGTCACAAATTACACGAAGCAGGAATTGGAGAAGCAGAAGTTTTTGTTGCTGCAACCAATTCTGATGAACGAAATCTTCTCGCTTGTGCTTTAGCGCAACATGCCCATGATGAATTAAATGGCTCAAAACCCAAACCACTCTTGACAATTTGTCGAGTCCGAAACATGAATTATGTCGAAGAACAAGATGAAGGTAAATTGGCGCAGTGGGCAAAAGTCGACTATGTGGTTAATCCACTCGAAGGCGCAATACGCCGGCTTCATTCAGGTTTGCGTTCATCAGCCATTGAGGAAGTTATACCGTTTGGCCATGATGCGTTTATCGTTGAAATGGATGTTACCAGTGATGCTTCTCAAATTGTGTTCCAAAGTCTTCGTGATGCAAGCAAGAACATCGAAGGTGGAATGCCGTTGATTGTTGGGCTAAAGCGCGATGGTGAGAAAAGTCTCGTGCCAGATGGTGATTTTATGTTGATGCCCAACGATAGAATTGCTGTAGCAACAACCGGTCTTTCGAGCTTTAATCGTATTTTGAATATTTTTGGCCATGAAGCGACAGATTTCCCAATACAACCACGCGTTGCTGTAATCGGAGCGAACCATATCGGGCAGCGTATTGCAGATGATTGGTTGAATGCTGGAGCCACAGTCACTGTTATCGAACGAGATTTACAACTTGCAAACATGTTGTCTGGAACTGAAACAGGTTCTCATCCAAAACTTGAGGTCATTCATGGAGATCATTTAGACCGTGACATCCTCACTGAAATCGGAATTTCTGAACATCACATAGCCATTGCAGCACTTGAAGATGATTTAGCCAGTATTGCTGCTGCATTACTGGCCAGTGATATGGGCGTTTCAAGAACAGGGCTGTTACTCTATGATGCAGACCTGGTCAAAGTTACCCAACGAATGGGAATTACTTTTGCAGTTGACCGTAAGCGAGTAGCGGTTGATAACATGCTTGCTCAAATTCACACGAAGACTGCAGGGGGCTATGCAATCTTGTCGAACATTCCTAACATCATTGGTGTCAGTATGTTGGTTTCAGATGAAGCAAAGTTTGCAGGTAAGAGGGTTGTTGAGGCTTCATTCCCTGATTGGATGCGTATTGCCTTTATTCAACGTCTTAATACGAACGGTACTTGGGAATCACTTCGACCATCTCCGGACAAAACTTTGCTTGAAGGTGACCGTTTGATCATCTTCTGCAGTCCAGAGCGTGTTGTTGAGCTCGAAAAACGGTTCAAGGTGTAAGTATGCGTTTTGATGTACTCTATCTCATCCTCGGATGGACGCTTATTGCGTTGACGTTGCCATTGTTCCTTTGTGGCCTTATCACTTGGTGGCTCGATGACCTTGAGTTGGCGCTGTATGCATTTGCACTTCCAGCAATCGTATCACCGACCATTGGCTTGCTTATGCTGAGTCTTGGAACCCGTATGGATACGACTGAGCGTTTGCGTGATAGAGAAGCTTTTGCCGCAGTTGCATTGGTTTGGCCAATTGCAGTATTCATCGGCTCGCTTCCTTTTTGGCTCGGAGGAGTGTTTGTCGGTCCGTTTACCCCTGATGCATCGTTTGCAGATATCGCTCGAGGTGCAGTAAATTCTTGGTTTGAATCAATGTCTGGATTTACGACGACCGGTGCAACTGTAATTACTCACAACATGAGTCCAAATTGTATTCCAGGAACTACTGTTGATTGTATCAATGCACAACCACGAGGCTTGCTCATTTGGCGTTCACTGACGCAGTGGTTTGGTGGAATGGGTATCATTATGCTCGGAATGATGATTCTTTCACGTGTTATTGGAGGAGGAATGGCTCTTGCACGAGCAGAATTAACCGGTCCTTCGCTCTCCCGTCTGCGCCCAAAGTTAAAACAAACCGCATTTGCATTGTGGGGTTTGTATTTGTTCCTCACTCTTTTAGAGTTCTTACTGCTGTATTTTTCCGGTTCTATGAATCTGTTTGATTCAGTGAATCACGCTCTCACTACAATGCCATCTGGAGGTTTCTCAACTCGTGATGCGAGTATTGGATTCTATGATTCGTTCTTAGTAGAATCGATTATTATCATTTTCATGTTCTTGGCAGGAGTCAATTTTACGCTCCTTTGGTTCATACGTGATGGTGACTTCAAGAGAGCTTTTGGTGATGAAGAGTTCAGAAATTATGTCGTGTATGTCACGGTTGGTATTCTCGCAGTCTTCGTTGCTTTAGTCGCTTCAGGCACCTCGGCAGGTCGAGCACTGCGAAACAGTATGTTCCAAGTGGTTTCTATTGGAACCAGTACTGGATATACTTCGACGGACTACATGGATGCATCTTGGCCATTGGTAACGCATCTTATTCTCTTCATTCTCATGGTTGTGGGTGCGAGTGCCGGTTCGACCAGTGGTGGATTGAAACTTTTGAGAGTCACCTTGGCGTTCAAAGTAGCGATGAGGGAACTTGTTCGAATTGCTCAGCCACGAAAAGTTGAGCAAATCCGAATGAATGGGGAAGTGGTCGAACAAAATCAGATCGGCCTCATTGTTGGTATGCTGTTTGTTTGGGTCGGTCTGTTTTTCATCTCGAGTCTAATTTTGGCGATTTTTATGCCAGGTGATACGTTTGAAAGCGTAACGATGGTCGTTGCCTCATCACTTGGTAATACGGGTCCTACATTGGGAGATTATGGTCCAAGTTCTACATGGGCAGGAATGAATTCTGGTGCCCTCTTGATTACATCCGTTTTGATGTGGTTTGGCCGTCTTGAGTTACTCACTGCAGTTATCTTGATTCATCCAAGAACATGGAGACGTGAAAGCCGGGTGCATTCAGACCGTTCCGCAATTGCCTTATTCCGTAGAATAATGGAAGAAAAGGACGAGAAGAAAAACCGCGATGAATCAAAATAATTTCATTTGACCGTTTGATGCCGGAGGGTCGTCATCTTTCTTTTCTTCGACAGTCTCTACTTTTTGTTCAACTTTCTCTTCAGGAATTGGCTCAAAGTTTTGTTCATCCAACAATTCTTCGTAACGTTGGTCATACTTCGCAATGAGCGCTTTTGTTGCCTTACGGCTAAGTGGTAGTCCTGCGAGAGATGCATGCTCTTCTCCACTGAATCCAAATCGAAGGGAGAGGTCAAAATTCTCTGAGTCGCCAAGTTGTGGTGAATCTTTGAGCATTGCCGAAAGCAGAGGGAGTATTTCTTCACGAAGTGCTGACTGACTCATTCCTGAATAACTGACCATTCGTTTGATGATTGAAGGCCGAGTGCGGGATGATTGGCGGCGCAAAAAGTGAGGATATGAGGGGAATATTCTCCCAGTAAAAGGAGTAGAATTTGTCACTGAAGCTGAAAGACTTGCAAGTTGTCCACTCCAATACCAAGACCTATGGGCAGTACTTCGAAACTGACCCATGTACATTTTAGAAGCGGTTGAAAGACTCTGGGAGCCTCGCTGAATAGATTGCGAATGAGGAAATAAACCAGCATTATTCCAGTGAACCCAATTGATCATGTCAGGCGGTGACTTTTCTATAGAACGCCCAATTCGAACTGCTTCTTCGGCATTCACTGAACGGTATAATTTGTCAAGGCCAGGAAAAACCCCTTCGGATGTATCTCGGTGCCCAGCAAGTGCTTGACTTGCAACCATCTCCTTGGTGAGCATACCTTTTGAGGTCGAAGAAAGAACTTGCAAGTCTCGAACCAAAGCACGTAAATCGCCGGGGTTATTCTCCACTAATGTTTCGATAGCAGCATCTTCAAACTCCAAATTCTCTTCACGCAAAACCCTCCGAGCAATACGGCGAAGTGCTTCATCACTTGCCCTTTCAAACGTAATGGTTTGAAGGTGTTTTGTGAATCGGTCTCGAGTCGAACTCCACGAAGAGCCTCTTCCCCATAGGCCCATTATTTCATTGCAAGCCAGAATGACCGGTTGCCGAGTTTCTGCAAGGAGATTGAGTAATTCCGCTTTCCCTCCGGAGTCTCCCTTTAATGAAACATCTTTTCCGGTATCGTCATTTCCTTGAATTGCTTTTTCAATCCTATCTTGGCTCACTGCTCTCAGTCCACCAGAAAGATGATCGACTTCATCGAGCAAAACCAGTGTTCGTTGCTTTTTTTCATTCGGATTATGGAATAACGATCGGTGCGTAGAACCGTGAGTGGCAACCTTTCGTATTGCAGCAGCATTTCGTGCATCCGAAGCATTGAGTTCAATGACATTCCAACCCATGTCTTGTGCAATAGCTCGAGCTACAGATGTTTTACCAACACCTGGAGGGCCTACTAACAACAGTGCTTTCTTTCGAGGCGTGCCGTTTTTCCATTCGTCCAACCAGGCCCGAATTTTCCGGCGCTGAACTTCATTTCCCTCGAGGTGGCGTTCCGATGATGGCCGGTGTCGCTCCGTCCAATCGGTAATACCAGCCATAGTTCGACAATTCTCCGAAGGTTCTTCAACCTTCACTGGGGATTCTACCGATTTCTTGTGGAATCCTGCATTTACAGCGAATCGATAGCGACGCGGTGCTGCTCTCCAGAATCTCTGTCTCGTATGGTAACTGTTCCATCTTCGAGAGATTGATGGTCGACGGTAATGCACTTTGGTACTCCAATTTCGTCTGCTCGTGCATAGCGTCGTCCAATCGAACCACTCCCATCATACATTGAAACGATGTTTGGCTTTGAACACATGGTCGTATGAATTGTTTGAGCGAGTTTACCCATTCCATCTTTTTCAAAGAGCGGGAATATACAGTAGTCGACAGGAGCGACATTTGCACTCAAATGCATTGTCGTGTATGTCTCGCCGTCTTTACCCGACTCGTCATAGGCGTGGTCAAGAATATGCCAAATGATTCTGTCAATTCCAAAGGCTGGTTCAACAACATGTGGGATATACCATTCTCCAGTGACCGTTTCTGTTCGCTGGTCCCGTTTGACATGCTCTTGCTCAACGGTTACTTTTTCTCCATTTGCCAGCGTTAACTCGAGCGGGAAAGTCGAGGAGGATGAGAGTTGTTCAACCGCTTCTTTGACTGCACCTGCCAATGCTCTGAATGCCGGACCTGCTTTTGATCCTTCAGTGGTCCAACCATCGATTTCAAGAATTTCCGGTTCACTAAACTCTCGACGAGCACGGAGAGATTTCCCAGTTGCTTTCTCATGTGATTCCAAGTCGTAGCATCCACGATGTGCGATACCCACACATTCAACCCAGCCATATGACCCATGAATTTCAGCATCCCAGCAATCTGTTGCATAATGCGCCATTTCATCGGATTCATGCTGACGGAAACGAATTCGTTGTGAATCGATTCCAACTTTGGTCAAGAAATCAAATGTCTTCGCCATGAAATATCCAACGGTTGCGTGACGGATGACATTGTTTTCAACGGCGTGTTTGAAACTCATTTCAACTTCACCTTCATTGTCCGCTAAAAGTGTGATGTTGTGTCCATCCCATGGAGTGAAGTCGTGGGATGGCTCCTCATGGGGGTTGATGAAATATTCAAGTTCAGCCATGTTAAATTCCCGTAGTCGAATCATACCTTGGCGTGGTGATATTTCGTTTCTGTAGCCCTTTCCAACTTGGATTGCTCCAAAGGGTAGTCGCTCACGATTATGTCGATACAAAGCAGGAAATGATGTGAACATTCCTTGAGCTGTTTCTGGACGAAGAAAACCAGGTCTTCCTGATGCACCTGCACCAATGGTTGTGTTGAACATCAAATTTTGAGCAGTAATCGGTGACCATTCAGGTTCTTGACAGGATGGGCAGGGAGGGTTAGACTGGTCCAGAAGGGATTGAAGTTCAGATTTGGTGAGAGCATCAGGATTCGAATGATGTGATTCCAGCAATGTATCTGCTCTACTTGCCTCGTCACATGTCGTACAAATGGTCATGAAGTCGGAAAACTCACCAACGTGCCCTGATGCTTCAAGCACTGCATAGGGAGTGACGGTTGGACATGATATCTCAACAATATTTCCAAGTGAAAGCCAGTGATTGAGCCATGTTTGGTTGACTTTGTTACGCAGCCTTCCACCAACGGGGCCAAAATCATACAATCCTTTGGCACCACCATGGATTTCAAAGGCAGGAAGCAATATTCCTCTTCGTTTGAGCATACCAGACAAACGCTCCAAACGGCTCGTATCAGGTTCTGTCATTGGCACACCTAAACACCGGTAGAAGAACTGGCCTTTCAACCTCACCGTCCGAGAAGCCCAAAAGAACTCAAGTCCGGAGTGAAAAATAAACGCCATCAGTATACCTTCTTTTGCGAATATGCTTCTGGGAGGGGAATGATTCTGCGCTAGGAATTGTTTTTTCATAATTTATAGAGACTTTTATACAGTTACAGTTTATGTTTTGTTTCTTGTAAAAAACGATACATTGATTTACTCGTTGCATACGAATGACGAACACGGAGTGTAGAAAATAAATGGCAGATATTCACTACTTAGAGAATCCTCTTGAAACAGAGGAACTCTTAGAGTTGTTATGTCCTCCAGTTCGTAACTGGTTCAAAGATAAATTCCCCGATTTTACTGAACCGCAAAAATTAGCAATCCCTGCAATAATGAATCAAGATCATTTGTTGTTATGTTCTCCAACTGGTTCTGGTAAAACATTAACCGCATTCCTTTCAATTATCGATCAACTGGTTCGTCGAGCACTGGATAATAAATTGGATAAACGAGTCTATTGCGTATACATTTCACCAATTAAAGCGCTTGCAAACGATATCGAACGTAATTTAATTGGGCCATTAACTGAAATCAAAGAATCATATTTACCGAGCAGGGCACAAGAAATTAAAGTCGGACTCCGAACGGGTGATACACCGCAATCAGAGCGTCAAAAGATGCTCAGAAATCCTCCTCACATCCTCATTACGACCCCTGAAAGTTTAGCGATTGCCATTACTTCTCCAAGATTCCAACCTATTGTCAGCGAAGTTGAATACATGATTGTCGATGAATTGCACTCTTTAGTTCCAAGTAAGCGTGGTGTTCACCTTGCATTGACGCTTTCTTATCTCGATACTCTTCTTACCCGTCCAGTCCAACGAATTGGGATTTCTGCAACAATGGAACCTCTTGAAACGGTCGCTGAATATTTAGTTTCCAGCGATGATCGAGAAAGTCGAGGTGAAAATACCAGTGTTTCTATTGCAAAGATTTCCGGTTCAAGAGAACTCGATTTGGATATATTGCTTACAGACCCAAAGTTTAGCGACCTTTCTGTTCTCAAGATTTTTGATAAAAACGTTGACGCCATAGCCGATTTAATTGCTGCACACACCACGACTTTGGTTTTTGCCAATACGAGAAAAATGACCGAAAATATTGTTCTGAAATTACGACCTTATCTGGGTGATTTGGTTGCTGGTCACCACGGTTCGATGGATAAAAAAATACGGCTCGATGTTGAGAAGAAGTTGAAGCATGGCCACTTACGTGCAGTGGTTACCTCATCTTCTCTAGAAATGGGAATTGACATCGGTTCAGTTGACTTAGTCTTACAAATTGGCAGTCCTGGTGATATTGCTACAGCTCTGCAACGTATTGGACGAGCAGGACACCATGTTGGTGGGATTCCACGTGCACGCTTTTTGCCTTCAAGCGTTGATGACCTCATCGAACTTGCTGCTTTACAATCTGCCATCCAAACCGGCGACATGGACCGACTTGATTTCCCAGAAAACTGTTTAGATGTCGTTGCCCAATTCATGATTGGCTTGGTTATCATTAATGATATCGATATTGATGAGGCGTACGAAGTTATTGTCAATGCTTGGTCTTATCGTAATTTTGAATACGATGATTTCATTGAAGTTCTCGACATGCTTGAAGATGAGCGACGAATTTGGATTGATTGGGAAGAAAATATCTACGGAAAGCGAGGCTATTCTCGTATGATTTATTACCAAAACATCGGAACAATTGCTCCTGATAATTCCTACTTAGTCTTCAACGCTGAAGGCTCAATTCTTGGACAACTTTCTGGTTCTTTCGTCTCGAATCTCCGCGGTGGAGATGTCATCTTACTCGGTGGTTCAACATACAGAGTCACCAACATCCAAGGAACTCGAGTCAATGTCGCTTCAGTCACTGGACACCGCCCTACAGTTCCTTCCTGGTCTGGAGAGGCACGTTCTCGTTCGAGAGAACTGTCTAATGCACTCCTCAATCTCATTGGTCACTGTATTGTCGCTTTACGTCGTGAACAAGACCCTCGGATATTGTTACGTGATGCTTACGGGCTTTCTTCAGGTGTCGCAAATGCAATTGCCCGACATTTGGAAGAGCATTCAATAGACTCCTTCCAAGTTCCAGACCCGAATCGAATTTTGGTTGAACAAGTTGTCTCTGGAGGCCATCCAACATACATGATTACGACATGCAGAGGCCGAGGATTTAACACTGCACTTGGCTATTTCATGGCCGGTTTAGCCGAATCAAACAATATCTCTGTCATCGAATTATCATTCGATGAAAATGGTTTATTGATTCGAACTTCTGAAGAAGTCGATCCTGGACAAATGTATCAGGCTTTCAGAGATAATGATTACACTGAAGTGATTGAACGCTACATCGTCAATACTCAAATATTTGCAAAGAGATTTCGAGAAGTATCAGGTCGCTCTATGATTATTCCAAAGCGAATTGGTTCTGATGAGATTAGCCCTCAACAATTCCAACAACGGGCTGATGCATTGTTGAATAAACACAGAACAATCGACGACAGTCTTCTGATGAGGGAAGCCAAAAACGAAATCATGTTTGGAGATATTGACATGAAGAGTCTTCAACAATTTTTGAGTCTCTGCCTCACAGGTGACGCACGAATTGTTCACAACAAAGTGACCGTCCCCTCTCGACTTGGCATGTCACTTTTCATGTCAGCTTTCGAAGATTTGATGGCAATGAAAACCCGTGCNTTCTTGGTAAAGGATATCGACCCTGCAGTTCTTCAGAGACTTCTNGGAACCCGTAGTCTTGCTACTGAATTATCACCGGAGCAATTATCCAAATTCTATCTCGATAAAGCGCCTATTCCGAAAAATGCAATGGGATTATTTACACTCATGTCACATGGAGGAGGGCTTGATTCTTCATTCCAAAACCCGTTGTATAATGACAAACTCAAGGGTATTGAAATGGACTTGCTTCGTGATTGGGTAGAAGTTCTTTGCCAGGAAGGAAAAATCACGAAACTCGACGGAACAGGTGCTCCTGAATTAGATGGAAAGTGGTTCAGTACATTCATGGCAGAAATCCACGGCACACTCGGTTGTCTTTCGATGAATGGTGGTGGTGATGTCGATGACTTGCGCGAACTCCACATCAGTGGACTTTCGTACAAGGTTGCAACAAAGTTCGATGGAAGAGTGCCCACCGCTTGGGAGGACAAAGAACTCGGTGACCCTCATGAAGCATTGCGGGTGAAAATTATCGAGATGCTTGGCAGTGAAGGCCCACAAACAGGGGATGATCTCAGTGATCGATTGCCTTTCCCAAGGAAAATGGTCGACCGAATTTTACTCGAACTTGAAACTCGAAATGTACTCTCGGTAGGATTCTATAAACAGACTGACGATGCAGAATATATCCTCAAGATTGATGAACATCGATTAATCGACGGTTCTGAAGAAGTTGTTGAATATCGCTGGGTTCAAAACCTCATACTTGACAAGACTTTCAAACAATATAACGATGGATTTGCCGCCTTTGATTCTCACGTTCTTTTCCAAAAGCAACAAGAGCTTTTGTATCGAGTGACAGATTTCCGATTCAAAGATTGGCAAGATATGCAGCTGGATTCCGATGTCATCATGGGTCGGCTCTTGCATAACCGGATGGGATATACCAACAAGGAATCAATACCGATGCTTCTTGGCTTGAAACCAGAACCGTGGATTGGACCAATGGAAGAAGAACTTCTTCGTCGTATACCTGTCGGTGAAAATCTAACTCGGCAAGAAATTTTACAAGATTTCCCGAAAGGTGAGGAGCATCGTGCTCTGCAACGTGACATCAAATATGCCATGTCCAATCTCGAACGACAAATGCTTGTGGTGAAACAATTTGAAGATGTTTCAGGTCGACGACGCAGGTTATCACTCTTCCACAGAGTCCATGGCGTCTATGATGCTCTTGATTTTGAAACTGCTTTGGTCGAGATTATTCGTCGAATGGGTCCTGTTAAGGGGAGCACGTTGCGATTCTATGTTTCACGCTCTTTTGAAGAACTCACAATCGCTCTCATGAATTTAGAGAAAGAAGGACGTATTACGAAGGTCATGGCTTTGGTACCTGACCCTGAGGCGTTCTACTGCATGCCTGAAGAAGTGGAAATGCTTCAACGTCCTCGAAGGGAAGACCGTGCTATGCGAATTCTCACACAGTCTGACCCCTATGTTTCCAGATTTATTTGGGAAGTTCGAAGCGTTCTTGACCGTGGATGGTATCTCCCAGTTTTCAAGGGAATTGATCCTATAGGAAAAGTGCTGATGTTCAAAGTCAACGATTATCTTGTCATCAAAGATTTGCATGTACCGACTGCGTATTTGGATGAGTTTTGCTCAGCCTTTGAGTTGCTTCTCGAAAATCACGCAGACCAGTTAGTCGATGTCGCAGTAATGTCGAACTTCAACAGTGAACCGATTGCAGAATTGGATGAAAAGACTCGTTCAGCTCTTGAATCGATTGGGTTCAAGATGGCTGGAGAGCGCATGATTCGTGGAGGTGTCGTTGACCCTCAACCACGAGAAATCGCTGAACGAGCTCTCTTCTATCAGCATCACTTACACCAGAAAACTCGACTCGAGCATGAAAGTGCCGCAGTAAAGAAAGTGGATGAAATTCGTGACGATTTCGCCTTACGAGGTCGCTGCGAACTTTATCGCGTCGATTTGAAGAGCATGGCCAGTGCAAATCGTTTGCATCAAGGCGTCAATCTCCGTGGGCATCAGGTTTGGTCGACATACGAACATTTCCAAAATCTCTTGGCGATTCGTGGAGAGCCACATGCCGATGAACTTTGGGATATCCTCGAATTCTTTAGCGGAAATTCAGACCCGAATTTGTTCAAAGAACGTCATGCACTGACGCAATCTGAATTTAGAAAACTCATTCAGCCATTAGTTCGAACGGGGCACATTGTTCAAGATTTCAGAGGTGGTTTCCGAACGGTTAAACTTCCCAAAGACGCTGACAGAGTTGAATTGAGGCGTGAATATTTGAGAAATTTAGTTAAAGAATATCCAGTAATCACGCTTAAACAAATTCTTCGTTTGGCAGGAACTCCATTCAAGCCTGAAGAAATTAAATCTGTACTTACCTCCTTTGAAGAAGACGAAACGCTCGTCAAAGGTTTCCTTATCGAAGACCTTGATCAAGTCTGTTGGGGGCGGAAAAATTTACTTGAGGAAGCAGAAGATATCCCGCCAATACGAGATTTCGTCCTTCCTCCGAGCGATCCGATTGCCCCTTATTTTTCAGACATATTGAAAGAGAGATTTGGTTTTGGTTCAGCTTATCTTGTCTTCAAAAACGCAGAACCTGTTGCTGCTTTCAAGGCGAATACTCGAAACAATATTATCGAGGTAAAAGATTACGAGGGCTCTGAAAAAGCATGGCGAATTGTCAAAGAATTTGCATGGGAACATCAAATGCCATTGCAAACAGAATTGAGAATCGGTGGTAAGCGACTGAAGTGATTATGAAATGGAACATTGTTGTCCAATCAATACACCAATTGCTTGATAAGTTACCGTTAAATGCAATTTGACATGAAAGCACAGGCGGTCATTGTTTTATCACTGTTTTTCTTAAGTTCAGTATCACCACTTTTTGCCTCTGTAGAAGCAGAAAATTCGACCGGTATTGAGATCTTAGAGACCGCAGTCAATCCTGAAAATAATCACACTTACCACCTTCTCAGTGCAAGTTCCTGGGAAGATGCTGCCGATGCTGCTCGTGGATTAGACGGTTTCTTGACCACCATTAACGACGAAGCAGAGAATCAATGGGTCTTTGATACCTTTTCCACCTTTGATAATCAATCACGACACTTGTGGACTGGTCTATCCGATCACGCTGATGATGGTTTTTACAAGTGGCATGATGGCTCTCCATTCTATTACAACAATTGGGGTGATAGCCAACCATCGCAAGGTGGTGACGAAGATTACGTCCATATTGCCAGTACCAACATGGGTAACATTATGCCTGGAAGTTGGAATGACTTAGAAAACGACCCTCAATATTTCCCAGTTTACGGCGTCGTTGAAGTTGGAGAAGGCGCTGATTTCTCCCTTCGATTCAACGGCGATGGTGACCATATCGAGGTTCCTCATGATGATTCACTCAATGTTTCCGGTGGCCTTCACCTCTCCGCTTGGGTCTATCCTTACTCTCTCCAGGGGATTCAGTTCGTCACCATGAAAGGTGATTATGGATGGGGAATGTATCTCAATAACGGCGCAGTTGGTTATGCTTCTGAATACAGCCTTTCGAAGCATCCACTCTCAAACATGACCATCGCTGCAAACCAATGGAGTCACATTGAAGTAGACTTCATTGAATCTGTTGGAGGACATTTCACAATAAACGGTGAACACGCAGGAAATATTACCGCAGACGAATCGACGATTCCTCAAGGCGACTTTGGGTCAAATGATTGCTTCACATCTGGTGATTCATGTGATGAACTCTACATTGCAAGCATGGGTGCAGGTTGTGATTGTAACTACTTTGAAGGAATGCTTGACAACATTTCGATTGGAATCTCTTCTTTGAACTCGACAACAAATTGGATTTCAAACTGGACTTTTGGAGAGGGTGAAGGCTGGGAAACTTCAGACCACGCCAACCATACAGGAGAGATTCACGGTGCAGATTGGGTTATGCCTGATGGCACCATTGTCACACAGGCCGTTGAGCTGTTCAATGATGAAGACATTACCATTGATTCAGCAGAAGCAGGCGACCAACTCCTCTTTTATGCAGATGTTGAAGATATGACGAAAGAAATGTACTTCAACATTTTCGCTTGGAGTCAATTCGAGAAAGAGCCAATAGACATTGATGTGTATATCTCTCATGAATCAATACCAAGTTCATGGGAGCATGATGAACACTTTGTTGCTGAATACACTTACCTTTGGGAAGAATGGAATTGGCCAGATGCTGGCACGTGGTGGATTGTCATCATCCCTACTGAGGACATTGAAGACTTGACAGTCACACTCACATGGGTTGTTGCAGATCCTCCTCCTGCATTGAGTGAAATGACTGAATTAAAGAACAGCATACCAGTTACAGACCAGTCGATTGATGTGGGTAGGCAAGCACCTCTTGAAGATCGAACTTTGTATTATTATGTCAATGTCACAGAGCCTCTTGCGACTTTATCTGTCGAAACGTATGGCGGTACTGGTAACATTAACCTTGGAATTTCATGGCTCACAGTTCCTGATCCCTTTGACTTGTTTAACGACTTCATCTTTGAAGAATTTGAACCCGAAGAAGATTCGCAAGACAGTGCTTCGAAGATGGCTTGGAGCACCGGGCAAGGGAATGAAGAAATGGCTACATTGTATGATGTCGAGCCTGGACTGTATTATGTGACTGCATTTACCTACGGACGTGCTCTTGATTTCACCATCAAAGCCAATTTCGCTTATGCTCCGGATAACGTGGCTCCAGAAGACGCCATTGAACTCTCTCCAGGAATTGCCTATGGCCCATTAAGCGGTTATGATGGGCTTTTGCAATACTTCAAAATCGACGTCCCTACCGGCACTGAGCGGCTTGAAGTTGACCTTTCAGAAGGCTATGGTGAAGCGACTCTCTTCTTGCAATATCTTGAAGCCCCTGATGCTGCAAACTTCGATTATCTCTCAGGTACCCCTGGAGCAGGTGATTTGGTTGGATTTAACGACCCGACGCCCGGCATGTGGTATATCTTGGTCTACACCGAAGAAATATTTGCTAATGTCATGATTACTGCATCCTTTGAAGACCGATATGTTTGGAGTTATGATGGAACGCCAATCGAACTCTTCAACGGAGAAGAAATATCAGGTATTGAAGCACCTGAAGGAGAAGAATTGTTCTTTTTCGTTCAGTTAGAAGAGCCAGGTGAGTATCTCGAAATAATATCATTTGGTGGTGAAGGACAATTGTTCATGCAAGCCGAGGGTCAACAAATTACTTTCAATTGGGATGATGAACCGAACGAAGGTAACGGAGGGGGTCCAGGTGGCCGGCAAATGCCCGGTATGGAAATCGGAAGTGAAGCCGTATCTGTCGAATCGAAAGGAAAGGGAACCGAACATTCGCTCTTCATCGATATGCCTTCAAACGGACGCTTTGACATCACTCTCCTCGCACAAGAATCCTTTTCAGGTGTTTCTTTGGTCGCTAATTGGGAATATGCGGATTTACCTCCAGTCATTCTAGATGAACCTGACGAACCTGTTGATGTAATGTCATGCCAGGAATTGGCCAAGGATATCTTGACGCAAGGGGATACCGACAAAGATGGTGTCCTCTCAGTTCGAGAGTTCGAATCTATGGACGCTGAAGGGGTAATGTTTTCCGAGGTTGATTTGAACGGTGATGAGACACTTGAGTACCGTGAAGTCGTTCAAGAGTTGTGCACGTGCAGCAATGAGTTAGAGAACATGTTCGCGCAATTAGAAAACTTTGACCGCGTGTCTCTTGAACTCTTTTCTTCTCAATCGTTCGTCAACACTTACCAATTCACTTCTTTTGATGGAAACGATGATGACCAACTCAATGGCGATGAAATCGAATTAGCTGCCTTGATTTGTGAAACGAGTTTCGATGCTTTTGACGGCGATAAAGACGGCGTTCCAGATGATGAAGATGCATTTCCAAATGACCCAGATGAAACGCTTGACACCGATGGTGACGGAGTTGGAGATAATGCAGACATCGCCCCAAGTGTTGCAAACGATATGATTTACTCGGCTGGAGGCGCACTTTTCATCATGCTGATTGGCGTTCTTGTATTTTTCTTACGCAGTGGTGGGAACAGCAGTTCTTCTTCGGAGTGGGAAAATTCAAACGTTCCGGATTTTGACGAAAGGATGTTGCAAAAAGAAGACAAAGTGCTTCCTTCTATCGAACCGTTTGAGTCTTCAATGAACTCTTCTACGGATTCTTCTGAGCAGGTGAGTCCATTTGATGCATACAAAGCACCTCAAAATGAGAACATCTCACCTGTTGGAGATATGAGCGACCTGTTTGACTCCTCTCCACCTCAATCACCTCCGTCAGCACTGATGGGAATGATCGATGCGAGCGGTCAAGAAGTCATCGAATACCCTGCAGGTAGTGGAATCAAATGGATTCGAACCGATGCGTCTCAAGATTGGACTCAACAATAATCCTACTTTTTCGCTTGGGGTTGTAACAATCCAAATGGCCGCAGCAATCGGACAATGTGTCGATGCAATTCTGGCAAGATATCAAACATGATGATGGCCATAAGGAACATAGCACCCAGTGAGACGACACGGGCAGCATAAGCGTGACCAAATTCAAAGACTGACATGCCAAGGTACGACCATTCTGTGTACGTCATGTGCATCCAAATTAATCCGGCATTACGGAACAAGTTGAGTATGTGAATGACTGGAAGGGTGAGAATTAACGCACGGCAACGTCGCTTCCAATCAATGTCCAGAACAGCGATAGCACCAATGAATATTACCATCGATTGAAGAGCGGTACAGGCTAATACGAAGTTGATTCCAATTGCAGAGCCATCGGAGAGTAAGAGTTCAGTTTGGAATGGATATTCTCCGACAAACTCCCCCATGAACCATCGATTTCCATCCCAAGCACTCCATGCCACTTCTCCGTTTACCGTATTGACGGTCGTCTCACCAAGAACGACATCTCCGGAACCAGAGAATCGCAAAAACAATGCAGCCTGACTTGCGACAAACCAGATGGCCAGAACATTGAGCCATGGCACATGAGCAATCAGTAAGTAAGGGCCACCTGCATAGGCTACAGCGCCTCTCGCCCATATCAAAGAACGAGCTGTCTTTGGGTCGTCAACACGCTGCTCCCAAATTGCCATTCCTACTGCCATTGGAAGTGTTGCAATGGTAAATACCGTGAGCACTGCATCCCCATGAGACAAATATTTTGATGCATCGTTAAAGAAGGTCAATCCGACCAGAACCCAACCGAATTGAGCGAGACGAATTTCTCCTTTCTTTCTCCTGTGCCACGAAATGGCAAGAGAAACTAGTCCAATAGCACCGATGAGTGAAGCCACTTCAGCGCTGAACAGCATGTTGCCTTCCACATGCTGACTCCATTTCAACACTCTGCTGATTCGACCAAAATCACTTCATCTTTGACCGGTTGGGCCAACCATGCGGGGGTTCGTTGTTCAGTACACACCAACTCCTTTGCCTGCTTCAGCGCCTTCTCACGGCGGTATTGCTTTTCTTGACCGTGACGGCGTACTCAATATTGGTAGTTCTGAATATATCAACCAGCCAAGTGAATTTATCTCACTCCCCAATGCCGCTCAATCAGTCGGAAGGTTACGTCGAGCCGGTTACAGGATTTGTGTGGTCACCAATCAGTCTCCAATTATGCGAGGCTTATGGGATGAACACCGTCTTCACAAGATACACAATCACATGCGCAGCGTCTTTCTCAAATCAGACGAAGATGCACATTTTGACATGATTCTCGCATGTCCACATCGGCATCGTGATCGATGTTTGTGTCGCAAACCCATGCCTGGAATGCTTCGTTTTGGTGAGAAAGTGCTTCGTGGTGAAATCGAATGTGCTGAAGGTGAATCGATTGCAGAAGTTTTGTCGAAGAAGCGTGATGTTGATTGGTGGGGTGAAAAACCAATTCCTACCCATTCTTTTGATTGCATGGTCGGTGATCGTGGAAGTGATATGGGTGCAGGATGGGCCCAAGGTTTGAGGCTCTTTCAGGTCGATGATTCAAAGGGCATCTTTCCAGTCATAGAGAGAATCCTTGAATCAAACAATACAGGTGATGTCTTTCATCCAGTGAGGTGATTCTATGGGTTGGCTTGGTTTGGATGATACGGACAGTCTCAAGGAAGGGTGCACAACCTATTCATTTCATCTTCTGCTCGAAAGTCTCCCTGATTCGGTAACCATCAAAACGCCTCGATTGGTCCGACTTTGGCCTTTTGCTCAACATCGCACACGGGGTAATGCCGCTGTAGCAGTCGAATTGGAGACTGAAGATGAATCTCTGCTGCTCGAGCACCTTGACAACTATTGGCACACGCATTTGATGCCACTCAAAGGAAATGTCTCTTCATCAGAACATGATGACAGAACGCAGTATCCAGCCGACCCGGGTATGGTTTGGTTCTCCAATTCTCAAGTTGACCAATCCTTTTACACAAAGGCAGTACAAACCGAGGTTCGCCTCGATGAAGTTCCCAAAGCAGACCGTTCTTGGGGCGGTCAAGGTCGAATTGGGGCAACTGCTGCAGTTGCTTGGCATGGGATGAAGCAAACTTGGGAGGCCATTGCCTGGCGTCCAGTCATTCGTCATGGCCAAACAGAACGTTCAGTCTGTGAAAAAACGCTGCGTCTTGTCGATGCACTCCCAGCGACTTTTCTCTCTCGAGACCCGAGAAAAGGCACCGGTATGGTTGCACCCCGGGGCCCTTGTCCGGTTCTTTTTGGTCTAAGAGCGCGTGATGAAAAGTCAGCACGTGATGCTGCACAAACGCTGCTCTCTGCAGAATTAACCGAACCTTCAATCGGTCTGCGAACCTTCGCTACCAATCAAGCGAGTGACGACCATCTAGGCGAACCTCTGCAAGGGACCATTGCTGATGTTGAAATTTTGAATCGTGGGCACTGTGTTTTGACCACAGAGCACGGTAAATGGTTTGCTTTTGCCGAATCGGGTTCAGTGAAGAAACTCGCTCAGTGGTTTCAACCCGGTGATGTCGTGCTTGGAATGGGCCTTTCACCTGAGTTTGGTATTATGCATCTCGAAAAACTATGTGTGGTCTCAACAGTTCCCAATCAACAACGCCCTCTCTGTAAGGAATGTGGCGTTCGGATGAAGTCGATGGGTCGTGGACAAGGATGCCGTTGCCCAAAATGTAAACGGCGCATAGAGGATATGTGGTCAACAACTCCTCGAATTCCACCGTATGACTCTTGGGTTCAACCACCAGCGGATGCACGTCGACATCTTGCCCGACCTTTGGAGTGGACCGATTGATTCCTCGCGCTTGATTTCTTGGGAAATAAATAAGACACTTCGGTGAGTGACAGTGGTATGGCGAGTGAAGAATTAACCAAGAATATAGCATATGTTGTTTTGGTCGTGCTCTTTTTGGGAATGGCTTGGTTTATTGCAAAACGCGCAGGTGAAAATCGCCAATCGATGCTTGAAGATGCAGCTCCAAAGATTGCTGGAGAAGACACACTCGATGGTGGTGCTAAAAATCCGAGCCAGTTTGATGAACCGGATGAAGAAGCGCTTGAGGAAATGGCAGAATTACTCGGCGAAGATGAAGAAGACGAGGATTAAACAAAATATCCTTCTTCTTCTAGTTTCAATTCAATGGATTCGTCTTCTTGAATGAGCGTTCGATGTGGCCCATCTTTAGGTCGTTCTAATCTCCAAATTTCAAAACCCGCCTTACGCATTGCACCTTCACCACGTGCCACAATTGCATCGTTTGAATTACCACTTGCATCGATGCTTCCTTTACTGGTAAGCAGTAAACAGATGGAATCATCGATTTCTTCTGAAAGTCGTTGAACAGCTGCAATTTTATCACTTGATATTTTACCAGATTGATCACACCAATCGTCTAAGACTACCAGTTCAACACTTGGTAACGAATTTGAAGTTTGAATCAAGATATCCATTGCTTGGTCAAAGTCTCCCACTAAATTCATCGCATGATAGCGAGATGAATGGGCAATAGAGATGTGAGAAAAGATCTGTCCGAATCGGACATTATCTGGCATCATTGGTGAGGCCCACAACACTCTCCCTCCCTGTTCAATAATGTCAGTGGCCATGTGCAATCCTAGGGTTGTTCCACCAATGCTTCCTTCAACAGCCAGATGGATATTCTTCCCACTCACCTCAAAGCGTGCTCTGCCCATAAACCGCTGATGAGGAACTCGGCATTGATACTTACCCTCGTTTGTTTTTTTGAGGAACATTCATGCCCTACCTCTTCAACCCGTAACCATGAGCGACGAGCTTATTGTCCGAAAAGGCGAGAGAATTCCACGCCGCCCACTGCCTGATTATTCCGAGGCATCGTCTTTTATGCATGCGATAAAACGAGATGGAATCTTCTCCACACTCTTCCGTGATTCGAATCAATATGGACCACTTTCCATGCTTTTGGTACTTCTCATTTCGGCGACAGTTACTGGTGCGCTGATTAAAATGATCTCTTTGTTGATCTAATCGCAAACAATTTCGGCGTGCTAAAACAGCACGCATCAGGGTTGATTTGACGGTAAACATCAAACCCTCTGCACACGGCGTCGGGTTATGAGTGAAGGTTCGGTCAATGTTGAAAGTCGAACATCCTCTCAAGATAAGCGCTGGACGATAATGGCGGCTCTTCTTGGAACAAATACCGCTTTCATGCTTTTTCAAGGAATGGAGCAAGAATCCAACCCGACCTTCATTCGTGAAATTGCTCTGGCCATTATCGCTGCGACAATTCCCTTTCAAGGAATTTACTTTTTGATTTACACCTTCTTGCTTGAACACAATGGTGAACTTAGTCAAGAGCGAATGGACCGGTTGCATTTTGCCTCGGCTATTTGCCAAATCGTATCGTATGCCTCATTGATTGGTGTCGGAATGATGTGGTACAACATCTCGTTGTATGTCGGTGTTTCCTTTGTTATTTCGACTGCTTTGGCTATCATCCTCATCCGTTCAGTCATGGGGCCTGTAATTCAGTCTGAATAGGTCAAAAAAATCTGCCTTGAATGGCATGTTTGTTGAAGGCAATGTTGATGAAGCGTGGCGTGCACACCGCATTATGGCCTTCTGCCCACTTGATTACCGTTACGGCTGCGAAGATTTCAAACGAATATGGTCCGAGGTTGGACGGCATGAACGTCAACTCGAAGTTGAACGAGCACTCATATGGGCTCATATGCAACTTGGACGAGTTACTGAAGAAGATTACAACATCGTTGCTTCAATCTCCAACCCAGAATCTGTGACCAAAGAACGTGTATCGGAAATTGAGGCAGAAACCCGACATGATATCATGGCCTTGACCAAAGCAATGGCGGAAGCCGCAGGTGATGCTGGATGGTGCATCCATCTGGGTGCTACATCCAATGACATCGTCGATACTGCTGTCGCACTCCAACTTCGAGACAGTATTGTATTACTGCGTGAGCAACTTTGTTTGCTTATTGGCGTATGTGCTGATGTTGCTGAACGTGAACGGGATACTGTCATGCTCGGACGCACCCATGGTCAAGCCGCAGTTCCCATTACTTTCGGTTTGAAAGCAGCTGTTTGGCTCGATGAACTTCGCCGTCAATTAATTCGTCTCGATGAAGCATCACCTCGTATATCTGTTGGCAAATTCCTCGGTGCGGTAGGAACTGGTGCAGCACAAGGCGAAAATGCTCGTGAATTGCAACGCTTGATTTTGACTCATTTAGGACTTGGAGTTCCATTAGCAACGACACAAGTCGTTGGTCGTGATCGTTACATTGAATATGTTTCATGGCTAGCAAATGTCGCTGCAAGTTGCGAGAAAATACTTCAAGAAGTCCGCAACCTCCAGCGTTCAGAAATTCGAGAAGCAGGTGAAGGGTTTGATGTCGAAAAGCAAGTAGGCTCTTCAACAATGGCTCACAAAAAGAACCCGATTAAATCGGAAAATGCAAGTGGTTTGGCTCGAATTGTTCGTGCAATGATTATTCCAACCTATGAAAACGCCTTGCTGTGGCATGAGCGTGACTTGGCAAACTCAAGCAGTGAACGATTTACTCTTTCACACGCTTCTGCATTATGCGAAGATGTAATGGCAAAGACTCGTGATGTTCTGAAGAACATGTGGGTTGATGCAGAACGCTGTCTTGCCAATATCCATTCACAGAATGGTTTAGTCATGGCTGAAAAAGTCATGATTGACCTGGTCGACCATGGTATTCCTCGTGATGAAGCCCATGAAATTCTTCGAGCAGCATCGTTTGAGGCTGTGGATAAAAATATCGAATTAATCGATGTATGTAGTCGGACTCCTGCCATTGCAGCAGCCTTTTCTGCTGAACAATTAGAAGCAATGTTTGAGCCTTCAAACCACATTGGAGTTTCAGGTGAAATTGTTGATGAGTGTGTTGCACTTGCACGTCAAGCAATACAGTGAACGTGTTCAATTTCAAATGTACCCCTTCGACCATCCCATTCAACCGTTCCAGTCAGTTCCAATCTTCCAGGGAGATGTGGGCCTCCCGTGACCAGTGTTTCGTATTCACCGCCCTCACCGTCTACGTTGAATCTGTATTTGACCGACAGCGCTTCCAGTTCTTGAAGTGAAGACGAATCAAGCGTTCTTCCAATCCACTCTTTACCGAGCCCCTCACTACTCACCCCGGTGATGAATACTTGGAAACCATTTTCGATTAGACCATGCATATGGGAATGACTCGATTGGTGCCAGAGTGGAGTCCAACTTTTGATACTCAACCGTTCAGCCATTCGTTCAATTCTACTTTTTTGATAGTCAGAGCGCAGAGCGCCACTCACTACGCCATCGATGTCTAATGTGGAAAGTGCGTTCTCCAAATCACGGATCTCTGTTTCTTGCTCACCCTTTGAATGGACTTGAATCCATTGGGTTCCTGAAAGTTTTGCTTGATGCTCAACCAAATGCGTACCTGGGACTTGAAACATCCATGAATCTCCTCCCGTAATTCGAACCGTGACCAAGTGTGTTACATCCCAACCTTTGCACATGGCCCACCACCAAGCAGCAGCAGAATCTTTGCCACCTGAAGACAGCACTGCTACTCGCATAACAATCCGAGAAAGAACCATTTGATGAGTTTAGGGGTGAAGCGTATTTGGGTGAGGGTTCAAATGGGGTGGCGAACTCAGCAAAGTGTCTCGGCCATTATGCGATGATTCATTCACGTGAACCCTCATCCTCATAAAGCGTCGATTCAACGGAACATTGAGAGTGACGACATGCAACCAAGCGGAAGAGGATATGACCACGGAATTACGACATTCAGCCCAGACGGACGATTGTTCCAAGTTGAATACGCAAGAGAATCAGTCAAGAGAGGAACGACGACTGCAGGATTGAAATTCCGTGATGGTGTCGTATTGGTCTGCGATAAGCGTATCGTCAGCCGGTTAATCATCCCTGAATCCATTGAAAAGATGTTCAAAGTTGACGGTCACATCGGTATTGCAACCTCTGGCCTTGTCGCTGATGCACGTCAATTAGTTGCACGTGCTCGTGTTGACGCTCAAGTCAACCGCATTACTTATGCTGCACGTGTTCCAGTCGATGTTCTTGTCAAGAAACTCTGTGACTTCAAGCAATCATTCACTCAGTATGGAGGTTCACGACCATTTGGAACTGCACTGCTTATCGGTGGAGTCGATGATAACGGAATCCATCTCTATGAGACTGACCCAAGCGGAGCATACCAATCCTACCATGCAGGAGCAATTGGAAGCGGACGTAATACTGTCATTGAATTCTTTGAATCCAATTGGAAAGAGGGTCTGACGCTCAATGCTGCCATGAAACTCGGTCTTGAAGCTCTTCGCAGCGCCAACGATACTGAACTTAACCGTGAAGCCGTTGAAGTTACTGTTGTTGATGCAGATGGATATCGTGTTCTTGACCGCTCTGAAGTCAACAAACAAATTGACCGACTCAAACCGTTGGAAGAGTGAAATTGAATAACCACGTTCAAATGCTGCCTTCCCCACTCAAAACATGAGGGGTAATATGGTAAGTCTCGATGATGCCGTGCTGGCACGAATGGAAAAGGGCGGAAAAAGATACGAACTTCTCGTAGATCCAAATTCAGTTGAAGACTTCAAAGCCGACCCTACGTCGGTTGATTTGAATCAGTTTCTTGCAATGGATGAAGTCTTTCATGATATTCGTGGCGCTGAACGCCCAACCGAAGAAGCGATTGAAAACACATTTGGAACTCAAGACATCTTGGAGATTGCAAAAATCATCCTTTCCAAGGGAAGCATCCAATTAACGACCGCTCAGCGAAAAGCAAGGGTTGAGCAGATGCGTCAGCAAATTGTCCATGAAATTCATACCATGGCCGTTGACCCCAAGTCGAAAAGCCCTCACCCGAAAACTCGAATCGAACTAGCCCTTGATGAGTCGAGATATTCTGTCGATCCGTTCAAGCGTTTAGAGGACCAAGTCAAAGACGCAATTGAATTGTTAAAACCTATGATTCCGCTTTCCTTTGAGTCCATACGTTTGGCGATTCGTGTTCCTGGTTCTGCTTATGGCTCTGCCTCCAGGGTTTTACGACAATACATGGAAAAAGAGCAGTGGTTAGAAAATGGAACATGGGCAGCAATTATTGAAGTTCCTGCTGGAATGAAAGACACCATTATTGGAAAACTTATGCGTCAATCTTCAGATACTGAGTTCAGAGAATTATAACTTTGAGTTGCCTTATTCATTAGATTCTCTAAGGGTCGGCTTTATCATGGGTTGGCGATTCGCCACAAATGGAGAGAAAGAAATGTCCAACGGTCAAAACGGCGCCGAGCTGCGCCTCGTGACCCCGGGAATGGCTATCGGGCCATCTGCCGGGATGCGCGTAGGAAGTGGTGCACTCGCACAAAATGATACAATTATTGCTACCCGTCTCGGGTGGGTTAAACATCTGAACAATACGGTTTCAGTCGATCCGATTAACAGTGCATATATGCCCCGTTCCGGTGACCTCATTGTCGCTACAGTTGCTGAAGTTCGAAACAACCTTTGGTTCATGAATATCAATGGGCCATTCCAAGGTCTCTTGCCTATGTCTCTGGCTCCTTGGAAAGTAGAATTCGGAGCTGCTCGTCAACACATGGGAATTGGAGACGTTGTCTTGGCACGCGTTCAAGAAGTCGACGAATGCCACAATGTTGTTCTTACAATGAAAGGTGTTGGCCTTCGACGTCTCAATCAGGGTTCTGTCCATTCCGTTCCTATCACTCACATAGAACGCCTTCGTGGAGAAGGTAATGCTACCATTCAACGACTTCGTGATGCATGCGATTGCAGAATCATCGTCGGTGAAAACGGTAAAGTTTGGGTCGATGGTGACGCTGACGGAATTGCTTGGGCTCGCCAAGCAATCGACTTAGTCCACACTTCTGGACACAAAAAATCATTCGAAGCAGAACTCTCTGCTCTTGAAAACAATGCTCCAAAAAATGGTGATGCTTAATGGGCGGATACGGTGATGTGAAATTATTACGCGACGACGGTCTACGACTGGATGGACGCAAGCTTGACGAAATGCGACCAGTGACTATTGAGGCGGGTATTCTTCCTGCTGCAGATGGCTCAGCAATGGTGACGCATGGATTGAATGTTGCAGTTGCTGCTGTGTATGGGCCTATGGAGGCACATCCACGTAAGATTCAACGCCAAGACCGTGCTGTTATCGATGTCCGATACAACATGGCACCATTCTCTACAAGTGATCGTATTCGACCTGGTTTTAACCGCCGTTCTCGAGAGATTTCGAAGGTAACCGCTGAGGCTCTAGAGTCCGTTGTTCTGGTTGAACGTTACCCTCGCTCCAAGATTCGAGTTGAAATCGAAATTCTCGCTGCAGAGGCTGGAACACGTTGCGCTGGAATTACCGCTGCTTCGGTTGCTCTGGCTGATGCTGGAATCCCAATGCGTGACCTTCTGGTCGGTGTTGCCTCCGGAAAAGTCGAAGACATTGTCGTTCTTGATTTGGATAAAGCCGAAGACAATTATGGACAAGCAGACTTGCCAGTTGGTATTTTGCCAAATACTGGAGAAATTGCATTTTTGCAAATGGATGGAGACCTCTCGCCAGATGAATACAATTTGGCAATGGAATACAATTTCAAAGCAGCAGCTGAAATCCATGAAATCATGGTTGATGCTCTCAAGCGCCGATACGAAGGAGGTGAGAACTGATGGTCGAACTCGTACCTACACTTCTTCGCCAAGAACTCGCCCGTCTCGCTGAAGACGACCTGCGACTCGATGGCCGTGGCCGTTGGGATGGACGTGAGGTGGACTTGGAGATTGATTGCCTCTACAACGCTGAAGGTTCAGCAAAAGTTGTCATGGGGAAAACTATTGTTTATGCAGGTGTGAAATTCGAAATTCGCACACCTTGGCCTGACCGACCATCTCAAGGATCTTTGATGTGTGGCGCAGAATTGCGACCAGTTGCCCATCGCAAATATGAGCCTGGACCACCATCTCCACAATCCATCGAACTTGGCCGTGTTGTCGACCGAGGAATTCGTGAATCCGGATGTATTGACATGGAAAGCCTGTGCATTGTTCCTGGAGAGAAAGTTTGGGGAGTCATGATTGATATTCATGTTCTCTCGGATGGCGGTAACGTGTTTGATGCATGCGGCCTCGCAGCAATTGCTGCTCTACGAACTGCTGTTGTTCCTGCTGAACGCTTTGACGTAGGAGAAGATTACACTCTGAAAGTGAACGGAACACCTATCATGGCTTCATTCACTCGAGTTGGTGGACGATATGTTTTCGACCCATCAGAAGAGGAAGAACTCGGTGGCGATGAGCGAATTCATATCACTCTTGGTGATGAAGGTCACCTCCACTCCCTACAAAAGGGGTTAAGAGGGGTGTTCACGCCGGCGGAATTTGCAGAGATATTCGAGGTGGCGCATCAACGATGTTCCGAACTTCGTAAACTCGTAGCAACCCAGGAGGGGAACTGATTGGCAAAGCGAACACAAAAAGCAGGTGCAACAGCACGATTTGGAGCCCGATATGGTGTCTCCGTTCGTCGAAACGCTGGTGCTGCATTAGCAAAAAAGACTGCAAAATACACATGCCCAGTTTGTCAATATCGCAAAGTCCGCAGAGTTTCTGTTGGAATTTGGCATTGTGCAAAATGTGACCACACCTTTGCTGGTGGCGCATGGGAGCCGTTTACTCGAGCATCTGACACCAACAGTCGTATTCTACGACGATCTGTTGAAGGTGCAACGACTGCAGATATGGCGTTCATCGCACAACAAGCTGCGCTTGATTACGAGCGTGCTCTTGCTGCTGGCGAAATTTCTGAAGAAGAGTGATTGCACTCAGAGGAGTGTGCTTCCATGACGACCAGTTGGTCACTTTCTCTTTCCGTTCAGTCGAACAGTCCTGCTGACACCAAAGCGTTGGCTGACGCATTGGCAACGGATGAAGAAATTCACTGGTCAGCTTCGAGAGAGAATTTTGTTTTTCATCTTCATGAGCATAAATCAAAAGATTTGCGTGCAATGTGGAACACTCGAATGCGTGGCATAATTGCTGTAGATTCTCTTCTTTCATCACTCTCTGGCAAGTCCGAGGGTTCATCAACCAAAACCGATTGAGACAAACAGGTGAGAACATGGATAACCTCGAACAACTCCAAGTCGTCGTCAATGAAGTTCAGTCTGCACGCCAACAAGTCGCCAATCTTCGAGCACAAGTTGTTGAATTAGAAGCGACAATTGAAAGTGTCAAGAAACAGCCTGATGACCTTGCCTTGCATCAACAGATGGGTGGAGTCTTAGTCGAAGTTTCTGACCGTCCTCATTTGATAAAAGAACTTGAAGAAACTCTTGTTGCCTTGAAAGGACACCTTGAACGCTTTACTGAACGTGAAGCAGAACTGCTTGCAACGTACAATCAATTGAAACAAATGCTCGCGGGGACTGAAAACGCATGAATCTCAATGACGCTCAATTATCAGAACTCGAATCGTTCCATAATTGGTTAACTGAAGCATGTTCCAAAGGAGCAGTTCCTGTCGTTACCGGGAAAAACGGAGACATGGACACCATTGGGTCAGCAGTGGCCCTTTCAGCAGTTCACTCAAACATGATGGCGTGTGGCTTGCATCTCGGCAGGACTGCGAAAAGGATGGTCGAATCCCTTCAAGCACCGTTTCGTAAACTGTCTGAGCATCAAACTGTATGGCCTCAATCCATTGGTGGAATCATCGTCGTCGATGCAGCAGCAGCAGGACAAGTTGGTATTGATTTACCACCGAATGTTCCTGTGTGCATTCTTGACCATCATTCAACATGCGATTGGAACTTGAATGAAGGCGACCTCCTTCTTCAATGGGATGTAAGGGCGACAACCCAAATTGTCGATTCTTATCTCAATGCATATTCTCCTCTATCACGTTCACTTGTGGTCCGAAAAATGCTTCTTGCTGGGCTTCTTACCGATACGGGGAGGTTTCGTCATGCCGACAAAGGCGCATTTCAAACAGCAGTAGATGTTTTGACAGGGGATGATTTAGATTATGCCTCATTCGTTGAATTTGTTGAATCTGAAACAACGACACCCAGTGAGCGAGGGAGTTTACTCCGAGGCCTTGGCCGTGCAACTTCTCTTGAATCTGGCTCTTGGAATATTGTGCATACGCATTCAGGAACCCTCGAAGGGCGCTTAGCCGGACTGCTGATTGGAACAGGTGCGGAAATTGCTTTGGTGAGCCGTTTTCGAGATGGGCAAACCAGGTTAACTGCTCGTGCCTCTCGTCAAACGACACAGAAAGGAATTCATCTCGGAGAAATTATGGCTGGTGTTGCACAACAAATAGGTGGAGAAGGCGGTGGTCATGATGGTGCTGCTGGATGGAGTGGTAAAGTGGATAGAATCGCTGCAGAATCTTCATTTATTGCACTTGTTGCCACGATAAAAAGGAGTGATGATTGATGTCAGAAATCGATGTACCACATGCACCTGGTTACTTCATTTCTCGTTGGCGGGAACAAGGGCCAGTCGATCTTGGAACATTGGAAGAGTGGCGCAAAGAGATGAATTGGTCAACTTGGTTACCTCTGGCAGAAGCTGCTCTGTTTTTGGATGCTGCAGAACTCCTTGCCCTTATCGACACTGTATTGACTCCGGCAGAACAGGCGACATTGTCTCTTGTCCGTCGTCGAATGTTGGGTGATACACGTCTTCAGCAAGCCATTGAGGAGGCACTTGACATTGCACGTCACCCTGATACGCGTGATTTGGCTTTAGAAGGACGTCTACGTATGGAACTTGGATTGGCCAAGTATGAACTTGGTGATATCGAGGCTGCTAAAGAAGATTTGACATGGGCGGAAACCCGACTGAAATCGGTCGCCCTTGCAAGTCGAGACCATGATCTTTCACTCATCAACAAGGCAGCACTTCATACTGCATGTGGTGAACCACTCATGGCGCTCACCGTTTATTCCGAGATACCTCGTAATGGAGAACACGCAGATGAAACAGTTGCATTATCACGCCTTGGTGCAAGTCGCATAAGTGCCGCACTTGGTCATAGTTTTGATTCAGTGAGGCACGCTTGGAATGCACATGCTTTTGCTATGAAAGCAAATCAAATCGGTATGGCAATTGAAGGTGGAGCGCTCTTCTTGGATTTTGCGAGTGATTCGACGGATAGTTCTGCTGAAAAGATGCACATCCAAGTGGAGAATGCAAAGCCGAGGGATGCAGGAGAGGAACTTCGAGAACTCAAAGTTCATCCAGATGATATCGACGATGTCTTTGAATGGTGTTGTTCTCACCTTCCAGAGCAAAATTCCGGCGAAGACCGTCCTGATTTGCGTGCAATGGTCAGCATCGCACATCGTATAGGTAAGATGGAACGGTTTACTTCACTGATTCAAAACCCTGATGATATTGAAGATCCGATGCTTGTCGCCATTGTGCAAAGTTGTATTGATGATGAAGAATTGAAAGCCTTGTGGAATGTTCGATTAGCCACATTAACGATGATTTAATCTATAGAGAAGAGCACCATTCAGTCAAATCAGTAAACTCTTCCCTTGTCCATTCACGCAATGGAGGTATTTCATCCCACCATTTTACCATTCGAACATTGTCGTCATTGACATTCCACTCTTGAGATTCGGTTGGATGGGTCACAACATGAGCAACCCAACCTTTAGGATAATACTCCTTATTCCAATGTAGAATAATTCCTTCAAGGCCGGTTTCCTCTTTGAGTTCACGAAGTAAGGCTTTGTCGGGAGTTTCGCCTTCTTCAAGGTGGCCACCTGGAATTTCCCATCCTCTTTCAGGATGTTCGACAAAGACAACTTTACCTCCATGTCCAAGTTTGTCTCGTTCTCCTTCAAGCGTAACCCATGCCAGAACAAAAATGGGTGTTTGATTTTCCTTCATCAGAACACCTAGAAGTTTGCTTTAGCCTTCTGAACCCAATCTTCAGCCCATTCTTCTCCTTGAGAGACGAGCCTTCTTGCCAAAAAGAAAGCCTCAGAGGCATCGCCTGCGGCCATCAGGGATTCCAATCGAATGAGGTCAGGGTGGACTGAAATTTCTTCTGTTTGTTCAGTTGCCTCTTCTTTATGTTCTTCAACAGAAGAGATTCGTTGAGAAAGTTGGAGCATTTGTTCTAAAAATTGAGAACGCTTTTCGATATTTGGAGCGGTCCATGGTTTTTCTTCTTCACCCATCATGCGCCCAGTAATTCGTTGCAAAAACATGTCACGAGGAGTTTGGTGAGGTTGCAATTGCTGAACGTGATCGTAACATGACCATGCTTCGTCCATCTCCTCTCTACGCTCATAGAGTCTGCCCAATTCCATCCAAAGCTCGTGATTGTTCGGACGATGAGCGAGGAGATGGCGAGAGAGTTCAATGAACAAATCTTCATGCCCTCCTGTACGTAATCGTTCCAATCTTCGACCATAGACGATGTTGGCTCGCTGATCGCTGAAATCTAAGCGCCTGCAACGTTCAGCAAAATCCTCAAGTTCTTTTTCTCTTGATTGTGAATCTGAAAATCTCGACCACCACATGTCGGGGTCGAGAGGGTCTCGAGCGAATGCTGCTTCAAGCAATTCAAGCCCGACCATCAGGAAATCAATGTCTTTCAGTTGTTCAACCTGATCAGCATCACGCCCCAATACAATGAAGATATCTTCAAGGACTGCACAAAGGCCCAAGCCGTCACCATTGACGACTTTGATATCTGCTAAACAGCGCCAGTTTCGCTCATCAGTAAAGTCGTGAAGAAGTGCTTGTCGTGCATTTTGTTCTGCCCATGCCAAGTTGTCTTCAAACCGCTCGGGGTCTTTGGAGGCAAGTCGAACAAATTTTTGAGCTTGAGTGCGATAACGGTTTCCTAAATTGCGACGAGGATGTTGCAATAGGTCTGCACTCTCACCAGCCATGACCCGCACACCATCTCTCTGCATTCAACTTCTTCGCTATATTGTTCACTGTACTGACATGAAGCCATCATGGTCAACGCCCCATGGTAAAGTTGCATCAAAACCAACCTTCGCCGTGAGCCCATCACCATCACGAGACGGGTCGAGTGAACTTCCCTTTTGATTCGAAAGAATGATTGTATCTTTGTCTGGTTGCCAACGTGTGACCATTGCCCATTCAACACGAACAGGGTCGGCAATGTCGATATCTTCATCAACAACTGTGACCATTTTCATACTTCGATGACCTGCTAGAGCAGCCTCAATGGCACGCAGCGGGTCTTCAGCATTGTTCTTTCTAATTTTAATTACGGCAGCCAACCATCCGCAACCACCTTCAGTCATGTGAACATCAAGGCACTCGCAGACTTCACTCACTGCTGCCTTAATGGTTGGAGCTCGAGGCAAACCCATCAAGGTCTTGTGTTCCGCCTCACCTGGAATGAGTGCGTGAAAAATTGGATTATCTCTGTGGATAACACCGTCTATTTCGATCACTGGCTCTTGACGAACATCATCGACTGTTCCAGTGATGTCAACATAGGGTCCTTCATCGTCATCTTCGTTGGTGATGCGTCCCCATAACACGTATTCAGCATCTGCTGGAGCAAGAACTCCATTTGGCATTCGTGTGAGTCGCAATGGTTTTCCATACAATTTCTCGTGAAGAGCAGCGGCAATTGTCAACTCGTCGATGTTGTCATCAAATGACATAGCCGCAGCGAGTAAGACCACAGGGTCTGGGGCGTTGACAATTGCAATATCGACTTCTCGACCTTCTTTCCGAGCATTCATAGTCATCGTTCGCAGGTGCCGAGGTACCAAGCGAACCACCAGATGGTTGGGGTCTCGAACAAACTGACGGTGAAATGACATGTTTCTGATACCATTATCTTCAGCGATAATGACACTTGCGGAAGAATAACGTCCACGGTCTTGTGGCCAATGGTGCGGTATAGGGAGTTTTGTGATGTCAACATTTTCCTGTAAATTTTCAAAACATTCTGCTTCGGATGCATCGACTATGACGGGTTCACTTGGATTATTCATTGCCCAACCTAATGTGTCGATATATTCCTCGGGGGTAATTCCAATAGCCTCGCACAATCGTTCCCGCGTCAAGATATTGATGGCAGCACGATGTCCTGGACTTTCGGGTATATCGGTGAATAAAGTGAGGTCATGATGACTTGCTCGGGAGTGCTCCCACATACCATGGATGAGGCTTACAGGGTTGGATTCTTCGGTTGCTGCACCGAGGTGGTCGCGAAAGGCCATGTTACTGCGAAATGAACTCATCGCTTGAACCTTGTTTAAGCCACATGCTGTAATTGTTCTAAATCAGCGGATTTTACCGGTTTATGTTTGAAAGATTTCCAACATATTCAGTATATTTGTCTGACCTATCTACGCAGGCTTTGAGGGTCGTTTTAAATAGGGGATTCAAGTCGGCAGAGTGCTTCAATGCGGTGATTATGATGGGTAGAGGACTCTTCGCAGGTGCTAAAATGGCAAAGGACCGTCAAAAGTTTCGCTGGTCAGACCGCCGATACAAGAAGCGTATGCTCAAGTCACGAGCAAAGCACGACCCTCTTGCGGGCTCTACGCAGGCGAAAGGTATCGTGATTGAAAAAGTCGGTATTGAGGCAAAACAACCCAATTCCGGTATTCGTAAAGCAGTGAAGATTTCACTCATTAAAAACGGTAACAAACTCACAGCATTCGCTCCTGGCGATGGTGCAATCAACTTCATCGATGAACACGATGAAGTAATGGTCGAGGGTATCGGTGGACGCATGGGTCGTTCATACGGAGATATCCCCGGTGTCCGTTACAAGGTGATCCAAGTCAACGGCGTTTCATTGAATGAAATGGTTCGTGGCCGAAAAGAAAAGCCAATCCGCTGAGGTGTGAAAATATGTCCGATTCAGAAATGGTAGTTGAAGAAGAACAAGAAGAAGTCGTCGTTGAAGACGTCCGCCCTATTGCTGGAATCGGAACTCTGGTTTTTGGTAAGTGGGATGCATCTGCTATTACTTGCAAAGACCCTGGACTTGCTCCTTACATCAACCTCACAACTGTGGGCGTTCCGCACACCGGTGGACGTCACGCAAATGCTTGGTTTGGAAAAGCCAAGTTGTCCGTTGTTGAACGTTATATCAACAAACTCATGCGTACTGGGCCATATACCGGTAAGAAGCAAGGAGCAATGAAGGCATTTGAAGCAGCTCTGGATTCAATCGCAGAAAAAACTGGTGAAAACCCATTGCAAATTTTCGTTAATGCAATTTGCAACGCTGCACCTATGGAAGAGATTACTCGAATCAAATTCGGTGCGGTATCTCAGCCTAAAGCAGTTGATTCATCACCATCTCGTCGTCTCGATGTTGCTCTTCGCAATCTTGCTAAGGGCGCTCAACAAGGCACACACAAGTCAAAGCGAACTTTGACCAACTGTGTCATCAATGAGATCTCCAAAGCATCTGCTGATGATGCGACCTCTTTTGCAGTTGCAAAGAAGGAAGAATTGGAACGTATTGCATCCTCTGCTCGTTGAAGCATACTTCGTGCGAATTCCACACGGCGAACAGGTGTTTGCGGAAGCCTTTTTTCGCTTACTGTCACTACCAACCGGATGTTCGTTGCGAGTCACTTAAGAACCCCTTTCCGGTGGCCGATATTGACGAGAAGTCACGGGTGATTCCATGGGCCGAAAGGAAGATAACATTAACAAAGCAACAGAAGTCATGCATATTTTACCTCAAATTCGTAATTTATGTATTGCTGCACACATTGACCACGGAAAGACAACACTTTCTGACAACCTCATCGCAGGTGCTGGAATGATGTCCAGTGATCTGGCTGGTGCTGCACGAGTTTTGGATTTCGATGAGCAAGAATCCGCTCGTGGTATTACAATTAACGCTGCATCTGCTTCAATGGTTCACGCTGTAGACGGAACTGATTACCTCATCAACCTCATCGATACACCAGGTCACGTTGACTTCGGTGGAGACGTTACTCGTGCTATGCGAGCTGTTGATGGATGTTTCATTCTTGCTTGTGCAGTCGAAGGTCCAATGCCGCAAACTGAAACCGTTGTTCGGCAAGCTCTCAAAGAAAAAGTAAAGCCTGTTCTTTTCATCAACAAAGTCGACCGACTGATTAACGAATTGCAAGTCACTCCTGAAGATATGATGGCTCGATTCACTGAAACCATCAAAAAGGTAAACCGACTTATCGCTCAGTTTGCTCCTGAAGAGTTCAAGAAAAGTTGGCAAGTCAGTGTAATGGACGGAACAGTTGCATTCGGTAGTGCATACCACAACTGGGGAATTACTATTCCTTACATGCAAAAGTCCGGTGTTTCGATGACTGATATTTTCGAATACTGTAACAATGAAGACCAGAAAACCTTGGCTACCAAGGCTCCAGTTCATGAAGTTCTTCTCGACATGGCAGTTACGAAACTTCCAGGCCCAGTTGAAGCCCAACCTTACCGTATTCCGAACATCTGGACCGGTGACCTTGATTCCGAGATTGGAAAAGCAATGATCAGTTGCGATCCTGAAGCCGAACTGGCAATGATGATTACAAAGATTTGGATGGACCCTCATGCAGGTGAAGTCGCTGTCGGACGGATTTATTCGGGTGCTATTTCTCAAGGAGAGTCTGTGTTTGCTATCGGTGCTGCTAAGCCAGAACGTGTCCAACAAGTGAGTATGATGGTCGGCGGTGACCGAATTACCGTTCCAAAGGTCGTTGCAGGAAACATTGCTGCTCTCACAGGTATTCGCTCTGCGGCAGCTGGTGTTACACTTTCTCGAGACAAGGATTTCACACCCTTCGAAGCGATTCGCCACTACTCTGACCCTGTGGTCACTGTTGCAGTTGAGCCAAAGAGCATGAAAGACCTACCAAAGTTCATCGATGCTCTACGTTCTCTTGCAAAGGCTGACGCATCTCTTCAAGTCACAACGAACCAAGAAACCGGTGAAGCTCTGCTTGCAGGTATGGGAGAGTTGCACTTGGAAATCACAGTCTACCGAATTGAAGAAGAACAGAACATCAAAGTCAGTGTCAGTCCACCTATTGTCGTTTACCGTGAAGGTATTCAAGGCAGTAACCGTGGAAATGCGTTTGAAGGTAAATCTCCAAACCGTCACAACCGTTTCTTCTTTGAAATAGAAGCCCTTTCTCCTGAAGTTGTCGCAGCACTGCGTGCTGGTGACCTTGGTTCAGGAACAATACGACCGAATGATGCTAAGGAAACTGGACGAAAATTCGGTGAACTTGGTATGGACAAAGATTTGATGCGTAAGATTTACGCAATCAACGGATCCAACGTTCTTGTCAATGATACGAAGGGTATTCAAGGTCTTCACGAAACACGTGAATTGATTATTGAGGCTTTCAATGGAGTCTGTTCGAAGGGTCCAATTGCTGATGAACCTGTCCAAGGTATGTTTGTCCGATTGGTTGATGCAAAACTTCACGAAGACGCTATCCACCGTGGGCCTGCACAAACCATTCCTGCAGTTCGTAACGGTATCAAGGGTGCAATGATGAGAGCTCGAACAGTTCTCCTCGAACCTATGCAGAAGGCTTTCGTTTCTGTTCCAAATGATTGGCTTGGTCAAGTCACACGTGAAGTTACCAACCGACGTGGAATTATTGAAGACATGCCATCTGAAGGAGAAGTCACGACCGTTGTCGGCGTTCTACCAATTGCTGAAACATTCGGTTTTTCAAACGACATTCGTGCTGCATCTCAAGGACGAGCAGTCTGGAATACAGAGAATCTCGGCTTCGAAATGTTGCCTCCTCAGTTGTTTGACAAGGTCGTTGGCCAAATACGAACTCGTAAGGGTCTCAAGCCAGAACCTTACCCAGAATCTTACTACGCAGAGTGAGATGCATGGATGGCTCGATTGCGGGCCTATTTGCAGCTCCCAAAGGCGGGGTTCCCAAACCCGAAGTGACGACGTTACGTGTTCATGAAAGTGGTTGCATTGGCGATAAGCAGAATGATTTGAAACATCATGGCGGTCCTCAACGCGCTGTATGTCTCTTTAGTGCTGAAGTACTCACAGCACTTACCAATGAAGGTCATCCAATCTTTCCAGGTTCAGTAGGTGAAAATGTCTTAATTCAAGGAATTGATTGGAGTTTGGTCCAGATTGGTACTCAATTTCATTTCAAGAATGTCAAATTGGAGGTGACATCTGATGCACCACCATGTCGAACAATCAAGGAATCCTTTTCCAATGGCAATTTTTCACGTATATCGATAAAAAAACATCCTTCATCGGCACGTTGGTATGCGAAAGTAATCCAAGAAGGTGAACTTCTTACCAATGAAAAGGTGACAATTAACTGATTCTCTTCAGTTGGAAATCAGTAAGTTCACGCAACGCACGCATTGCCGGACTTTGCGGGATTCTATCGAGACAGGCATGCGCTTTTGCGTGGTATTCAACCGCTCTTTTTCGAGCATAATCAATCGATCCCAAATTGCCGAGAGCAACCAATGCCTTTTGGATAGACTCGGCATCTGCCTCCTCTCCTTTACCCAATGCCGCAAGTAGAGTTGCTTTATCACTTGAATCTGGTTGAGCGAGGGCATGAATTACCATCAGTGTTCGCTTTCCTTGCGCAACATCAGAACCTGCAGGCTTTCCAAGAACGTCTGAATCTGAAAGAACATCGATTAAATCGTCCATCAATTGGAAACAAAGGCCGACAGCAAGGCCCCATTCAGCCATACAATCGATTGTGTCTTGATCAGCGCCAGCCATACGTGCGCCAATTTCAGCACATGTGAGGAACATTACTGCGGTTTTCCCTTCNATCATTTCGATATAATCTTCTTCAGAAACGGCTAATTCATCTTCGAATTCGATATCCATTTGTTGTCCTTCACTCACTCTTCGGACCATCCAAGCAATTCGATTAACGAGTGGTGCTACATCCTTATCTTCCAATCCTTCTGCTTGAACGAGACTCTCGAAAGCGATGGCAAGCATTGCATCTCCTGCATTAATTGCAGTTGGTAAGTCGAATTCAATGTGGACTGCATTTCTTCCTCTTCGCACATCATCATCATCCATGATATCATCATGTACCAGTGTGAAATTGTGAACAGTTTCTATTGCAGCACCTACATCGAGCATTCCAGAATGTGTATCTCCGACCGCTTTACCAACAAGCCAAGGCAATGTCGCACGAAGGCGTTTACCTCCACCGTGAATAAGGTGAGTCATAGCAGCTGCTAATCGTTCGTGACGGGAAGCCATGAGACTGTTCATGATTCTTTGCTCAACCAGTGACTTCACTTCAAGAACAGATACATTCAGTCCAGCTCCTTCAGCATCAGGNAGCATATGTGTGACATCGCCCATATCATGGATTTTCTCGTCAGCAAGTTCGGCTAGTGCCGCACTGTCTCCAGCAGCATCCCACCATTCTTTGGTCATGATGAGCGCTGCAATGCATCTGAACCATGGAGCAATGAAACCGTTTTTCGGGTCTTGTTCAATCAGCATTTCTTCAAGTTCCTCAAAGGTGACCCATGCGACTTCTGAGACTTCATTCGGATTTGGATTGATTTCGACATNAACTTTCGCAACTAAAATGTGATCAACTTCTCTTTCAATCCAAGTTTCATTCATACGTGCTGAGTAGCGCATTTTTGTCATGAAATGAAAATCATCTGTGGAAAGAGAAGTGGGTGAAATTCCCAGTTCTTGCTCCATCTTCCGTATTGCTGCATTTTTAACGCCGAGCGCACCTTCTTCGATAAGTTCACCTTCAGAGTGAAGTGGATGAGAACAACATGAGTTTGCCCAAACACCGGGAAATGTAACTTTGTCATCGGCTCTTCGCTGTAGAAGTAAACGGTTCTGTTCATCAAACAAGAGNACACTGAATGCTCGATGAAAACNACCAGCATCTCTGTGAGCAGAAATTTTAGAAACNGGGCCAATGACTTCGTCACTTTCACTAACCTTGATAATTGCTTCAGCCATCAATTGTGATTGCATCGAATCCGCACCGAGGTCTGCAAGCAAATCTTGTTCGGAATCAGACAGTTCAATGGTTGGAACCTCCGATATTTCGTAGCCTGCCATGTGAACCCCCGCTTCAATGGATTCGCGCTCGCTACATGAAGAGTTCTCTACTATTCGTTGATGGAATTACTTCTCGCATGAAGAAATATAGCCCGCAGTTTACTGTTTATCGCTCACTCTCGTGCCTCGAACTGGATTTCCGAGCATCGCATTGAGAACACGGTCGGTTTTGGCTCCGTTCACCATGGTGACTTCAATTCCATGAGATGCAACCAGTGCACCTCGTGCTGCTTTGAGTCCGATGCCTCCAGTTACATCAATNTGTGATTGATGCGTNCCCTCAAATTCGATNGCAGGATACCAATTTTCGATCAGGTCACTGTCGTCGGCTTGTTCAGGCGGNACTCGTAAAATTCCATCAACACCTTTGATTGCNAAGACCAATCGCTGGACTGCGCGCAATTCTACTGCTAAACGAACAACAAGGTCATCACCAGAAAGAATTCCAAACTCTGCATCTCCCTCGACATCAACCACATCACCAAAGGTCACATGTACTTGACCCTCATTTTGTTCATCGAATCGATGAAGGCTACCTGAAAATGTGGGACCTGTATTTTGAGCCCAACGATGTGGTGGGTGAATGACTGGCGTGAGGTTTTTCTGCTCAAGTGCGTGACATACATGTGCATTCAGTTCGAACATCTCTTGACGAACGGTCTCAACAGCTTCTCTTTGTGTTCTACACTTCTCATCTCTGCTAAATTGAGCATTGGGCAGTGATCCTTCATTGAGTCGCCAATGTTTTGCACGCAGATGGCCAAATGAGCCAGCACCGTGCACCAATATGACATCAATGCCATTCTTTTGACAATCGACAATTGTTTGAGCAAGTTGTTCTAANATCTCTAAATCAGGAGTGCAGAGTGAAGATTTCTCAGTAATAAGCCCGCCACCCCATTTGATGACAACACGCTCACGCATGTTTCGACCAAGGGCGAATGGCTCATGAGGATGACCCTTGATTTTCATTCAAATCACAGATTTTCCACCAAGCATTGATGACCCACCGCGTCAACCAAGAGGTATGTCCGATGGCCCATCATTGAGTGACTTCATGCGTCATCTCCAAGCAGTTCTCGAAGAATCGGAAGAAATAACTGACCGAATTGAACGTGAATCACGACAACTGCAGATTGAATCTGCTATTCAAGAAGCCATCATTTTTGGGAACCGTTTCCGTGAACTCAAGGAAAAAGGAATTGACCCTCTTCACATCGTTCTCCCAACATCTCGTGATGATGCTCCACAGCATGTTTCTAAACTCGATACGTTGACTATCAGCAGTGCACACTGTAAGGAATGCGGAGCTCGCCTTGAAGATGATCTGGATTTCTGCCCTTCGTGTGGAGCAAAGCGTTAATCACTCTTCTTCTTGCTCTTCAAGTTCCCACTGAGCAATNATTTCCAAAACCATTGGGTCATCTGCTTCAATGCGATAGAGATATTCGCCTGGCATTTCATCTACCAAGAAAACTGTTTTACCAGCACGATAGATGATGTGTCCGTCTGCAATTGCTCGAACCGTATCGACTTCAAGAATTGCTGGCCGGTTGATTTGAGAAGAGCCTTTGTATCCTGCCTCCATAGCATTCGAGATGCTTCGGGAGAGGTGAATGTGCTTTCTGTCTCCGGTCGTGATTCCGAGTTCTTTGATGGTCTCGACTTGCTCTTCTTCACAAGGCCAATACAATGCTTCAGGGATTTGGTCAGTTGGTAAGTCCAGTTCAAGTTCAATTGAATGTCCGTATGTTGCACGAATCATTTCTCCTTCAACCTGATATCTTCCTTTATCATCAGAATTTGCGATTGCGGAAAAATGCCAGCCTCTTAGCCAGTGGTAGTGTCGGCGTTGCTTGGAAATTGATTCGGAGAGTTCTCTGCTGTTAACCCAGCCATTGATGTCCATTTCTACATTGAACTTTTCTGGTGCATGTCGCAAAACTAAGGCGAGCATTCGACCAAGTGAGTTTGCTTCACGGTCGCTCATGATGAATTTTCCTTCTTCGTTACAGACAGGGCAGTTTGTACCACTAAAGTGTCCGTGCTTCTTACATTGGCGCAGCATAGTTACGGCCTATCGCCTTTCATTCATGAACCCTGCGGGTGATTGAACCGACTCAATCAAATGCTAGTTTGAACTCGCAACGTCATGGTCGATGTTGCAATGGTCGGTGCTGGTCAAACAAAATTTGGCAACCATCCATTAGGCCTCAAAGGCATGTGGTCAGAGGCTATCGAGAAGGCTTTTTCCAGTGTTGATAACGATTGCTTGCCGAGTATGGTGGATGAGGCGTTCATCGGTAGTATTGCTTTTGGTGGATCACAATTAGGCAATACAGCAGCTCTCTTAACCGAACATTCTGGCATGGACGGTGTAAGTGTACGACGGGTCGAAAATGCATGTGCATCGTCTGGTTTCGCCCTTCGAGATGCATGGATGACAATCAAAAGCGGACAGGCAGATATCGTCGTTGCCGGTGGAATTGAAAAAATGAATGATTTATCAGCCGAAAGGAAGCGATACTGGCTTGGAGTTTCTGGTGACACTGAATGGGAACGTTTGGCAGGACTTACATTCCCTGGCACTTATGCGTTAACTGCTCGACGTTACTTTCACGAGTTTGAATCAACACATGATGACCTTGTCCATGTATCTGTGAAGAACCACATGCATGGC
>NHFA02000052.1 GCA_002170315.2 Euryarchaeota archaeon TMED99
ACTCCACAGTGCTGCTGACCCTTATGCTCAGGCTGGGTTCGTTTTCCCTGACTGGTATGTATTGTTCTCGTATGGTTACCTGCGCTGGGGCGAATATCTCCCTCAATTCACCGTTCCAACCGGTTTCATTGGTGAAATCGTCGGCCAACCTGTGTTCCCTTGGAACGCAGCATGGTGGGGCGCAGCACTCACAGGTATTCCAGTAAGTATTCTCGCACTCCCTCCATTCCTTGGTGGACGTGAAAAGCGACCTGTTGAAGACCCTTGGTTTGCAACTGCAGGTGCAGTTTACTTAGCTCACATTTGGTTTATTTCCGTCTTTTCAATCAATATTTTCCTTGAACTCTATGCGAAAAACCGTTCAGATTATTGTAAACTGGATAGCCATGGAGACTTGTTATGTGGTACTCGAGAACCTTGGGTTGCAGATGCTTTCAACTCTATCCCGTGGGTAATGACTGGTGTTCTTGCCTGGATATGTATCTATTTCCTTGCTCGCGGACTCATGGTCAAAGCCTGGGGTGCTGGTTTCAAGCCAAGTCATGCAAAGCAAATCCTCGTTGGAACTCTTTTGATTTCAACTGCTGGAACCGTGGCAACATGGGATACGTATGATGATGGATTTTGGGACCAAGGCGGATTGCTTACTATCAAAGGTTTGACCCATGATTTCTATCCTGAATTGGAAGCCATGCGTACACAACCAACAGATGTTCACGTTCATGCCACCAATGAGTTCACCGATGATAGAGGATGGACGGAATCGGAAACGGTTCCAACAACGGCGTGGCTGGATTGGGTGATTTACCAACCCGCTCGGTATATCATAACTGATTTCAATGATGCCAATGGCCATCAAGATGCTGCAAATGGAATCAATGCTGCAGCAGCCACAACGACCTTTAACGGTGGAGAAGGATGGGATGCTACTGGCTCCTTCACAATTACCGAAGATCTTTCTCTGTTCCCTGATGGACACCATGAATCCATCGAGACGATAACAACTGACCTCAGCTGTGAATATCGTTCTTCTGAACGTAAGATTAACGACATCGCTACAGCAAGCATGGTATCGACGACACTCACTGTTACGAACAGTAATGGTGCAATCGTTTCTTCATTCGACAACTGTGCAGGCGCAACTGTCGAGTTACCTGTTGGAACCTATGACTACACCTATTCGGTTACCGTCAGCGGTGCTCTTGCACTCAACAACAGTATTCAGACTGAAACCGCTTTCGGAATCGCCTCTTTCCAGCCACTCTTGGTTTGGAACGCTGATGCACCGGCGAGTCTTGCTGGAACAACTGTGAACCTTTCGAGCGCAGAAGATATGGCCTTGGGTGGAAGTCAATTCGCAGCAATTGAGAATCCTACATACCACACAAATCCAAAGGCACTTGATGCAAAACTCACCTATGCAATGTTCATCCCTTGTTTGACGTTTGGAGCAATGGTCTTCATTCTGCTACGCTCGATGGGCCGAGGATATGAGTTTGAAATGAACAAGTGTTACGGATGCGACCTTTGTGACGATGCTTGTCCTGTTCGTTTGTTCAATGGTGGAGACAAACTCAACATCATTTACAACTCATGGAACAATGAAGACGATGGCGTTCCGTTGTATTCATGTCTCACGTGTACGGCGTGTACCAACGCTTGCCCTCAACTGGTCGACTACGATTCGTATGTCGACATTCGTCGTTCGCTCATTGTAGGCGGGCCTCAAGCAGAAATCGCACACACAGTCTTACAGGCTGTTCTCGCTGCAGAAGCAGAAGAAGCTGCGAATGAGGACTTCATTACCGTTGAAGATTACCCGCTGACCTCGAACATTGGGTATTATCCAGGGTGTGTTGACTACCTTGACCAAGAGATGGTCTTCTCTCACGTCAATGAAGGAGAAATGAACCTTGGTGATGCAACCACCTCTGCATTCACTTTGTTTGATGAGATGGAAATGGATGTATCTTATCTCGGAAGAGACTTCTTGAAGTGCTGTGGTCACGATCAAAAGTGGCAAGGTCTCGATGAAGTGTTTGAGAAACTTAAGGCTTACAATCAAAAGAAAATTGAACAATCAGGAATTGACACTTTGGTCTCTTCCTGTGCTGAATGTTTCCGAACCTTTGCTCGTGATTACGAACTTGAAGGCGTTAAGGTCATGCACACAACCGAATTCTTGATTGAAAATGGATTTGACATGAACCTCAAAGCCGAAGAAGAGACAACCGTCACCTATCACGACCCTTGCCGACTTGGACGTCAAATGGGTATCTATGAAGAGCCACGACAACTCATTGCTGGCGTAGAAGGCGTCGAGATTGTCGAGATGGAACACCATGCAGAAGATGCATTGTGTTGTGGTGTCTCAAGCATGATGTCTTGTAACGAAAATGCTCGTTCGCTCCGTGTCACTCGTATGGAAGAAATCCGTTCGACTGGAGCAGATACAATGCTTACCTCCTGTCCAAAGTGTGTCTCGCACTTTGAGTGCCTCAAGTTTGAAGGCGATGAGCGCTACGAAGACATTGAAATTCTCGATGTCGTTTCATTCCTCGCTCGCCAAGTTGAAGCAAAAAAGGCCAAGGCAACTTCTGAATCAACTCCACTTCAAGAAGTAAAGGCTTGAAGAACGGAAAAAGGCTTATTTGTTCAGGGTCTCCAACAGAGACCATGGACTACGACAGTATGACCGTATTGAAGCTCAAGACCTTGTGCAAAGAACGCGGTCTTCGAGTATCTGGTAACAAGTCAGAAGTCATCATCCGATTGATGGAGAATGACGAGGTAGGATTAGCCCCCGCACCAACTCCAATTCAGCACCAGGCATTCCCCCAACATAATCCTGGAGGCTATATTCCACCTCAGATGATTTACGTAAAGAAAGAAAGTGAACTCGCAACTGGAATTGGTATATGCATCATGATCTATGCTGTCTTCCGATTGTTTTGGGCAGTCATTTTCTCTATAGGAGGACTTGGAGGAGTGGGATGGATTCTTTCCCCTGTTGCTTTCATTCTCGGCATTGGTTTCATGATTGGAGGTGCTGTAACGTATTCTGGTTATCGAAACGGAATTAATTTGACGCTCGGTGTTTTGATCGTATCTGGTATTTTGAGTGTTATCTTTCACGGTGACGAGGTCAATCCAGTATCGATTGCTTGGGGTGACTCGATGTTTCTCACCTCAATCATGTGTTCAATATCCTGTATGATTATCGTTGCTTTGCCCCTTTTGATGTCGCCAACACTCAAGAGTGGATGGCCTGAGGCTATTGAAAAGATACTCGGCTCGAGCAGTGGTTCAGACACGAAGCGAAAAGTAACCTGCAACTCATGCCAAGCAGAATTACAAGTTCCGGCAAATTACTCTGGACAAATTGAATGTCCGACATGTCAAGCGATTATGAGCGTATAATCAGTCATCTTGGGCAGGTGGTAAGCCGTCTTCCATACCCACGATTTCGTAGTTCGATGGGAACAAAGCAATGAGCACGCCCAAAATCAGTGATGCAAGACCCCAGCCAAACATTTGCCTGACAAACAGCATTTCAAGGGCGATGACGACTAAAATCATCCCTCCAATATTCGAAGTCCACACAAGTGTCTTGAATGTAGAAAGCGAAACTCCAGGGGTTCCTTCTTTACGATAAGGTCCAAATTCTCCACCAAAGCGTTGTGCAGTATCTTGTTTATCCTTTTTTGACATCCTTTCACCTCATCGGTCAATCATTGAAATCGCATCCGTAGGGCATGCTAAAACGCACAACCTACATCCAGTGCAATCTGCACGCAAAATCTTCGCTTTTTGATTGGACTCTACTTGAATGAGAGGGCTGGCCATAGGAACTTTGTACATCTCTATTGCATCATCATCACAAACAATGGTGCATTGATCACAGCCGATACATAATCGCTCTTCGACAAATGCGACGGCTGATTCGCCTCCTTTGATCGACGCTCGTTGCTCTCCACGAAGCCGATTGAGAGATGTACGAATACGAACTGCCTCCTTTTCTCGACGCTTTCGCAACTCGTCGGAGGTCGTCATACAGTAACCTCCAATCGGTCCTTCCCTTCAAACTTGACGACAGCCATATTCACCAAGAGGTCACCTAGGCAGTAAAAAGAACCAACGAGGAGTGGAGGGTTCCATGCAGTAAGACCGGTCCAAGGCACTTCATTAGCCCAAGTCCAATTGGCAAGATATGTACCCCACAATTCCATCGCTAAAGCTGCCCATGCCATTGCAGAATACAATCGAGGTTGCGGACCCCACTTGGTGAAGACCAGAACCAGAATCAAAAGGAATACTGCCGAAGTGTCTCCGCCAGTCCATGCCCCATACAAAACGAGTGGAACAAAAGGGGCAAGCAGAGGCATTGCCCATGATTCTTTCATCCTTTCAGCAGCCATTCGCCCAAGGTCAAAAAGGAAATAATGGCCTGCAGGAACAAACAGTGGCATAAGATCACGTTGATATTCATAAATCAGCCAAACTTCACTGAAAAACAACTCCATAGGAGTTGCGATTGCAACCACGGTTAACATCTCAATGCGCTGTTTTTTGGGTCCGTTACGGTAAAGCCAAGCAAACAAACCCCAACACCAAAGGTTGACGGGAAGTTCTGCGTATTGGTCTGCGACTAAACCGTTGCATGCAGTTGCTGAAAACCACAGACCTAGAGCGATAGTCAAGATGTAGACCCACGCTCGGTGCATGGTCATACGAGGAGGTCCTGTTTTTAGCACGAACGGGTATTACTCATTGCCATATGAAAGTAATTCTTTACCCATGGCAAGCATAGAGAGTTCAGCAACTAACGCATGCCAACTGTGTGCATGCTCACCGTATTGTCCACCGGATTGTGAAAAAGATTCGAACTGCGCACTTGGCGAATTAAGATTATCGATATCTGATTTCTTTGAATTAATTCTATAGAACCAAGAACTCGCTTGCCCATCGACCAAATAAACAACAGGTTCAACGGGAGCGCCCTGTTCATTTTTCAAAACGGTGGGTATACCTTCTTGGATTAGGAAATTTTCAACATCGACACCGCCTTTGGAATACATCAATTTCTTCATTTTCCGATTCGACAACTTGAGCAATTGCTCTCCATTCGTTACCGTCATAATTCCAAGTCCGTAGGTGCCTCTGTCGTTTTTGATGAAAGCAACGGGTTCACGGTCAATTCCTAGGCTCTGATACTTAATGCGGAGATTATCAAGGAACTGATTGACTTCTGCAGCCAGTTCAATACGGCATGCTTCTTTGTCCAAACATTTGTCTTTAGAAACAAACCATTCTGCCATCAAGTGCCAAGAATCGACATCCAACATTTCTGCCATTTCGTCTACATATTCTTGAAGTGCTTCATAATGCTGAGATTTTCGTCGCCGATGCCATCCCATAGATGGAGGAGGAGAGACCATTTGGCTACCAAGGCCTTCAACCAGGCCATCGGTTAAATCGTTGTTCAAGAGAATGAGATCGGGAGTCCTTCCATCAATTTGCATTACCTCTTTACCATCGACTTCAATTTGAGTGACGGTGTCCAACTTCATTGGACCCGATATTCCGTTTAAGTGCCCTAAATCTTCGAAATCAACAGAACCAACTGTGCATCGGAAACCTGCAATTTCAAGCAGTTCTTTCAACGCAATGAGGTTTTCAACATAGCCTGTATTCCTCGTATGTGATTCAGGATAGAGGTGAACCCAACTGCAATTTGGAAACTCTCGTTGGATATGCGTTTTGAGCAGTTCAGCAGTTACAGGCTTTTCCTCTTCTCCAATATTATTGAAACCGGCTGGGAAGTGATTCGCGTCAACGACGCTGACTTTCCATCCTGCATCACGAATGTCAACACTTCCATAAATTGGAATTGGAACTTCACTTCTTTTCTTCGCCATCCAAGCCACGATGTCGGAGCGTTTACTCTCGAGTAAAGCAGCATATTCATTTACAAATGTCAACCAATCACCTCGCTGAGTAAATCAAATGCTGAGCCGGTTGGTTTTTTACAACCGCGGTCCAAAATGTGGACTGACTCAAACAAACCTAGCCCCAAGGCTATTTCAGGCTGTGTTTTCAAAGCCCCAGAAAAGGAAGAATATCGCTCTACTAAAGCATCGGTCTGGGGTTTGAATTCTTCTAAAAGATGGTCGATGAGCCGAGGTGAGGTTGCACGACCAGCAGGCAATTTAGGCCTGCGGACAATATGCTGGGGGAGCGCAGTCAGTGAAGCAGCTGCGCGTAATGCTGCTTTTTCTTCCCCATGTGAAGGGAGCCGCCATTCCATAGGCAATCGATGGCTTGCTTGACGATGCGAGGAGGAAAGAAATGGAACTCGTACTTCAAGCGAATGCGCCATTGAATGGCGGTCAACAAGCCGCAATTGGAAATTGGAAAGTTGTCCATGGTCCAGTTCGAACTGGAGAAATTGTTCAAGAGAGTTTGTATGCGAATCACCAGCGTGGCCTTGAGTATACCAGAACTCATTGACGGGGAGCATTTTCTTTTCCATTTGCCGAGCAAAAGGGTGAGACATCGAGGCGAGACGTGAATTGATGGTCACCCCATGTTGCTTCAAATCGCGATAACGTGGGTATCCTGCATGCAATTCATCAGCGCCTTGTCCACACAATCCAACCGTTACATGTTGGGACATTTTTTGGAAAAGCGGTTGGAAAAACAATACGGTAACATCGAGATCTTCTCCATGCCATGATAAATCAGGAAGAGAGGTGTCAAAAGAATCGGACTCCAAAATATGTTGATGATGAACCAAATCAAAACTTGATGCTACATCTTCAGCAGCCATCCAATCAGGGTTATCTTCACTTTCCGCAACCGTCCAACAAGCGGGAACAGGTTGTTGTGCCCGTTCAGCCGCCTCATGAGCAACCGCTGCAACCAAGGATGAATCAAGTCCGCCAGAGAGTACAATACCAACTGGAACATCAGACATCAAACGTTCAGAGACACCTTCAACAAAACTTTCCAAAAGGTGTTCAGCATCATGTTCGGGATTCCAATGGCTTGAAGGATTGATCACTTGCTTCTCGATGGTTGCTCTCTCGGCGAGGTAAGCTTTTCCATTTGAATCAAGTTTCCAAACTTCAACAGTTCCAGGTCGAATTTGAACAACATCTTTGAGCAGTGTTGTTCCATCAAGTGGGTATTCCCANGCAAGACGTGCAACAAGTGCCTGCTCATCGAGTTCAGGGATATGCCCTTCATGGGCTCTCAAGGCTTTACTCTCACTCGCAAAAAGAAGAGAATNTCCAACCGAAGTTCGTACAAGTGGTTTGATTCCCATTGGGTCTCGTGCGAGCAATAAGTGTCGTGCTTGTGCATCCCATAGTGCGAAAGCATACATGCCGTTGAGTTTGGAAATCCATTCGGCATGTTGTCGAGCAGTCAAATGTGAAGAACAGTGAGCCTGAGCAGATTTGTGGAGCGCTAAAATAACCTCTGAATCACCTTGTGTATTCCAAGAATATGAAGGATGTTGAGAACGTATTTCTGCGTAATTGTAAATCTCGCCATTGGCAATGAGAACTTCTCCAGTAGTACCTTTGAGAGGTTGATTGCTACCGACTAAGTCAACGATAGCAAGTCGTGTATGGCCGAGCGANATATGCTCATCGGACCACACNGCATTTCCATCAGGTCCACGGTGGCGAAGCAGTGTATTCATGCGTTGAACAACAGCAGGGTCGGGTTCTCCGAACATCCCCCCAATGCCACACATGAACTGTCGAGGAGGGAAACCCTCTTCAAGCATCGCTTAGAAATCAAAGGCCCCAAAGCGGGTATCGAACCATCGAGATAGCAAGGAAAATTATTGCGATAGAAAACACCACGAAGTACGCAATTTGAGGAGGTTCTGAACTCTTTGTCTCTTCACTCATGGTCATCCCTTATCCTTGCCAAGGCAATCCATCATTTGAACATATGGATATGAAGTTGAGTTATGGTCTTTAACTGATCACATCAGTTGCAAAAATGGTTCAAGCAACAAAATCATTCCAAGTGGAATGAGAACCATTGTCGCATTATCGTCGATGTAGCGAAGACGAGGCCATTCAGATGCTACGCACAATGGAGCAAACAANAACGCCAACCACCAAGGTGTGCCGAAAAGTTGCCAACAAGCGAGCCAAATCAAAATCAGTAAGACGGTCGTAGAGAGAACAACATCACGATTGTTCATNCCTCTNCGTCTCATTTCACCAAGGAAAGGGTCTCCTANTGACAAAGAGAGGATTAGCGGCCAAGCATAGGCTTCTATTGGTGCCATCACAAAAACGATTCCAATGCCAAATGCACCCCACCCAAGGGCTGATATCTGATNTGCTTCGTATTCTCTTTGACCAAAAATAGTAATGCCAAACTTGAGGCGTATCGCTTCAAGGATGAACAAAGTGAAAACCATTGTCGAAACAAACTGTGGTAGAGTCAAACCGAGNTTATCTGAAATCATTTCGCCATGTTCAAAATAAATCCAAGGAAGCAAAATCATTCCAACGTGGATGCTTCTACGGAAGATGTGCCCTTTCATGCCCCCAACGGAAAGTTCGACAGGGTTGGTTAATTCGACTTGTTCACTCATCTTGAGTTCCTCCAATACTTCGCAACGCTTCATCCAAGTGAATTGAACCCTTCGCCAGTTTTTCGAGTATTTCGTCCAATTTGGGAGACTCGAGAATTTTTCGCTCATGGTGTGCTAACAAACGCTCTCGCCAGCGCGCACGTGTGGAGCGGCCTGAAGAAGAAAGAGTAAGAAGAATCTCCGCCGCTTCTGNTACTCCNGTCGAGTGCAAGGCAGATGTCAAATGTACGGGAGGTGTATTACCAACTCCCAATTCGAAGGATTCTCGTATTTCATCAGCGTGCATTTCGGCACCTGGCAAATCAGACTTGTTGACCAAGACCGCATCGGCTAACTCCAAGAGACCTGCTTTTTCTGCTTGAATTCCATCACCACGCGCCGGCCCTTCAACGACAACGATGCGGTCAGCTAAGGCTGCGCACCTGACTTCGGATTGTCCTGCTCCAACAGTTTCAATGATCACTTTCTGCCAGCCGAGAGCCAAGAGCACTTTCGTCATGTCTTCAACGATGACTGGAACACTGCCGGATGCCTTTCGTGTTGCTACCGAACGAAGATAAATCAGGCCATTGAGATTCACATCATCAACAACTGTCATTCGTACACGATCGCCAAGTAAAGCCCCTCCAGTTCGTGGCGAGGAAGGGTCGACAGCAAGCACTGCGATACGCATGTTTTTCTCAGCCCAACAACGAAGTAAACCATCGAGAAGACAAGACTTACCGACACCAGGTGCACCAGTAATGGCCAANGTTTGCCAACTCTCTTCTGAAGAAGGAGGAACTGGCCCGAGAATACTGAGAACCTTTTCGATATCCAATGACCCATTTTCGAGAGCGCTCAAGGTTCGAGCAAGCGAACGTCGGTCACCCGATTTGGCTTGTTCGAGAAAATCACCCGTCATCCAAACACCTATGCTGATGAGGTCCAATACCAATCGCTGTCTTGGCCAACACCCGTGTTTTCATGTTGAGTGGCTTGGTCTATAAATTCTAAAATTTCAGAAGTGGGAGTGCCTGGTCCGAAGATTGCTCGTATTCCACATGCATACAATGGCTCTCTGTCATCAANAGGAATAATGCCACCTCCAAAAACAATCACATCATTCAAACCTTGTTGCTTGAGGAGTTCACAGACTTTTGGNAAAAGATGCTGATGCGCACCTGAAAGAGAGGAAAGGCCGAGGAAGCGGGCGTCNTCATCCCGCACCGTGTCAACAATTTGTTGAGCACTGCGGCGNAAACCGGTGTAAATCACTTCATTTCCAGCATCGCGTAATGCTCGTGCAACAACTTTCGCCCCTCGGTCATGACCGTCGAGCCCGGGCTTTGCAACAACGATGCGCCACGGTTCGCTCATGGTTGNTGNAGGTGACACCTCCCTATCAACGCACCCCTTCTCAAAGGTCAAGGGTCCGCAATCATGCGAGATTGTGCGCAAAAACAGAGGGGCTTGAGAACATCAAAAGTGACGCTTATCGAAGGCAACGCATAAGGGCGGGTTTTTCATAGACCCTCATGGGAAGCCTATGGCATCAACAGAAGAAAGACTCCAAGATTTACGAAATCGTAAATCTCGCAGTGAAATGGGCGGTGGCCAAGACCGAATAGATAGGCAACACAGCAAGGGTAAAATGACGGCCCGTGAACGCATTGAAGTTTTGCTTGATGAAGGGACATTCCAAGAGATTGATGCTCTGGTTGAACACCGGTGTCGAGATTTTGGAATGGATAAGGACATTATCCCAGGAGACGGCGTTGTAACCGGTCACGGTTCGATTAACGGTCGACAAGTGTTCACATTCGCTCAAGATTTTACCTCATACGGTGGCTCACTTGGTGAAATGCATGGTCTNAAAATCTGTAAAGTTCTGGATATGGCTCTCAAAACAGGCCGACCAGTNATTGGTTTGAATGACTCAGGAGGTGCACGNATTCAGGAAGGCGTTGCATCACTTGGAAGTTATGCAGAAATTTTCTTCCGAAACGTTCGTGCTTCAGGAGTTGTGCCTCAAATTTCAGTCATTATGGGCCCTTGTGCCGGAGGTGCTGTGTATTCTCCCGCAATCACAGACTTTGTCATTATGGTTGAGGAATCATCCTACATGTTCATTACCGGACCTGAAGTGATCAAAACTGTAACCAATGAAGAAGTCAACTTCGAAGATTTGGGTGGCGCTTCAACTCATGGAGCAAAATCCGGCGTGTCTCATTTCTCGGCACCCGATGATGAGGCGGCAATACAATTGGCACGAGATTTGTGCGACCTGCTTCCTCAAAACAACCTCGAACGACCACCTGACAAAAAAACAAGCGATCCAGTCGATAGAGCATGCGATGCTCTTGACACCATCATGCCAGACCAAGCAACAAAGGCATACGATGTCGTCGACGTGATTTCTGAGATTTTGGACGATGGAGCATTCCTTGAAGTTCAAGCAGACTGGGCGCAAAACATCGTGGTTGGTTTCGGTCACCTCGGCAGCCATACCGTCGGCGTNGTTGCAAATCAACCCAAAGTATTGGCTGGATGTCTTGACATTGATGCAAGTGATAAAGCAGCTCGATTCGTTCGATTCTGTGATGCTTTTAACATTCCAATCATCACCCTTGAAGACGTTCCTGGATTCCTTCCTGGCACAAGTCAAGAATGGGGAGGCATCATTCGGCACGGAGCGAAACTTCTCTACGCCTATGCAGAAGCAACTGTTCCAAAACTCACCGTAATCCTTCGTAAAGCATACGGTGGAGCGTATGATGTTATGTCATCGAAACATATTCGCGGCGATTACAATGTGGCTTGGCCAACCGGTGAACTCGCAGTGATGGGTGCAGATGGTGCCGTTGAAATTATTCACCGTAAGCGTATATCCTCATCGAGAAATGCAGAGCAGGAACGCCAAAGGCTTACCGATGACTTCAATGAGAAATTTGCCAACCCCTATACCGCAGCTGCGCTGGGTTATTTGGATGATGTGATCGAACCAAATCAGACCCGCAGTAAACTTTGCCGTGCACTTGAGATGTTACTGGACAAAGAAGAATTACGTCCTGCTCGCAAGCACGGCAATATCCCACTTTGAGGTGATGAAGATGGCAAATGATGACGCTACGCTCCGAATGGCAGCCATTGCTGCAGTTCTATCGATGTTGTCTCAAGAAGGAGAAGACCCCGGGCAAATTGCCCGAAAGCCAGGCCTCGCATGGTCTCAAGATCATCGAAGAATGAATATGGGTCAAGCATCCTTAATGCAAAAAAGAGCCAGCCGCTCACCATGGAAGTGAAAGAATGACTGAAACTCGAAAAGTAATTGTTGATGGGACTGAATTTGAAGTTGTCATCGATGGAGAAGGCACATCTTGGTCTGCAACCGTTGAAGGAAAGACCTTCCAAATTGAGATTCCTGATGCTGCTCCTGTCGCTAAAAAGAAGCGAAGTGGNAGTGGTAAAAAGAAGAAATCAGGTACTGTCTCAGCAAATATCCCTGGAAAAGTAGTCACTGTTGAAGTCAAGCAAGGTGATGAAGTGATTGAAGGGCAAGTCATTTTGATTCTTGAAGCAATGAAAATGCAAAATGAAATTCAAGCCCCAGTTACAGGTAAGGTGACTTCTGTGAATTGTGAAGAAGGGCAAGCTATCGAGGCAAACATCCCTCTGGTCATCATTGAACCTGCTCCAGAAACAGAGTAACTTTCCCTTCAAAATCTCTTTTCAAGCGATGGATGAATACGACCATTAAAGACCCGTGAGCGNATACGACTACCATGAGCGGACCAGCGGTGTGTGATTTNCCTGGATGTGGCCAAGAAGGAGGCATCGTATCTCGACTCTCNCCCGAAGGTTTCCTCGTCGCTACTGGAAAGAAAGCGTATTCTTTTCGAGAAGCCTACCGTCGCTTCTATTATTGCACGAAATGCCATGATGAGTTNATGGGCGGAGTTTGGTCCAGAGTTCGTAAGCCAGAAGATAAGAAAGAAGGCCATGTAGCACCTACAGCGATTTGATTCCGGTAGAGAGTCTCTTAAACTATCACGGAATCGCTTGTTTATGCCCTCTTCTCCAAGAACTACAAATCCAGGTAAAACCAACGCCCTGCTGTTGGCCTTGATGCTTGTCTTTACTACCATCACTCTTGTTGCTCCAACCGCTTCAGCAATCGGTCCAAACCAAAACGATTTTGCAACATCTATGGATTTACCTGACAACATGTCTGGAATAAATTCATCCTTTGTCGCTAACCTTACAGGATTTGCTCCTGTGTTTTTCTCTGACTTCGGAGAATTCGATGTCAATGATGATGAAGATTGGGTCGCAATAAACCTTTCAGCGAATGAAGGAATAGCGCTGGAACTTTCCTTTAACACAACATACACTTCTGCAAATGGTTCTACATACACAAACGATTTTGACATTGCAATCTTCGATGTAAATGGAAATATGATGGATTCTTCATACATGTTTAACCCCGAATCGGTAAGCACGAATAATTCAGCTACCGCACATGGAGGAACTGTTTATGTCCAAATGTATCGCTATGATGGATATGGTTTCTATACTCTTGACTTCTGGACTTTCAGCACCTCTTCTGGCAACGGCACTGGCGGGGGCAATGGAACATCACCGCCATCAAACTGTGCTGGGTCCGGACTTCTCGTTTCGGATATTCTTGAATCAAACGATGCCACATCGACTGCCACACAAGCCTCGATGCTGCCGCTTTCATGCACTGATTTGACGATTCATAACTCACTGGACACTGATTATTTTGAAGTCGATATGATCACAGGTGTGACCTATTATGCAAACATTACCTTTAACGGTGCGAATGGTGATATCGATACCGAATGGACAAGTGCAGCAGGTGCTTATCTCTCAAGCTCGGGCTCGACAGGGAACATTGAATCGATGACTGTTCTCTCCTCCACGAATCAAACGACGTATTTGCGTGTTTATGGATACAGTGGCGCCACCAATGTCTATGACATTTCAATCACAACAAATCTGCCTGGAGGCGGGCAAACGTTTGAATCGGTCGATGTGTCGATGAACACTACAACTGATTCACTACTCGAGTTCTCAGGGTTAACCGTCGGAAATTCGTATGCTTACAATTATTCAAGCGCTCAGTTTTTCATTAGTTCACCAGATAACTGGTCTGCTTCCACAAACGGAACCCTGAATGCAACAGCAACGACGATGACGGTGAATGCAACACTACCAAACCCCGTTATGGTAGAATCAGAATATTGCTCTGTATCAGTATTGAAGGATACAACTGGCGCTATGCTTGACGAAGATTACGACTGCATATACATCGAAATGCTTGAAATCGATGTCACCTCATCGACGACTGGTGAAATCTATGCATCGAATCTCACCATGTATACCGATTACACAATTTGGTGGCTTGTCTATGATGTGGTTGAATTCGACAACAACTTCACCAATTCTATGGACGTCGATGTAGCACTATCTGCATCCGTTGTTGACCAAGTGAATGTTACCTTCTCTACCGATACAGTCACCGATAAATCTTGGCAGATTACATGGAATGGGCCGACGACCATGAACGATCATGGATTTGTTGCGTTCCTTTCCTTCAACAACACACAAGTCAATTTAACTTCAAATGCAGGCGCAATTGGAATCCACAATGATGAGTTCATTCCTCAATTACCTACAATGCTCATCGACTCGTATTCGACCAGTCCAACTTCTGCAACCAATGATGTCATGGTCAAAGGCAGCGACTTGGTTACTGGAGACCAATACAAATACCAAATTTTAGTTACCGATGCTGCTGGTGCTTCACTTGCATCTTCTGCTCTCACGAATTTCACTGCGACTGCCCAAAATATGAGTATGCAAACCTTCACTTACGCAACACCAAACATGAGTGGAATCTACTGTGTGGTTGTCAATCTGTATTCTGATGTCAATGTCCAATTGATTGGTGACAGTGATTGCTTCTCTTTGACGCTTGATGATGATAACGATGGTGTTGCCAATGAGTATGACCTGTGTGCGAACACGACTGCTGGTGCAACTGTAGATATGGATGGATGCGAACTTTCTCAGAAAGACTCCGATGGTGATGGTTACAACGACCTCATCGATGCATTTCCTACCGACAGCAGCCAATACTCTGACCTCGATGGAGATGGATACGGAGATAATGCTACTGGCAATTCACCCGATGCATTCCCGTTAGACAGTTCACAATGGGATGACCAAGATGGAGACGGATATGGAGATAATCCGAATGGCAATTCATCTGATGCGTTCCCTTACGACCCGACCCAGTGGTCTGACCAAGATGGTGATGGTTACGGAGATAATTCTGCAGGCAATTATGCAGACGAATACCCAGCAGACCCGACACAATGGGAAGATTCTGATGGAGATGGATATGGAGATAATCCAACTGGAAACAACGGTGACGCTTTCCCTGCTGACTCAAGCCAATGGGCTGACCAAGACGGTGATGGATATGGAGACAACCCAACTGGAACATCTCCTGATGAATTCCCGAACGACTCCACGCAATGGCAAGATTCCGATGGTGACGGATACGGAGATAATCCAACTGGAAACAACGGTGACGCATTCCCAACTGATTCAACACAATGGTTTGACCAGGATGGAGATGGCTATGGTGACAATCAAGCCGGTAACGACCCCGACGCCTTCCCAATGGATGGCACACAATGGCAAGATGCAGATGGTGATGGTTACGGTGACAATCAAAACGGAAACTCTGCCGACCGATTCCCTGCTGAACCAACTCAATGGTTCGATGATGACGGTGACGGCTATGGAGATAATCCAAATGGAGACACTCCTGACCAATGCCTCAATACTCCTGCTGGACAAACTGTCGATTCGAAAGGATGCAGTGCTCAACAGAAAGACGATGACCTTGATGGAGTAACCAACGACCTGGATGCTTGCCCAACAACACCAGCTGGTGAAACCGTTGATGACACTGGATGTTCCGGTTCTCAAGAAGATGGTGATAACGACGGAGTCATGGATGCGTTTGACGCTTGTCCTATGACCCCATTGGGTTCCGCAGTTGATGCTGCTGGATGTGCAGATACCCAACGTGACACCGATGGAGACTCCATCAATGACCAACTGGATGAATGCCCTTCGACACCACCCGGTTCGATGGTAAATGGCGTAGGATGTTCGGCTGCTGAGCGTGACACCGATGAAGATGGAGTCAACGACATGGATGATTTGTGTCAAACGACTGCTGTTGGAGAGCAAGTCGATGAGAATGGATGTTCTGATGCACAACGTGATGATGACAACGATGCAATATGGAACAGTGACGATGAGTGTCCAGATACCGAAATAGGCCAAATAACCGACTCAACTGGATGTGCTGAAAATCAAATTGATGACGATGGAGACATGATCGACAACACGATTGACTCGTGTCCAGCGACTCCTCAGGGTGAACAAGTCAACAACAGAGGTTGTGCAGACTCTCAACTCGACACCGATAACGATAACATCAACAACAACAGAGATCTCTGTCCTGATACCGATGAGGAACATGGCGTTGATCTTGACGGCTGTTCGGAATACCAGAAAGACGATGATGAAGATGGTGTGAAGAATTTTGACGATGACTGTCCACTCTCACCAATTGGCTCAATTGTGTTTGATGATGGATGTGCTTTGACACAAATGGATACTGACCAAGACGGTATCAATGATGCAGAAGACGATTTCCCACTCGACCGTAATGAGACGACTGACACCGATGGTGACGGAATCTCAGATACCTATGACTACTATCCTGAAGACCCTACACGTTCAGAGCAAGCTTCTGAAAGTGGCGGAAATGGTGGCTTAATCATCGCGGTTGTCGCTTTGCTGGTTTTCATTGCCATCGCAGCATTACTCGTTGTTCGAAGAAATCAAGGTGCCACTGATGCTTCTCCTTTTGCTGAACAACAGTACACTGACTTAGCAACTGATGCAAACATGCAATACCAGGATGTGAAAGAGATTCCTTCCATTGGACAAGAACCACAACAGTGGGAAGAGAATGGCGTAAACTGGTCAAAGGCAGCTGATGGCTCTCTCTCGTATTACGATGCGGAATCGGGCGCTTGGATTGCCTATGAACAGTGAACGCAAGACTCATCAGTGACTGCCCAATCCAATGATTGATGTCGCGAAGAGTCATTCTCATGCGTCATGCAAAAAGCGATTGGAATGATTCCTCGTTAACAGATCATCAACGACCTTTGAACCAAAGAGGAAAGCGCGATGCACCGCGAATGGCAGCGAAATTAGCTGAACTCGGTTGGCAGCCAAGTAGAGTGCTCACCAGTGATTCACAGCGAACAATGGAGACTTTGAACTTGATGAAGAGTTCATTTGGTGATATATCCTATGAACCTTTGAGTGAATTGTATCACCCAACCGTACCAACTCTGTTTACATGCATGGCGTCTTCACAGCCTGAAGAAACGCTGATGGTTCTGGCACACAATCCAGCAACAGAACTTGCAGTGTATGAACTGACTGGCGAATACCATCCAATGCCGACTGCTGCTTGTGCTCTGTTCATCGAGCAAGGCGGCACTTGGGTATGCCAGAAAATTATGCGACCAAAGGAACTCTTTGGTAAGGGCAATCAATCTTGAATCAATTACCTTTCGCAAAGTCAACCATTCTCTCAATTGGAAGGTGGTCAACAGTATCTCTGCAATAATGTGCTTCGGCAATTTTACCGTTCTCGTCAATCAGGATATCAACTGGAAGGGTAGAAAGTTTAGGAATTGAAAGCGTCAGTGGAATGTAACCGCGGACGACCGTTTCCAAGAACGTTAGTGGAGCACGTAAAGGCGCCAACATGACTCTGAAGAAAGACTTCTTTACGCCGTTGTTAAGGAAGTGTTCATAGGTTTCATCCGCAACCAATGTGAACGGAACTTTGTGCTTTTTCATTCGCTTCTTCAATGCACTCAACTTCGCATCAAAAATACCAACCATGACCGTATCTTCGGGGAATTCACCCCAACGCTTGACCAGTCGGTGAACCCGAAGGTTACAGAATGGACATGAATCAAAACGGAAAAAGGTCAGAATAACTCGCTTTCCTTTGAACGTTGAAAGGTCAAAATCAGTTCCATCTACAGCAGGCAGTACGATTGAAGGTGCATCATCACCAACGCTCAGTTGAGGCATGGCGGATGCTACCTCGCATGCTTTTATACTGTTTGCTTTAGATGCTCTGAGGCAACATCACACAATTCCGTGTGCTTCCATTGCTTCTGCAATCTTTAGGAAACCTGCGACGTTTGCTCCAAAGACATAATCTCCTGGACGACCATATTTCTCTGCAGTTTCTGCAGCGTTCTTGTGAATGTTCACCATGATGTTGTCGAGTTTTGCATCGACTTCTTCACGAGTCCATCCCATTCGAAGAGAGTTTTGAGACATTTCAAGACCGGATGTCGCAACGCCACCCGCATTACTTGCCTTACCAGGTGCAAACATAATGCCATTCTTGTGGAATACTTCGACGGCTTCTGGTGTGCAAGGCATGTTTGCGCCTTCAGCTACCGCAAGCACGTTGTTGTCAACAAGCATCTGTGCTTCAGTACCATTGACTTCATTTTGAGTGGCACATGGAAGTGCGACGTCAACATTGACACCCCAAAGACCGTTCGAGGACGGTTCAGGTGCTGATGGAGTGAAGGTTGCGCTACTGAACTCTGCAGCATATTCGGAGATTCGTCCACGGCGGTTGTTTTTAAGATCCATAATCCATGCTAATTTTGCTCGGTCAATACCATCTGTGTCGTGGATGAATCCACTTGAATCCGACATTGTGACTGGCTTACCACCAAGGTCAAGCACTTTTTCACAAGCATATTGTGCAACATTTCCAGAACCGGAAATCGAGACTGTAGCGCCTTCAAAGGACTTTCCTTTTGCTGCAAGCATTTCACGAGCGAAGTAAACTAAACCGTATCCAGTTGCTTCTGGTCGAATCAAAGACCCGCCGTAAGAGAGGCCTTTGCCAGTAAGAACACCGGCTTGGAATTCATTTCGAAGTTTCTTATACATGCCAAACATGTAACCGATTTCTCTTCCGCCTACACCAATGTCTCCTGCAGGAACGTCACAGTTGTGACCAATGTGTCGCCAGAGTTCCATCATGAATGATTGACAAAAGCGCATGACTTCGGCATCTGACTTTCCTTTTGGATTGAAATCAGAACCACCTTTTCCGCCTCCCATTGGAAGACCTGTCAGCGAGTTCTTGAAAATCTGTTCAAAAGCAAGGAATTTGAGAATGGATGCATTGACACTTGGGTGGAATCGAAGTCCGCCTTTGTATGGTCCAATTGCTCCGTTAAACTGAATTCGGAATCCACGATTGACATGAACATTACCTGCATCATCAACCCAAGGAACACGGAAATGTATGAGGCGTTCTGGTTCGACGATTCGTTCAACGATGGAACGGTATTCTGGTTGAGCCTCGAGAACAGGTTCAAGGGATTCTAAAACTTCCCAGACAGCTTGATGAAATTCAGGTTGGTTTGGGTCGCGAGCAACCACTGATTCGTAGATTTCTTTTGTTATACTCATATTAGCACCGTAGGGGGGTATGTGTGAAGCGTGCGAAAGAAAGTCCCCTTCTAAGTATTACCATGGACAGCATTGCTTAGAGCCATGGTTTGGAGCAAATATGCTTCTTGCAAATCAAAAAGGACAGACGGTATTGAATCGCTTCAAGCGTTCAAGTCTTCGGACACCGTTTGAATCTGTTTCAGCCATTGCGTGAATCGCTTCTTCAATCATCGAATGCTGATCTTCTTGCAGCCCGATGAGCGTTCGAAGAACAGTAAGCATAGCCCATTCGTCTTCGGTAATGACTTCATCATCAAGAGCAGCAATCAATGCTGACTGGTAGGTGATAGCGTCTCCAGTGTGATGGCCAGAGTAGTCAAATTCTGTTCCGTCAAACGGATTTTTCTCCTCGCCCCTCACGACGGCAAGACAAGATGCGGTATCACTGGGATTGACGCCAAGAGCAACGGCAAGTACATGCAAGATACTCGCTTCATCATCGGTGATGATTGAATCTTCCATTGCACTGGTAAGTGTTCGTAGGTAAAGGTAGAGTCCTCGGGATGGTTCAAGAGCCATGTAACGTGCTAAAGTTGCCCGTATTAGAAGGTTCTACTGGGCGCCTCAAGACGTCGGTATACAATTGTATGACGGCTGAATACGAAATTGTCTACAAAATCACCTCTTGAATGGCATGAAGAGGTTACTGCGAACCGTTTTCCACTGTAATCACTTGTAAGTCAATATGTCATCATTTACGCTACATTCATATACCGCCTTACCTACCCAATGGATACGGAGGAATCAAAATGGCAACCCCAAGCAACCTTGTCTCACTCAGAATAACTGAGGATGAAATAGCACTGCTCGATGCACGAGTCGGTCTTGACGGAGCACGTAACCGCTCCGATGTAATCCGAGCTGCCATTCAACAATATCTCAAAGGCCAACCCATGCTTACTGGCATGGATTCAGTCCGAATCCCGATCGGCCACGGAGACAAGATGCTCCTTGGCCAACTCTACGAACTTCAAGGAACAACTCCTGAAGCAGCAGCCCAGGAAGGGCTTTCACTCTACATAGAACAGGCGATTAAGAGCCGTTCTGAAATGACACAACAACTCGATGAACTACTGGCGGAAGCCAAGAGTTCAACGATACGACGCGAAGAATACCACGAATGAGTGGGTGAGAGTGCAGGAGGGGATGGAAAATGAATTGGCAAAACGATGTTAGCGAGACTCGGGATGCCACCTTCAACGCCGTACGGGATTTGTCCAAGCCGTATGGATTTGCCGCTTTGCGTCTGCGTGCCCGTCTTGCACGCGCTGGACTACAACAAAACCCAACACACCTCCCCTCGAAAGACGGGCGGGGGGACTCAGATTCCACACCAGCTTGCTAAGTTGGTTGGTTCCCACGTGTCCAGGACCCCCACATACCTGGGCACAATGACTCACAACAGTGCGACCGCTGTCAACTGTTATTTCCCCAATCCTTTAGAGGGGTCGACGCAGAACCCCTACTATGACAGAAGGGGTGAGTCAAGGAAATGAGCAAATGTTTCCCTTTCTTGCCCATGAAAAGCCTCGACCTGGCCAAATTGAGATGATTCAAGAATCGACCGAAGCACTTCGCAAGAATGGACATCATCTCGCAGCAGCTCCGACTGGTATTGGAAAAACTGCTGCTTCACTTGCTGCTGCATTAGAAATTGCCCGCAACTCCAATTCTTCTTGTAAAATTCTCTTTTTGACCGGACGGCAATCCCAGCACAATATTGTGATTGAAACGGTAAGAAGCATCAATTCTCGGCTGAAAGAAGGTCAACGTCCAGTCAAGGTAGCAGACATTATTGGCAGAGAATCAATGTGCAGAGATGTTGATGTTTTGTCGGGAAAATGTTTCTGTGAACAAGGAACTCCTGATTCTGCAAAAGCCTCAGGACGAGAAGAAGTTCGAGATTTCATCCTTCAGTTTCCACGCCACGTCGAGGAAATTATCGAAAAAAGCCGTACATGGGGTGTTTGTCCTTGGTCAACATGTCGCTCTGCTGTGAAAGACTGTGATATTCTCGTGTGCGACTACAACCACGTCTTTTCAGAAGTCGTGAGAGAAAGTTCTCTTAGTGCAATGAATATTAGTTTGGGTCAATCAATTCTTATTGTTGATGAAGCCCACAACTTGCCTGATCGAATCAGAATGAGCATGGAGAGAGTGCTCACGCCAGCCATCGTGCGTAATACTGAATTTGAACTTCAAGAATATGTCGAAACGCTCACTGAAACATATCAAAAGACAACTTCGACTTCAACGGCAATAGAACTTGACGTGGCTACGTGGGCATGGGAGATTATGAAAATCGCCCGAACCAAGATGGAGGATTTGTTTCGACAACTTCGTTCCGACCTTATCGGGAATGATGAAGAATCGTTTGTCGAAGTGGACCGTTTAACGGATATTTTCCACCGCTCATGCGATGAATACGAAGGATTGACGGGTCAAAAAACCTTGAACCAACAACCTGCAGACCCTGAACGAGCAGTACAGCGAAATCACCGATTACCTCGATTGGCCGATGTTTTGAGTCGGGTTGTTGTTGAACAGGACCTCGAGAGTGATGAAGATGACAAAGAAACATTTTCTTTCAGATTGGGGCATGTTCTCAAATGCATAGAGTCATTTGGAGAAACAACAGCCATCACACTGGTATTCAGTTTGAGAGGCAGAGAAGGAAAAATCACATCGCATCTTCTTGACCCAGGGCTGGTTTCAGGACCTTTGTTCTCCTCAGTCCAAGGCTCAATACTCATGTCAGGAACACTGTATCCCCCACAGATGTATGCTGATATACTTGATTTGCCGAAAGACAGAACAACAAAAACGGCGTATAGTTCGCCGTTTGCAGGTGAGCGAAGACCGGTGTTGGTTGCCCGAGATGTAACGACAAAATACACGCAAAGATCGCCGCAGATGTGGGATAAAATACGAAATCACATCCACGCTCTCATTGAAAAAACACCAGGTCACGTGGCAGTATTCTCTCCATCGTACAGAATGATGGAAGATATTCTCGGTGATGTCAAGTTCAAGGGTGTTGAGAAGATTATAGAAAGCAGAGATTGGAGTAAAAACGACATTGACCAACTCGTCGTGAAATTACGAGAAGACAAATCCGAGAAGAAGCGTATTCTTCTGTGTGGAGTTTTCGGAGCCCGACTTTCAGAAGGTATCGATTATCATGGTGGAATCTTGGATGCAGTTGTCTGCATTGGAATTCCAAACCCTCCTCCGTCTGTACTCTCTGATTCACTCAAAACATACGCAGCAGACAGATTCGGCAAAAACAATGCTTGGCGATACACCGTAACTCAGCCTGCCATCAATGCCATTCTTCAGGCCATGGGTCGACCGATACGGTCAATCGGAGACCGAGCATTGATTCTCCTTCTTGACCAACGGCATACTGACCGGACCTACATCAGTTGTTATCCAGGTGATTTACGTATGAATTCAACCAATGACCCCCAAACCACGTCGAGTTTTGCTCGTCGCTTCTTTTCTAAAGTTCACACACTTGAAGAAGTGTGAACAAAGAGAAACTATGGAGGACGAAGGTTCATGGAGGCCGCACACAACCGAGACACCATGTCGACATGGGAACCCGTTCAACTGCACACGACTCTTTCCGAAGATTTCGTTGAAGAAACGACGCAGGCAAAGACATTGGGGCTTGAGGCAGAGCCACAGCAACTCCATGCGGAGTTCCACGCTCATGCAGACCACATGACTGAAGTTCAAATGAATCATCAACGGGTACTTGTAGCATCAGGAATGATTCCAGAATCCCACTTAGCCGAAATTGAACCAGAGCGAAGTTTAGCTTGGATGGTTGAGCAATTGCATGGAACAGTAAATCCTGACGGTCTCATCATCCCGCTTCATGGTGCTGATAACTCTGATATCGAGGTGTCAACACTCAACGATGAGGCACAACGTCAGTTGCGCTTGATTGTGAAAGAAGCAGGACACGATGACTTGACCAGAATCCTACCTCTACCTGCTCAAGCAGGTGAAATCCAAGCGCACTTCATCAACGGTCGACTTCACCTTCGATGGTGATTCTTCATCGTGAAGGAATAGCAGCCAGCGATGAGATTTCTTGACCCATTCGTTCCAATGCTTGATGAGCAGCCGCTTTGTGCTGCTCACCCATCTCATCTCGACTGTAACGTGCTTGTTCAAACATGTTGTCCAGAGCTTGCAGTGCCTCCTCGGAGATCTGCGGCATGGCTTGTCGTATAGCCATCTCGAACTCACGAACTGTTTCGAAATCACGACGCAGGAATCCATGTTCTTGGAAGGTCGAACAAAGGTTCTGATAACAGGTGAAAATTGCTTCACGGATAGAATCTCCAGCAGCGAGTAACTCTGCGGTATATGCAAAGATTTCAGCAGCCTCTTCCAACAATTCATTGGACTTACGTCGTCGATAAAGAACGGCACCGGCACCCGCAATTGCAATGACAAGAAGAGTGAGAACATAGGCCCAAGCCGGAACTTGAGTGGCTTCTTCTTGGAATTCATATGAAAGCGCTGTGGATTCTTCAGAGTTCAGTGCAAACTCATCGAGCGTTTGTTGAGAAAGACGTGGGTCGTTAATCAAAATCTCCAATGAAAGCCTGCCCCATTCTTGAGAAGAATCGCCAAATGGAGGGTCGGAATTGAAATCAAACTCTGCCACACCATCTGCATTCGTAAGCGGCTGCAGAGGAGCGGATAATTGAGTTCCATTTTCAGAATACAAGTAAATCGTGACTGTGATTCCGTCTACACCCTGTCTTGTGTCTTTGGCTATGATGAGAATCGAGCCACCAACATCTTCTTGCTCGTTTTCGATGATATCATCGAGAGTCACGGTGATGTCGGCATTAATCTTGACAAAGATTGGATGAGAGACACTGGCCGTATTGAGATAATAGGCATCGTTACGTGGCGTTTCGAGGTGCAAGTATTGCGAACCAGCACTGAGGAACGATGGCGCTGTAGCAGTAAGTGAGTAATTTCCGTTGGACCAATCAATGAGTAAATCATCAATACAACGGGCACCGTCTTTCTGTGCAAGGCACTTCGAACCGTTTCCAAGATAGAGCGTGACATTATCGAAAACTTCCCCAAGTCCGCCAATTTCTGAAACTGATCCCGTCAAAACAATTGGTGAGAAGGTCGAGTCAGAACGAACGACAATGTTGGACGAAGTTCCATCAATGGTGATGAGAGCGTTTGCCCATACAGTTGCAGTACCGGAGGCTTGAGAGCCAATATGTGCATCAGTGCCAGCAAAGAAGATGGTGAACTGATGGTTACCTCGTGCAAGGTCCATTGTTGCTGGAACAATGGCGGACCAGCTACCATCGTCTCCGGTCGTAAGCGTCGAAATCTCTACATCATCCAAACGCAAACTGAGTTCCATTCCACTCAAGCCATCGTTGTTGACTGTATCAATGTCAAACAAGCGTCCGGAAAGTGTCCAAAGGTTACCACGTGTTGCGTCTTTTCCATCATCAAAGATGAGTGTAACATCGGAACGGTGTGCGAGGAAGAAGGTCGTATTGCCTGTGTTTGAGCGGTAGTATCCTTGTGCATCGACGTTTGCAAACAGAGTGTGGTTGCCAAAGCCGAAGGTATCAGGAACATTCCAGGTAAATGTAAACGCTCCTTCAGAATCCGTAACGAGGGTTGCAATAATCAGCCCCTCAACTTCCAAATCCACCGTATGGCCAGAAATACCCAGTAATTGATTATCAACAACTGTGCCTGTAATGGTCGTGTTTTGTCCAACCGCAACGGGGCTTTCCATCTCCACTTGAACCAGAATTTGGCTGTATATATCCCAAAGGCCTGTGGCATCACTCGGCAGATAGAAAGTCGTACCTGTGAATCGAGTCTCGAGAGAAATCGGACCTAATGGTGCATCTGCTGGAACTGGGTAGATAGCGATGAACAAACCTGTTTCATCTGTTGTCACATTGGTCATCCATTGTCCACCAAGCCATACTTCAACAGTGAGGTTACCGAGTGGTGCATCAACCAAGTCAAGAAGACGACCTTCAATGGTCATCGATGCTTCACGATCGACTGTGCCGCTTGGAGTCAAAAGAATAATCTTTGTTGGAACACTGACGTTAAAGTCGACTTGAGCACTGCTCGGAAGATAGAAATCAGGGTTTGCAGGGTCACCTACGCCAATTGGGTCGACCCAATCTCGACCACCAAGGAATCGAACTTCAATCAAGTGAGCACCAGCAGAAGTATCTTCTGGCAAAGTCCATCCAATGGAATAATCACCCGTTGAAGCATTGGTTTCTACGCTCGATACCGGTACGCCGTCAACCAGAAGGTGAACAATCGCAATTGAAGAGATACCGTTGATTGAAAGCGTTTGGTTAAGGTCATCCAACAAGGTTCCCTGAACGGTAAATGAATCTCCTGCTACAAGCGTTGAAGGTGATGTAGAAATGACCATGTTCGTTTGTGCAAGCACAACAAATTGCGTTGATGCGTTGGAACCGATGAGACCCGTTGTTCCCGGTGTTCCTGCAAAGGTCACTTCAAGGTCATTGAAGCCTACACTTTGATTACTTGGAATCGTAAGAACACCTGATGCTGTGCCGTTTTCAAAGGTCGTCATGAGAACACTGACATCTGTTCCAAGAAGCGATACGACGACCTGTTGTGAACCGACTGGAGACATTGTATTGTCACGTAACAGAACTTGAAGTTGGAGGTCTTCACCACGTTCAGTGCGGTCATTCAGCGATGGAGTACCAAGACCGTCAATGGTTGGTTGAATAAACATCAGAGTAGTAAATCCACGGCTATCAAACGATGTATTACTTTTTGAGCCAACATAGTAGTTGACGTTTGGAACATATGAGGCTTCAAGCGTGTTGTTACCAGCCTCAAACCCTTCTCCAAGGAGAAGAGTTGCTGACCAAATTCCACCTGCAATGACTGAGCCACCAGTCACCGTGAATCCAGTGGGTTGATCGTTGATGCTGAACAAGATGTTTGCCGGCAGTATGCTGCCATCACGTTGTTCAAGGCCGCTTCCATTGTCACTGTTGACACGGCCGGTGACGTTGAATGAGGTTCCTGCAACCGGATTGTCAGCAATCGGGTCAATGATGAGGACCGTTGTCGAGCGAATCGTAATCGTTGAAAGGTTCACTTGTGTATTCAACAAGTCGACTGAGCCGTTGAAAACTAAACTGACAACAATGAGTCCAAGTGGGTGAGACATTGGAATCTGATGGCTGAAATTCGCATATCCTTCTCCATCGGTTTGCGTTCCTGTAAGCCAAGTCTCATGGAATTGGATATCGACGTCAAATGCTGAGAGTGGTGCGAACAGATTGGAAGATTCGAGCAAGCGTCCAGTAATATTGACCGTATCACCGCGATTTATCGTGATTGGATTGAGCGGTTGAAGATTTTCAAACTGGCTGACACCCATTATGAGCATTCCATTCTGTGAAGATGCAGTGAGGTAAAACGGAGAAGAACCTTCATTGACACTCAAGACCAAAATCTTGTTTCCTCGTTCAGTACCGTTGCCTGATGTATCGGTTGGCACACTGATATTGAATGTTCCATTGGTCGAAGTTTGGTATGCTGCAACCAAAGTCTCATTCGGGTTATTCAGCCAAAATGCGGACATCTCTACTGGTGTCGAAAGTGGACGAGTTGGGTCATCTGCGTCAAGAACTTGACCAAGGACATTGAAATTAAGTCCTGCTGTGGCAACGGTAGGAATCGAATCGATTCGAATGTCACTCGGTACTTGAACGGTAAGATTGACGATTGAAGAGTTTCCAGTTCGTCGGGAATTGCCCTGTGCAAGTCCTGCAGTCAAATCATCATAGACCACGACGAGCACATCGTAATACCCAGGTGCAATACCTGTAGCAGTCCATTGGAGTGTCGAGTTTCCTTGAGCGTCTGAAACATCAGTACCCATTGAGATGTTAGCGCCTCCATAATCGAAAATGTATTCGACGGTTGCTCCAGTTACATTGGACATATCTGCAACATCGGAAATCTTCGCATTAAAGTCGAGAGCTTGATTGACTTCTACAATCAGGGCTTCCCGTTCAGGCGCTACAACAAATTCCGACTCAATACCAACAAGTGTCGAAGGGAGCACCGGAGTGGCTGGAGGAACTGTAGTGTCAACGAATCGGAAATAAGCACCGCCTGGTGGCGCTAATGTATCGAAGTCCATGTTCAGAATAAACTCATAGGAATCTGAAGGACTCGTTGTTGGAACGGTAAAGTTGAGAAGGAAACTGCCGGTCGTATTATTCAAGAAACCTTGAGCCAAGTCAATCGGCATACCTTCAGGAGTCATCATCAGAATGGTAAGCATCGTGATGTTATCCCCGAGGACACTGATGTTCGTGTATTGAGCATCGAAAATATCACCGAAAAGGTAACTGGTATTTCCTAAATGAGTCCAATCTTGACTCAAACTCAGATTCCACGCTACTTCTGCAGCAACGCGCATCAATGCAGTACCTGTCGATGGTTGATAGAGATCAGAGCCGTTAAACGAAATGTCAAAATCATAATCACCAGCGAAGAGAGTCGAATCAACCAACCAATTGATGGTCATCGTTTCTGTGAGAGGGTCGACAGTCGTGTTAATCCAGTTTCCATTGAAACTGTAGTCGAAGTTTCCAGAGAGCATTAAGTCAGTTGAAACGCCACGATGGTCAAAAGCGGAAACAAGCACTGTCGCTTCTGTGCCCCGCAATTGAGCGGATGAAAGAACTTGGAACTCAAGGAATCCACGCAAGAGGTAAGGTCCACCTGCAGAAACATTGGCATCATCTGTTGCTTCAATGGCGTCTGGGAAGAACCGAATTTGTAATTCAAGAATACCTGCCATGACTTGAGCATCTGCAGTCGCCAAGAAATGTTGGATGTTGAAAGACCCATTCACACTGACATTGAAAACCTGTACCCATTCTTGAGATGTTCCATTTTCTCGGATAGAAAGTGAGAGATTTCCAGGCATAGCAACAGGTGAAGCCCCCGTGGTAAGCGTGGAACCGTTCAACCAAATGTTGTCGTTAATGAGGAGAACGCTGCTGTTGGTAAGCGGTCCTTCGAGGGTTGCCGTAACATTTGGAGCATCTCTGACGTCGATGACAATTGAAGTCGTTGATGGGCGCAAATGGAATTGAGAAGGCGTAATGCCTGGTGCTTGGGTATCTTGCCATCCGGAAAATCCGAGTGTTGCAGAGATGTTGGTCTTTGTTTCAAGCGGGTCAAGTTCTAAATCAAAACTCCATGAACCATCGATGTTGAGGAACGAACTAAGATTAGTCAAGCCGCTTACAGAAGAGGTATAGGTTAACCAAACTGAAGGTGGAGTCGGATCATTCAATCCAATATTCTCAATCTTATTTGTTGGAGCATTCTCCAGTGAAAGAAGACCTCCAATAACCGTAAGGGCACCAGCTCCTGCAATAGGTGCATTGATCGCATTTGGAGATGTGTGGTTGATGATAGAATCTTCTGTGACGTTGATGTAACCGTCATAGATGATGCCAGACTCAGACACATATCCGGATTCAGTGAGTTTGACAACGACACGATACATCCCCGGACCGTCTAATTCAGGAGGTGTTCCGTTGAAACTGAAGGTTCCATCTGCAAGAGTAATGGTAGAGCCAATCTCAAAGTTAGGAACAGCACCTTGGCCAGGAACTTCATTTTCTAAAGCCATAGGAACAAGGTATCCTACAACAGGAAGTTCGTTAATCGCAGAAGCATTCTCTGTGTAAATCAGTTGACCAGTTACGTTCAATGAAGCACTTGAATCACGGTCAAAGGTCATTGAAGAGATCGTTTGGCTTACGATTTCAACTTCTTCTGGCTCAGGACATGCGTCAAAGGCGACCCAACCGAAGTCTGTTCCGCCGTTGGCTGTATTTTGCTGGAGTCGCACTTCACCCCAAGTGGTGAGGTGGGTAGGATATACTCCGTATCCATCGCCATTCCAGATGCCACCAGCAAAGCCTGTGACCTTACGCGCAGGAATCCCTGCAAGTCTTGCCATAGTGACAAATGCAGTATTAAATTCAGAACACGTACCTTCTTTGGCAGCTTGCACCAAGGTAACGCTCAGGTCTTCAGAAGTTGGTATTCCTGAACCGTTGTAATTTCGCTTAAATTCAGTGGTCGCATTTCCTTCTACAAGGAACGTTTGCAAGGCTGATGCACTTGCATAAGCATTGGTTGCCCCAGCCTCGGTAATGATGGCTGTCGTCACATTCAGAAGATAGGAGTGAGGGTGACTTGAATCGGTAAAAGACGATGGTAAAATCAATTGATAACTCGAATTGGTTCCAGGAACTGAACTTGCAGCAAGGCTTGACCAGTCAAAGTAATATTCAGGTTGCTGAACAAATATTTCTTGTATTGGCCCCGTGATTACTCCAATATTATGAGTGTCATTTGAACGTTCAAGTTCGCCACTAATATCAGAATAGAAGGAGAGATTGGAAAGTGAATGAGGAACAATGAGGTTACCAGCAGTTGACGGGTTTCGATAAGTCATCTGCCAGTCGATTGTACCGTTTGAAAAGGCAAGGTCTGCAAGATGTGTAAGGTTTGATGAAGGCAGAATCATGGGTTCTGATGGGTGAACTTCTGCCAAATGCGCATAGGTTGTACCTGTGTAGAAGTCATTGGTGTATTGGCGCCATCGGTGGACTGAATCGATATCGACGACTCCAGAGGTATTGTTCGCCCAGAAGACAATTTCAGAGTTAACTAAATCGTCAGTCGGGTCAAAGGGGTCAAACGGTGAACCTACACATCCAACAATCCAGAATTGTTGAGAGCATTCTAACCCATCGATCATTCCTCCACCATCGGTATCTGGATTGGTCCAGTCTGTTCCAGTTTGGTTTTCTACCGCATCTGGGATGCCATCACCATCGAAATCTGCAGGGAGAAGGTCGTCTGTTGGGTCATTTTCTGGATTTGTTCCATCGAAGTATTCATCACGGTCGCCAACGCCACCAGCATCGGTGTCTGCAGTCACATCATCGGTGACCCAAACGTCTGTTGAACCATTGAGGATACCAATCCATGAGAGGTCACAACCAGTTGAAGTCTCAAAGTAATTGTTCAAACCATCCAAATCATCGTCGAGCAGGTTTGTACAGGCTTGATTCGGGTCTGTGTTATCAAACACTTCATCGAAATCACTCACGCCATCGGCATCTGTATCGGCAAGTGTTGGGTTTGAGAACCATCCAAAAGTACCGAGTAATTCTTGCCAATCGGCTAATCCGTCACCATCTGAATCGTAATAATCGTCATCACAATGTTGTTGAGTTGTTCCAATGGTTCCTTGGGCAGTTGCATCGGTATGACAGAAGGAGCCGTTTCGGTTTGCAACTTGTGTCACACCTGAATTTGGTGCTGTTGAAACGCCCTGTATGGCGTTATTGACCGTGCCTGCATAGGCGAACGGTATCCACGTTCCTGACGTATTATACCAGCCAACACCGCCACTTGGATTAAATCCTGAACCATCGGCAACATCAAGTCGACTTGTACCTGAACTCCAGGTGACAATCGTCGTCTCAAAATTAACTAAGGAATCGCAGGGGTCGGTTCCATGTGAAACGTTTCGCTCATCACCATCATTAATTCCTCCAAAGTCTGTATCTGCGATATCCCAAGAAGTGCAGGAAAGGTTTTCTTCCCAATTTTGAATGCCGTCGTTATCTTCATCTCCGGAATCTTCCATTCGAGTCGGGTCAGTTTCACCCGCATCGATAACACCATTGAAATTGGTATCTTCTTCACCGTCATCAAACGCATCACCGTCAGTATTGTTGTCACGAGGGTTGCTTGGTTGAGGCGGGGTGCCGTATGCACCGTTGACTTCAACACCATCATCGATACCATCGTTGTCAGTATCGGATGTCGTAGGATCCGTCAGAAGAGTCAATGCTTCGTAAGAGTCGTTAAGTCCGTCACCATCAGTATCTGCGCGTTGTGGATTTGTGCTGGTGATTCCATCGACTTCTGCAGTAAAGGTAGCACAGCCACCAGGCCCAATTCCTGCAACGGGGTCACAAGGTGATGTCGTTTCTGTCAAAACGCCATCTGGTCCGTTACGGAAACAAGGTGAAGAGCCGCACATGGTCGTCCATGTCGGATTGACATATTCCATGAGGTTGTTGAGTCCATCGCCATCAGGGTCGCCGTTTGGCCCATCGGCGTTTGATGCTGAAGTAGCATTCAAGCCATTTGCAGCCTCCCAGCCATCATCCATTCCGTCACCATCGGTATCCCATCCAGCAACGTCTTCATCAGCAATTCCATCGCCGTCATCATCATTGGATGAACAGTCTGCATCTCCATCATTATCGGGGTCAGCAGAATCGACCAAGCCGTCTTTATCGTCATCAAAACCGTTCGTACAAATGTTACCTACTGGGTCTTCGTCACAGAGAATGACGTTTCCAACACCATCTGAACCGCTGTCACCACAGCCTGGCCGGTTGTATTGCATGGCATTTTCTTCATCCCAGTCATTAACAGGAACTGTGCCATTCCACCAAACGCCATTGTCGAGAACTCCAGGTGTAGAGGAACTGTCCCAGCTTTGTGGTTGTAAGTATGAATATTCTTGCAGGTTCGACATTCCGTCTCCATCAGGATCGCCAACCGCACCATCGCCACCATTGCTTGAAAGTGGGTCAAGGCCGTATTTCCATTCCCAGCCGTCTGGCAATCCATCATTGTCAGAATCAGGGTCATTTGGAGCGGTATTCATCAGGTATTCCAAACCGTAAGTCAAACCGTCACCATCTTGGTCAGAAGCCGCCAAAGCATCGAATGAAATATATGGAATTGCAGCAAATGTTGAGAGCAACATCAAAGCCGCTAACGACAGGGATTTGAAGGCGTCACGGTGCTGAAGAATCTTCAGTTGGAAGCGCGGCTCGGTGGGAGAAACTGACGTGCGCATGGGATTCACGAATGCTGGGCTTGTTTGATGCCTCATAAGGGAAATGGTGCGATGTTCATACAATACATCATTTCAAATTGCTAAATCCTTCGCCCGGATGAGACAAAAGTAGTTCGCAGTCTAATGCTTTTCAGTGAATTGATGCGAGAAAATCTCAAAGTTCTTCAAGTTCATCTAAAAGTTCCAAGTCATCGTCTTCTTCGACCGCGATTTCTTCCTGAATCTCTTCGAGTTGGAGTTGTCCAACTGCCTCTTCTTCAATCCAATTCTGTTGTGATTCATTCATGATTCCAGCGTTTTGTCCACGTCGATAAACAGCAAAGATGAGAACAAATACTAGGCCAAGTCCGAGCGCAATTGTTTGCGGTTCTGGACTCAAAATTTCGTTGATAAGACACGAGACTCCAGAACATTTCGTCTGATAGGTAAACGACATAACTTGAGTATATTCGCTGTCATAAGGAACTTCTTCATCCATCGGCGTTACTGTGAGCGAGAATGTTGCTTCATCTCCATCCTTGAGATTTGCTGGAGGCGTCACGGTTACCGAGAAATCTTTGCTGGAATAGGCAGGGAGCGTTAGCAAGAGGAAACTTCCACCGTTCTGGCCGGAAGAGGCTTTGATCAAACCTTCCCAGCCATTGGGCTCATCAAGAGTGATGACGACATCGAGAGGTATGTTGTTTTGATTATCAATCATGAAATTGATATTCCTTTCTTTACTTGATTCAAATTGAATGATTTCGCTGCTGGAGTCAGTGATTTCAAGTTGACCAGGCTGGACGTCATCACGAACTTCGACTGTAATTGGCAGGTCAAAGTAACGTGCCTCTTCTGAATCCACGCCTTCTTCAATAACACGCACAAAGATAGTATGGAAGCCAGCCTCAACCTTTGTACGGAGAGTGAGGTCGAGTTTGACATCAACGTATTCATCAGGTTCAAGATACACAACAACGATGTTGGTTTCCGAACCGTTTGAAAGACTGTAATCCCATGTTCCATAATCTGGATTACCGTCTGGTTCCTCTAAATTACGGTCAAGGTCAGCAGGGTTTTGTATCCGCCATGTTGTCTGACCGAGCGTTTCACTCGAATCGGTAATTCTCATGTTGTAATACATGCTGGAACCAGGAGAGACTGGTCCAACCGTTCCGAGAGTGCCACCATCTGAATCTGCAATAACTTCGACCAAGATTCCAAATGTTCGGTGGACTGTGAAGGCAACTTCAGTGCTCAATTCGGTGTCACTGGTACTTGCGACGGTGAATTTGACCAATCCAATATCTTGTTCGTCACGTTCGCTCGGAGGGTAAATCTCCATACGAACGGTAAGGATTTGATTCGAACCGATATCAGGGGTAATCGAATAAATTGACTCTTCGGTCAACTCCATGCCTGTATCGTTATCGAAGAACTTGAATTGCCAGCTGATCGGTACATCAGTGACGCGAATCCTAAAGGAATCTGTAACGAATCCTGCATTGAACACATCGATGAAAAATTCACCTTTGGTTTCACCAGCATCGACATAGTGAGACAATGTCTCATCATATGCGTCAGGGCGAGTTGAATCTGCAATCTGTATTTGATGCTCGAAATCTTCGAACACTGCAATACGAGGCGGAGACAAGACTTCCGATTCTTCAAGCGACAAGACAATGGTTGAAAGTGCAACCTCTCGCTGAACTCCATCGATTTGAGCGAAGGCTCTCGCTTCAATTTCAATACTGCTTGGAGCATTTGTCAAATCTCCATCGACAACATCGAAGGATAGGATGGGACGGGCAAAGGTTCCGCCACCGTTGAGGTCCACACCATCAGGAGAATCCCAAATTGGGTCCGACCATGAAGACGGGAATGGTGAGCCGACCAAATCGAATTTAACATTCATTGCCGCAGAGGTTGAACCTGTATGTTCGACAAGGAACTCAATGCTTGAAGTTTGACCTGGTGCGATAAGTACTGTATCGGGTTGTGAAGAAGGTAATGAGAGGTAAAGGTCGTGTTCAATGAAAGTAATTCCTGAATGGTCGAACACAAGCGTGTGGCCTTGAACGTCACTGATTTCAAGACGTAGAGGATATTCTCCAGCGGAGATTCCGGAGTCATACGTCCATGTATAATTTCCAATCAAACCTTCATTATCCAACTTGAGGTCGTTGTCTTCAAAAGATTTATCGAACACTGAATTTGCTCCATTTGGAGTGCTCATCACCAAATCAACACCTTGAATGTCGTCACGGCCAAAGGCATCCCGGACATCGACAGTAAACTGCATGGTTCTGAAGTCAGGGCGGTGATTCGGAGACCATTCAGTGATCTCTTGGTCAAGGAAGCTCGCACCCGGGCGGTGGACTCTCACTGAAGAATCAGCAAGTGCATTTGCCTTGAGTTCAAGTTTCGAAGTTCCAGAGGTATCTTCAACATCACCAAAAGCGACATTGACTTCACAACTACCGCCTCCAAAGCCACCGGTACTGCTTTCACACGTTGCCTGTGCATCGATGTTTAATTCAAGTTGTTCACCGCTTTCGACCATGAATCCACTCGAGGGGATTTCAAAATCAATCGTGGTCGTTACCCAAGGACAACTGCTTTGCCCAAGAGCGTTACCAGTACACGGATCTTCACGAGTCTCAGAGACAGAGTCAATCTCTGAACCGCCAGAATCGAGAGAATAGGTGACATCAGCAGTCGAACCTTCTGTTCCCTTGAATTGCATGAAAACAGTAAGAGTTACTTTGTCGGTATTGTCACGTCCATAAACGGCAAGGTCGGAAATCATCTCGTTACTTCGGAACTGAATGCCGCCAAGTGCGCTGAGTTCTTGGTGGGAGCCAGAAGGTTCCTCGGTGGTGATTGAACCATCGCCCCCGGTTTCTGAAGTCGACTCGTCCAAATACAAAGCATAGGATTGGCAACTTGTGCAATCGCTACCTGATGGCATGACTACGGACTGTTCGGCAAGTTCTTGCTCAACATCGGAGGCAGGAATTGAAGGTGCTGAAATCGGCAAGACAGAGCCGAAAAGAATGATCACCAAAAGGACCGGTAAAATGCGGTTGACGGAAGTTGCTTGCATAGAGGACACCCTGTTCACCAAAGTGGCCTGTTCAGCCGAGTGTTAAACGGTTTTGCATTGAATGTTCAAGAAAACCCCCTCTACGAGGGGGATTCAAAAAGAGAGAATCTCTAAGAAAATGGGCTTAATTTCAAGAATCATTCATTCCAATCATAGGCTCTCTTGAACCAGCCTTGAGCGCAATCGGAATCCGGGCTATTACCACGATGATGACGCCGAACTGAAACCAATTCCCAGTCCTCTTCTCCTCATTTATTTGCAGCTTCTTCAGTTAGGTTATCAACTACAAAATATTCCCATTTAGTCATAGACGATGTGAACAATTGGCGGTTTAAATTAATTTTGTAAATGAGGAGCTATACCCCATTTCCAACACCATAGAGAGAGTGAAATGCAGGGGGTGGGATACGAACCCACGAACCCATACGGGACCGGATCTTAAGCCCGGCGCCTTTGACCACCTCAGCCACCCCTGCAGACATCCGAACTACCAACAGGATTTGAAGAAAACCCCTCGGCCCAGTGCCTCAAGGTGAAACTGACCAGCCGCCATCAACATTGATGATTTGACCGGAAATGTAGGTCGATTCAAGTAAAAACATGATGGCTTTAGCGACATCGATGGGTTCACCTGCTCGACCCAAGGGGACTTTCTCAACAACAGATGCGAAATGTTCACTTTCCCAGTCAGCGGCAATAATTGCCCCAGGTGCGACACAATTAACACGAACTTCAGGGGCAAGGTCTCCTGCTAAATTCATCATTAATTGCCTTAATCCCGCTTTACTTGAGGTGTAGTGAGAAAGTCCTTTCCAAGCAAGGCCAAGTGATGTGTCAACCATACCAATGACGCATCCATTTACAGATTTTAATTGGGGTAAAAGACCCTGAGTCAGTAGAAACGGAACTTCGATGTGAAGTCGAGTGTTGAGTCGCAGTGTTTCGAGAGAAACTGACGCATAGTCTTCTGAACTATAGATTGAAGCGTTGTGAATAAGTGCATGCAATCCACCGTTCTTAACGACCATTTCGTGGTTGGATGCTGCTTGAAGAAGAGCGGCAATATCCTCATCGAGATTCAAGTCTGCTCGGATGATTTCTGCTGGTGCTTTCCTACCGTTTTTTCGCTCAAAATCCTCAAGAATTTGCTCGGCTTCAACAACCGAGTTTCGAACATGAAGAAGAACAAACCAGTCGTGTTCCATAAGTAAGGATACGGTGGCTGCACCAATGCGCTTACCGCCTCCGGTAATCAGTGCAACTCGCTGTGCCATGCTCCACTCGAACCGTTCGACCTTCATCAATGCTCTCAATAAAAACCGTACTCAAAAGAGGCTCCAAACAGAACTTTGTGCAAAGCAAGGAGAAAAAAAGCCCACAGCACACCTTTTTGATAGGCAAAGCGTGGGGTGAAATAAGGGGGAGCAAGGATGCCGGGTAAACAACTACCGATGGCGAGCAAAACTCCACCTGCTCTTCGGCCAAAACCAAAGCGTGAAAGACTACCAAGTTGGTTTCGAACGACACTCCCCTCTGGAGAGCAACAAGCGATTTTCAACAGCACCAAAGCAGCGGTGAAAGACAACACATTACACACCGTTTGCCAAGAGGCACGATGCCCAAATATCCACGATTGTTGGGCAAGCGGTGATGCTACATTCATGATTGCAGGGAAAGAATGCACTCGCAGTTGTCGCTTTTGTGCAGTTGGAACGATCAAAAAAGCACCACCTCTTGATCCTGAAGAACCATCGCATCTTGCAACTGCTGTTGAATCTATGAATCTTCGACACGCCGTAATTACCGTCGTCAATCGTGACGACCTCGCTGACAGTGGCGCAGACCATTACAAGAAATGCATTTCAGCTGTCCATGAACGAAAGCCAGACGTAACGCTTGAATTATTATGCAGTGATTTAGCAGGCGACCACCAAGCACTGGCCCATTTGCTTGAAGGAAGTCCACTTTCCGTTTTTGCACATAATGTAGAGTGCGTTCCTCGACTGGATAAAACGGTTCGAGACCATCGAGCCTCTTTTTCTCAATCTCTGGAAATTCTCCGACAAGCGAAAGTTCTCCGACCTGATATCATCACGAAGTCCTCTTTAATGGTCGGCGTAGGAGAACGTGATGAGGAAATTACCGAAGCATTGCATCTCTTACGCGATGCAGGCGTTGACCTCATCACAATTGGTCAATACCTAGCTCCATCTGACAAACATCTCGCAGTCGACCGATTCCCAGAACCAGAAATGTATGATGTCTGGGCAAAAGAAGCAATCGCAATGGGATTCTCTGGTATTGCAAGCGGGCCCCTTGTTCGCTCTTCATTCAAAGCAGGCCTCTTGCTACGCAAAACGCGAGATACAGAGAACTCTGAAACAATGCCGGGTGCATATGTGTATGTTGCTCGTCATGAAAACGATACACCGACACCACTTAATGGCGGGGTCTACTGAGGTGGAACAATGACCGAGAGAGTGACAGCCACAACCAAGCCGTACACAATCGGTCGGCCACCGTTTCGGCCGGGTGACGATGCGGATTTTGGTGGCAAATTTGTCGAGCAGCCTGGCGATTTGAATCGTCCAGATCCTGCAACATGTTCCGCTCAAGATACTGTCGCACATGCGTCTGGTTTGATACGTGTGCTTGATGATGAAGGAGTCGCTTCTGGCCAATGGAATCCCCAGTTGGATGCAGAAACGATGATTCAGGGTCTTGAATACATGATGAGACTTCGTATCTTTGATGACCGAATGATTAAGATGCAGCGTACTGGTAAACTCTCGTTCTACATGCGATCATTCGGTGAGGAAGCAATTGCTATTGCTCAAACGATGGCTCTTGAAACTCAAGACTGGATTTTCCCATCATACCGTCAGCCAGGTGCACAATTTGTTCGTGGACGTGACATGGTCAGCATGATTTGCCACTGCATTGGAAACACTGAAGACAACGTCAAAGGTCGCCAAATGCCAGTTCACTATACTTGGAAAGAAGGACGATTCATTTCAATCTCTTCACCGGTTGGAACTCAATTCTCTCAAGCAGTTGGTGTTGCAATGGCAAGTGCATACAAGGGAGATGATGAAGTCTGTATCTCTTGGCTAGGAGACGGAACATCCGCTCAAGGCGACTACCACTACGCACTGAACTTTGCTTCAACATTCAAGCCTCCGGTGATTCTCAATGTTGTCAACAATCAGTGGGCGATTTCGACCCACGCCAACCTCGCCACTGGTGGACGAACTTTTGCTGAGAGAGGATTGGCTTACGACATCCCTTCAATGCGAGTTGACGGAAATGATTTCCTCGCTCTTTACAGCGTCACAAAATGGGCTCGAGACCGTGCTGCTGCAGGTAAAGGCGCTACGCACATTGAAGTCTACACCTATCGAGCCGGTGGGCATTCTTCTTCGGATGACCCGTCGGTATATCGCCCAGATGACGAATTCAAATGTTGGCCCGGTGGAGACCCGATTTTGCGACTTAAAGAACATCTCATCAAGGCCGAATTATGGAATGAAACCCGACACACTGCATTAGCCAAGAAAATCGATGATGAAGTCATGGCTTCATACAAGGCTGCATGTGAGTTTGGAGATTTGGCAAGTGGACCTTATCCACCTGCTTCAACAATCTTTACTGAAGTCTATGAAGAAGTGCCTTGGCACATCCAAGAACAGCGAGAGGAACTCGGGAAGTGAGGTGAGATTATGACAAAAATGAACATGATTAAAGCACTTAACTCGGCTCTTGAGGTACAACTTGAGAAAGATAAGAACGTCGTCATCTTTGGAGAGGATGTTGGATTCTTCGGAGGTGTATTCCGAGTCACTGATGGTTTGCAAAAGAAGTTCGGCGAACACCGAGTCTTCGATTCTCCACTCGCAGAAGGCGGAATTGCTGCTATCGCAATGGGAATGGGATTGAATGGTCTTCGCCCAGTTGCAGAAATACAGTTTGCCGACTACATTTTCCCCGCATATGACCAAATTGTCAACGAAATTGCGAAAGTTCGTCACCGCTCAGGTGGAGAATTTACTGCGCCTCTTACCTTTAGAACACCTGCTGGTGGAGGAATTAAAGGCGGACACCACCACTCTCAATCGCCTGAATCACAGTTTACACACACACCAGGTCTGAAAGTCGTCTATTGTTCAAACCCATACAATGCCAAGGGATTGCTCACCGCTTCAATTGAATGCAATGACCCGGTTATCTTCTTTGAACCAAAGCGATGTTACCGTGGCCCATTTTATGGCGACCCACACAATGTTCCAACTTGGAATGACCATCCAGATGCTGAAGTTCCTGAAGGTCACTATGTTGTTCCTTTGGAAGAAGCACGAATCGTTCGTGAAGGCAGTGCTTGCACCGTTATTGCATGGGGTACCATGGTTCACATGTGTGAACAAGCCATCAAAGATTCTGGCGTTGACTGCGAATTGATCGATTTGCAAACTCTTGTTCCTTGGGACCGTGATACGGTGGTCAATTCAATCAAGAAAACTGGCCGATGCGTTATTGTTCACGAAGCACCAAAGACCAGTGGTTTCGGTGCTGAAATGAGTGCATCGATTCAAGAACGCTGCTTCTATCACTTGGAAGCACCAATTACTCGAGTGACAGGATGGGATACACCCTTCCCTCACACTACAGAATGGGATTACATCCCAAGTCCAGCACGAATTGCTGAAGCAATAAAGAAAACACAGGAGGAATGAATATGGGAACATTTGCATTTAAGATGCCAGATATCGGAGAAGGAGTCGTCGAAGGCGAAGTAGTAGAATGGATGGTCGCTGTTGGTGATATGGTCAAAGAAGACGACCCGATTCTTTCGGTGATGACCGATAAAGCAACTGTCGAAATACCTTCACCTGTTGATGGAAAAGTCCTTTCAATTGTTGGTGAAGCAGGAGACACACTCCCTGTTGGCGTCGTTTGTATCGAGTTTGAAGTCGATGGAGATGGTAACGCATCTGCTGCGGAAGAAGCACCTGCTGCTGAACCTGAAGCAAAGCCTGAACCGAAAGCAGAACCTGCACCTGCTGCCAAAGCTGCGCCTGCACCTGCTCCAAAACCAGAACCTGTCGCTGCCCCTGCTGTCCAACGTGCACCAGGCACCAAAGCATTGTCAAGCCCTGCTGTTCGTCAGCGTGCTCGTCAAGCGAATATCGATTTGAATCTGGTCGCTGGCTCGGGACCTGCTGGTCGTATCAGCCATGCCGATTTGGATGCACACATCGCAGGTGGAGCAAGTGGTGCAAGCCGCTCTCGCCCAATGGGTGCTTCGGCTCGAACTGAACTGAATGGAACGGAAGAGATCAAGGTTATCGGACTGCGAAGAAAGATTGCAGAAGGTATGATTTCGTCATACTCAACCATTCCTCACTTCTCCTATTTTGAAGAAGTCGATGTTACGGCTTTGGAAGAATTACGCCAACACCTCAATGCAACTCGCCCTGAAGGTGCTCCAAAATTGACATACTTGCCGTTCATTATGCAAGCTCTTGTCAAGGCACTTGGCGAGCGACCAGAATGCAATGCTCTGTATGATGATGATTCCAATGTCGTTACTCGTCATGAAGCAATAAACCTTGGAATTGCAACGCAAACCGACCGTGGACTTTTCGTTCCTGTCGTTCAACATGTTGAAGCAATGGACATCTGGCAATCCGCAGAAGAAATGATGCGCGTAACCAGTGCAACTCGAGATGGAAAAGCAACTGCTGAAGACCTCTCTGGCTCGACATTCACCATTACCAGCCTTGGCCGACTCGGTGGATTGGGTGCAACCCCAATCATCAACAAGCCTGAAGTTGGAATTCTTGGTGTTCACAATGCAAAAGACCGTGCTGTCGTCAAAGATGGTAACATTGTTATCCGCCGAATCATGAACCTCTCCTCATCTTGGGACCACCGAGTTGTCGATGGACACGATGGAGCAAGTCTCGTTCAACTGGTGAAATCATACCTTGAACATCCAGCAACAATTTTCATGTGAGGTGCAAGAAATGCAAACCAAAAAATGTCAAGTTCTCGTCATAGGTGCCGGACCTGGAGGCTATGTCGCCGCTATTCGTGCAGGACAACTCGGACTCTCAACCATCATTGTTGAAGGTGAAAAAGCCGGTGGAACCTGTCTTATTCGTGGATGTATTCCATCAAAAGCCCTGATTCACGCCGCTCACCAATTCCACAACTTGGCAAAACACGCTTCAAACGATGGACACATGGGTATCTCAATTCCTGGACCTGCTGAACTCAACATGGGGAATCTGGTCGAATGGAAAGAAGGAATTGTCACCCGACTCAACAAGGGTGTTGAACATCTTCTCAAGAATGCTGGTGCTGAACTCATCAACGGTTGGGCAGAGTTCCAAGATGCAAAAACGGTCAAGGTTGGTGAAGGCAAAGATGCAATCATCATTCAAGCCGAAAACGTCATTCTTGCAAACGGTTCAGTTCCTATCGAACTTCCATTCATGCCTTACGGTGACAATGTCATCTCTTCTCGAGAGGCTTTGTCTCTTGAAGAATTGCCAAAGCATGTTGCTGTTGTCGGTGGAGGATACATTGGCCTTGAATTAGGAATCACATTCCGAATGCTTGGGTCGGAAGTCACCGTTGTCGAAGCAATGGACAGCGTTCTTCCAATCTTTGACAAAGAAATCCGTCGTCCTCTTGAAATCTCAATCAAGAAGCAGAAGATAAAGACCCATCTTGGTGTATTTGCCAAGGGAGTTGAAGCGACAAAAGACGGGCGTACTCAACTCAACTTTATTGACAAGAATGAGAAAGATGAATCTAAAATGCAGAATGTTGTTGTCGATAAAGTGCTGGTTACCGTTGGTCGTAAGCCCAACTCCGCTTCACTTGCTCCAACTGGAGTCGCCCTTGATGAGCGTGGATTTGTCAAGGTCAATGACCGATGTGAAACAAACATGCGAGGCGTCTATGCCATTGGCGATGTTTGTGATTCTGGAGAAATGCTTGCTCACGTTGCCTCTTTCCAAGGCGAAATGGTTGCTGAAATTATTGCTGGCCACAAGCGAGCATACGACCCCGTCGCTGTTCCTGCCATCGTTTTCACCGAACCAGAGATTGTATCAGTTGGACTCTCACCTGAAGAAGCAAAAGCTGCTGGTCATCCAGTGATTGTTGGTAAGTTCCCTCTTGGAGCAAACGGTCGAGCATTAACGCAAGAGGCCGAAAAGACTGCAGGATTTATTCGAGTCTGTGCACGAGAAGACGATCATCGAATCCTTGGGATTCAAGGTGTTGGGACTCACATCAGTGAATTGGTCGGAGAATGGACACTCGCTCTTGAGATGGGTGCATTACTCGAAGATATTGCTGGAACGATTCACGCACATCCAACCATGACGGAAATGACACATGAAGGTGTTCTTGCAACTCTTGGTCACGCAATCCATACTGCTTAAGATTGTAAAAGGAGCCTACGGGCAAGGAAAAGAAGCGTGATGATAACAACGCACTCAGGGCCTCACCCGCAGGACTTGAGCATCCCCGAGCAATGATTGAACCAGTCGAGTCTGTATAAACTTCGATGAAGTTCACGAACCGCAACTTAGGCAGTCATCAGGAGTGTCGAGAGAACAAGCAATTGCTTCAAGGCTTGAAATGTCTTCAGCACGTCCTGCTAATCCACCAACGGTTTGGTCTTCGGACTTCTTCGCTTCAACAGTGAATTGAATTGCATCTGCTGCAGCCTTTGTTCTCAAGTAATACATACCTGTTTTGAGTCCCTGCTTCCATCCATAGAAGTGCATCGAAGTAACCTTGGCTGGGTTTGCATCAACCATGTGGATATTGAGTGATTGACTTTGGTCAATGTATGCTCCACGGTCGGCAGACATATCCAAAACATGGCGTTGCTTGATTTCCCAAGTCGTCTTGTAGAGAGCCTTAATCGAATCAGGAATCCCAGGGATATTTTGAATCGAACCCTTGTGACGAAGGATTTCGTCTTTCATATCAAGTCCCCAAAGACCCATTTCGATGAGATCACGGACAAGGTGCTTGTTCAAGACAATGAATTCACCAGAAAGTGTTCGGCGAACATAGAGGTTCGAAGTAAAGGCTTCAAAGCACTCGTTATTTCCAAGGATTTGAGATGTTGAAGCAGTTGGCATTGGTGCAACAAGCAGAGAATTACGCATACCATTTTCAATAATTTCTTCCTTCAAAGAAGTCCAATCCCATCGTCCACTGTGGTCGTTCATTCCCCAAAGGTCGAATTGAAGTTCTCCTCTGCTTGCTGGAGAACCTTCGAACGTTGAATAAGGTCCTTCTGCGATAGCTCCATCTTTTGAAGCGGTGCAGGCTGCAAAGTAAATTGTTTCAAAAATTTCTTTGTTGAGTTTTCGTGCTTCTGGGCTTTCGAACGGCATCTTGAGAAGCGCAAAAGTATCTGCAAGTCCTTGAACACCAAGTCCAATTGGTCGGTGTCGCATGTTTGAGTTACGCGCTTCTGGAACAGGGTAGTAATTCACATCGATAACTCGATTTAAGTTTCCAGTCGCATGGTAGGTGACATCATACAGAAGTTGATGATTGAAGGTTTGATTCTCCACATCAACATACTTGTTGAGTGCAATCGATGCGAGGTTACAGACAGCAACTTCGTCTTTTGCAGTGTATTCCATAATCTCCGTACAAAGATTCGAAGAACGAATTGTTCCGAGATTCTTTTGGTTTGATTTTTCGTTTGCTGCATCCTTATACAACATGTAAGGAGTTCCTGTTTCAATTTGTGATTCAACCAGTTTGTCCCAAACAACACGAGCTGGCATTGTTTCACGAGCCAAACCTTGTGCTTCATAGGATTCAAACAATTCTTTGAATTCAGCACCGTATGCGTCTTGGAGACCAGGACATTCATTCGGGCAGAAGAATGCCCAATCGGCGTTTTGCTCGACACGTTCCATGAACAAGTCAGGAGTCCAAAGAGCGTAGAAAAGGTCACGGGCACGGAGTTCTTCCTTACCGTGATTTTTCCTCAAATCAAGGAAAGCGAGGATATCTGGGTGCCAAGGTTCGAGATAAATTGCAATGGAACCCTTTCGCTTGCCGCCACCTTGGTCGACATAACGGGCTGTGTCGTTAAAGACACGAAGCATTGGAACAATACCGTTGCTTTGACCATTGGTTCCCTTGATGTAGGAACCCTTTGAACGGATGTGGTGAATTGAAAGACCAATTCCACCAGCAGACTTTGAAATCAAAGCGCATTGCTTGAGTGTATCGTAGATGCCATCAAGAGAATCTTCTTGCATAGTTAACAAAAAGCAAGACGACATTTGCGGAGTTGGTGTTCCAGAGTTGAACAGTGTTGGTGTGGCGTGCGTAAAGTAACCTTGACTCATCAAGTCATACGTTTCCAATGCTTTACTGATATTGGAGTGGTGGATACCAACTGCAACACGCATCAACATGTGTTGAGGACGTTCTGCAATCTCGCCATTCAAGCGTAGAAGGTAAGAACGCTCAAGTGTTTTGAATCCAAAATAATCGTAATTATGGTCACGAGAATAATCAACATGGTTGTTGAGAGTTTCAGCATTCTCCATAATGATCGAATAGACTTCTTCGGAAATCAATGGAGCGTGTTTACCCGATTCTGGGTCAATGTATTCGCGCAAATCGGTGACGACATCGGTAAAGACCGTCTTGGTCGAACGGTGGAGGTCATCGACACAGATACGAGCTGCAAGTCGGCTGTAGTCTGGGTGTTGCGATGCAAGAGACGCAGCAGTTTCAGCAGCCAATTGGTCGAGTTCTCGGGTGGTAACTCCGTCATACAATCCTTCGATGGTCAATTTGGTAACGTGACCAGGGTCAATCCAATTTGGATCTAAACCGTACGTTAACGTCTTGAGTTTATCGTGTATTGCATCGAAACGAACATCCTCTCGCTCGCCTTCTCTATTGACTACTTGCATTGTCATTTTTTTTCCTCCATTTGTTCATGTGTGATTGCGCAACATCTTCGTATGAGTGGGTACGGTTCAAAAGTCTTCGTCTACTGAGAAGCGCTGTTGGACACTTCCAAGGTTACCACCGTCTTTGACACCGGCCTTCTGGTATTCGCCAACTCTCTTCTCGAAGAAGTTGGTTTTACCTTGCATTGAGATCATTTCCATCCAAGGGAATGGATTTGTAGCATTATACAATTTACTCGCTCCAAGTGAGACCATCAATCGGTCAGCAACAAAGCGAATGTATTCCTGCATAAGGTCTGCATTCATTCCAATCAAGGAGACAGGTAGTGCAGAAGTAACGAATTCAATTTCAATTTCGACCGCTTCAGAGATAATTCGGTGAATCATGTTTTCACCTGCACCTCGAATCAGTTTGTTGTGAAGGAGACAAGCAAAGTCACAGTGAAGTCCTTCATCTCTAGAAATCAGTTCATTGGAGAAGGTGAGGCCAGGCATGAGGCCGCGCTTCTTGAGCCAGAAGATAGCGCAAAAAGAACCTGAGAAGAAGATGCCTTCAACTGCAGCAAAGGCAACCAAGCGTTGAGCGAATGAACCCTTCTTTCGTGAGAGCCATCGAAGAGCCCAGTTGCCCTTCTTCTTCACCGATGGAACAGTTTCAAGAGCATTGAACAAGTGATCTTTCTCTACCGGGTCGGTGATGTATGCATCAATCAAGAGCGAGTATGTCTCAGCATGAATATTCTCCATCATAATTTGGAAACCATAGAAGCAACGAGCCTCAGCCCATTGTACTTCATCGGCGAAGTTTGTAACGAGGTTTTCATTGACAATCCCATCACTCGCAGCAAAGAAGGCAAGAACGTGTTTGAGGAAGTGGCGCTCATTGTCGCTAAGTTTCTTCCAATCTTTTGCATCTTCTGCCAAGTCGATTTCTTCAGCAGTCCAAAAAGAGGCAGCGTGGAGTTTGTACATCTCCCATATCTCTGCTTGTTCGATAGGGAACAGTACGAAACGATCTGGAGATTCTTGAAGCATCGGCTCGATATGTTCCTGAGAAAGGTCGAGTTCGAAACCGTCTGAGTTGGCTGAGTTCTTGTCGTGATCGATTACCATTTGTCATCCCCCTCGTATGTTTCCCATGCTGGATTTCATTTGCCCTCCGAGGTAGTGTATAATGTTCACCCCCTTTGCTCAATGCTACGGAGCGATTTTGCGGGTGTTTTGGTAAACCTAAAAAATGCCTCAGTGGCCTTTAGGGAGACAATTTCTCCACAGACTATAAAGGCCGGTTTTCAACTGTAGAAAATACACTGGCTCAAGGTTCGTTTCCACTCGAAACCTGTTTCCTTTTCTCAAGCGGATTAGAGAAGGCGACCTCACTGGCCTGAGAGAGTTGAGGAATCCTTTCGTATCCATTCACCATATGCATCAGATGGCGTTGCTTGCCAAAAGAGAATTTGCGGAACATCATAAGGATGAAGCTCTTGAATCTTCGAAATCACATTCTCTTTCCTAGAAACGTGTACTTTTATTTCCATGGCCCATTCTGAACTGGATTCGATTTTACCTTCCCAACGATACATCGATTGAACGGAAGAATGCTGAACGCATGATGCGCCTGATTCAAGAAGACTCTGTGAGAAAGATCCAACTTCAAACTCTTTCCAGCTACGTGGAAGAGTTGTTTGTAGAATGATGACTGGTTCGCTCATGAACCTTGCAGAGCGTTGCCGCTCAAGAACAATACGGTGAAACTTCACTCGACTTTACGAACGCTAACTGCGTTCGGTCCTTTCGGACCTTCACCGACTTCGAATTCGACGGTGTCTCCGTCCTGAATTTCGCCTTCGACTTCAGAGATGTGAACAAACAGGTCGTTGCCGCCCTCTTGTTCAATAAATCCGTATCCTTTTGTTTGGTTAAACCACTTGACTGTACCTTGTGCCACGAGGCTCGCTTTTTGTGATGGTATATTATCTAAGAGGGCTGTTTGTATTCTGACACGCTCGTTCTCAAGGCCCGCTCTTTACCCGAGAACGTGATTTCTTTCACCTCTACTCTCTAAGCCTTCGAGGCGAAAACTGGGAAATCTTCATCAAGAGAAAGGAGAAACAGACACCATGGTCGCTGAGATTATCGCACCCGCAGTTGAAGCAATGGGTGATTTCATGGATGCTGAAGAAAACAAGTGGTGGGTGCGCCCACTGAAGGTGCTGATTTACATCGGTGTATTCTCTGTCATCCCGTTGTATTTTTACTTCATTTAAGCACTGGAATCCATTGGTGCAGTCATGCTCCAATCCGTAAGTGGCTTGTGCCAATCACGAACTTGATCCGTTTCCAATCGGAATTGCATTCCTTCACCAGGTTCGATTTCAAGGTCAAACATCTCAAAAGGAATACTCAATTCATTACTTCTGAATGTATCATCGAAAAGAATCTCTTGCTCAACGACCGCACCATCAACTGTGTGCTCTAGGATGACACGAACATGACATTCTTGCAGAGGATTTCGCATCGAACAAGATTCGCTGCTCCCATCGTGTTCAACGGTAACTACGCCCTCTAAGGAGACAATGCCTGGAGATGGTCGCAAATCAATTACAGTAGATTTGGCAGTGGGTGCGCAAACGCATTCCATGTTATCCGATTCAACATTTGATTGCAAATCTACAGTAATTTCAACCGAAGAGACTTGAATTGCTTCAATCGAAGTTGATGTCGCAGTAACAGTATAGTGGCCGGGAGTGGCATAAGAGTGCGTTGCTGAAGGTCCAGTAGAAACCATTCCATCTCCAAAGTCCCAAGTTACAATTCCGCCAGCGTTGTTACTTTCAAAGGTAAATTCATGGAGAATTTCTGTAATCACGTCCTCTTCGTTATTATCACCATCATCAACTTCTAACAGTGTGAATTGATTGATACCATAAACCACTGGTGCGTCGATGGAGAAAGGGCTATCCGAGGTTGATGGAGAAGATACCATCGAAGTGAGAGCAGCGCCGGAGGCAGCGCCAAGCACAACCAAAAGAACAAGAGTTGCAACAGAAATTGAATACTTCATGGTTTGATTTAATCGTGTTGACTTATCAAAGTCTGTTTGTTTATCCGGACATTTCTGAAGAGATTTTCGAATGAAATTGCGAGTTCATAAAGGGTTGAATGCTGTAGAATTATGGATGAAAATGATGAAGAAAAAAACCGCTTGAAGGCCATTCGAGAGAAGCTCGAATCACACATTATCTCAACATTTCACGGTAAAGAAATGTGGTATCAAGAAAAGAGATTACAATACAAAGGAATACCAGACATCACTACTGATGCATGGGGGGTCACCGTTCATTTTGAATGTAAACGAGGACAACCAGTTCACCTCAGTGGACGATGGGATTTCATCATCGCCTATGCAGATTATATCGGTGCAGCATATGCAGGCTGGAGTCTCAGTTTTGAATGTCCGCATCCCGAATGGGAAGAAGAATTGGATGAAGAGGAAAAGTAAAGCAATGCAAGGAGGATGCTATCAATTGATAAATGAATGATGCATGGGGAGAATTGTGTCAGAAAAGCGCGTCTTGAAAAAGATGAAAAAACTCGCTTCAAGGATTAACAGTCAAATTGAAAGTGTCCGTGACATCGTGGAAGATCTTGAAATTGAGTTCGAACTTCTTCAAACTCAAATCTCCAAATTGGAAGCGAAGAAAGGTTCACGTAAACAGGAAGATGAAGAAGAGATAATCGATATCGAAAATACTTCATCTGTTACTGTCAAGCCGAAGTTTTGAATGCCCACATCCCGAATGGGAAGCAGAATTCGATTAAGAGAAGTAGTAGAGCAATCCAATGAGGATGGCGACGTCGGCAACAATCATGAACACTTTGAGTGGCAAAGGTAGGCTTTTGAAAAAATGAAAGATGCTTGTCTCTTCTTGCTCCATAGCATAGCCTCTGTTCAATGTATTATGACTGTTACAGTAAGAAATCACTAATTTTACTCAACAATTACATATTAGCACATCTCACGAGAATCATGGATGCGTCAACGGCTCTTGTTCAGTTATTGGGGATAATTGGTATCGCGTTGTTGACGCCAGGACCCAATCCGTTGACCTGTTTCGCCCACAGTGGCATGTTTGGAAAGAAGAGTAATACCCCTCTTATCATCGGAATGGCTACAGGAATTATCGCCATCGAATTGACCGTCGGCCTGGTTATTGACTCGTTAAGCGAGAATACCACAGCTCTCATCGCCCTTCACTGGATTGGAATGCTGTTTTTAGCAGCAATGGCTATCGGCATGCTTCGGTTTAATCCAGCCTCAATACAAATCGAAGAAACAACCTCGAAACTCGGAATGAAGACCGGCATTGCAATGCAATTTGCCAACGGTAAAGAATGGGCTTTCATCATTCTCATCATGAGCCAATACATCACGCCTCTCGGTGGAGGAATCACTGGAATACTCGTCATTATTAGCGTCACTATATCCATTTGTGTCGCTGCATTATTCATTTGGACATACTTTGGTGACAAAGCCTCAAACCTGTTCAGTGACCCAGTAAAAGGACCTCGTATCTTCAAAATATGTGGAACCTTGCTCTCGCTTCTCTGGGTGGCATTCCTCTTGCGAGGGCCTGCTGTTTGAGCATCACTTCTTCTCGTCGTGTAGCTTCTTGGCTTGCTTTGCCCACTGGTCTCGCTTGACTCGACCCGGGAAGAACTCGATGGCCTTGTTGACCTGTTCTTCGATCTCTGAGTTCATGTTTCCGACCTGTTCAAAGGTGTAAATACCGAGCGCATACAACTTTTCAGCAATAAACGGACCAATACCCTTGATGGTTTGCAAATCATCTTTTTCATCCAAAGTTGCAACACCAAGCGTAGCAAAATCAATTGATTCTGCATTCTTCGAAATACGTTCCAAATCCTCTGCCTGCTTGAGTGCCTTCTCGTCGAGTTTGACATCCTCACCAAGCAAAATCTTAGCTTGATTTGCCCACTGGTCTCGCTTAACTCGACCTGGGAAGAACTCGATGGCTTCGTTGACTTGCGTCTCAAGTTTCGCATCCATGTTCGCAATTTG
>NHFA02000053.1:0-14871 GCA_002170315.2 Euryarchaeota archaeon TMED99
ACCCAGTGGGCTAAAGATTTGTCTGAACAGGCAGTTACAGAAACCGGAGATTCCGAAATATCTGTCTTTTCGTTTTCGCAGTTATCGACGGGGCAAAATGAAAATTTAGGAAAGGAACTTGGNATACTCAATTCCCTTTGTTTGTTACTNCTCGGTTTCATNCTNTGGACGAAATTCCGNAGTAAAAGAGATACNGCGAGCGTTTTAGTACTGACCGTTTTCGCAATATTNGNNACNTATGGCATGGCCGGTTTACTTACTCTTCTAGGNACTGAAATGGTNTTCAATGCAGCGATGAATTCGATTCCGATTCTCCTCCTTGCAATTGGNGTNGACTACGGTTTNCACGTNNTTGCTCGNATTCGNGAAGAGTTACAAGACCAAGAAAAGAACNANCCTCAAGGGAGAGAAACNCTNNGTGATTACTCNANAGAGGCAAGNCNATTAGCGATTCGTAAAGGAACCATTTTGACTTCNGCNGCACTCATGGTNGCNATCTTTACNGACATGGTTGGTTTCCTNTCNTTCCGATTCTCNTCTCAACAATTTTTNGTNTCCTTTGGAACCGTGATTGCCATTGGATTGTTCTTNATCTACTTGCTGAGTATCACTGCACTACCTGCNCTNATGATGATTATTCCNCCNAAGAAATTGCCTTTGGNNAAATCNGGGAAAAATGACATTGGNCCTGTTTCNAAATGGGTCGGTNGTCTTACNGAAANTCCANCCCTCGTCNTATTGGTTACNNTCATAATATCNNTTCCAATGTTCATTGGTTTCCANCAGTTNGAAGTCGGTTTTGANACGAGNGATAACTTTGATGAATCTGTTCCAGTGGTNGAAGATTTCCTCATGATTGCTGATGANTTCCAGAGTAGTCCGTCACCNCTTTANGTCGTTCTCGACGGCGAAGTCATCTCTCAGGAAGGCAGATTCGTTTACGANGAAGTCATAGAAAAGTTGGTGAATACAGAGGAAACAAANGGATTGCCTATTGGTATTTGGGGAATTCTTGAAGAATCACGCTCAACGCATGTTGAACTCGATATCGCACTCAATCAGTTGGATGATTCGAATGCCTCTTGGGAACTTCTCAAAACCTGGCTCTTGAGCGAGGACGGCCGAAATATTTCATCTGGAAATCTAAACTCAGATGCGACTCAAACCGTGATTTCATTCCAAGCAGCAACCCTAGACTGGGGCGCAACTGTTGTCTTTGAGAGTGAATTAAGTGAGGATTTATCTCAATTGGAAGAGGATAGAGAAGGNGAATATACGATTCGTATCTCTGGAAGNTCNCTCATTGTTGCTCAGGTTACCGAAGATGTNGCAGAATCTGCAGTCATCTCTACNGCCACGGTNGCAGGAGTTATTTTGGTAATGTTGATTGGCATAAATACCGTTCGACAGAAGAATTTCCAACGTGGTGCTGCACGAGGATTTGTAACTTGGATTCCGTTAATGGTCGTTGTTGTTTGGGTCTATGGCATCATGGGTCTTACTGGATACCAACTCAATTCCCAAACAGTAACCATCGGTGCNTTGACGCTCGGTTTAGGTGTTGATTATGCAGTGCATTTCACGACTCGAATGGAGGAAGAGGCAGAACATGCACCCTATGCTCGACCATCGGAGTGGACGACAAAATCAGCAGCAACAACTGGTCGCGCTATGTTTGGAGCAGCCCTTACCACTGCAGGTGGATTCTCTGTACTCAATTTCTCATCTTTGGTACCTCTCCANCTGTTCGGACAAGTGTTCGTTGTCGCCATTGTTCTTGCACTGGTTTCAAGCCTGTTCTTGCTGCCAGCACTCTACACTCCTTTCCTCATTCAAGATGCCCGTAAAATTGCAGAAAGCGAGGAATAAGAAGCCGCATGGCAAGCACTCTTTCGACAACAGACTCTTCGATAAAACCGGTTCTNTTCAGTTCTGACGGTGCGAACTGTTGATGTGCTCTCGGCATGTGGGTGAATACATGGTTGAGTCTCCTGTTGCAGGCCAGAGGGTCAAAGTTGAGGTTAACAGCCATAACGGTTTAACCACCATACACGGGGTAGCGCTNCACCCTGCTGCGAAAAATCACATCACTGTCAAACTGGTCAATGGCTATAATGCAAGTTATCCACTTGAAGAAGTTCAATCGATTGAAATTTTAGGAACCAATTCACCACTTCCAGACGTCAAGCCACCCAGCGCCGATGTAGATGAAACACTTCCTCGCGTTCGTATACTCCACACCGGTGGCACAATTGCCTCGAAAGTGGATTATACAACCGGCGCAGTTGTTGCAAGGTTTGAACCTGAAGAACTCATTGCGACTTTACCTGAACTCACCAGTCTAGCAAATATTGAAGCAGTTAAACTGGGCAATATGTTTAGTGATGATATTCGTCCTCAACACTGGAATTCGATTATTCAAGCATCNAAGAAGGCCTTTGATGATGGCTGTGACGGAGTAGTGGTNACCCANGGAACCGATACGTTACACATTTCATCAGCCGCATTGAGTTTTGCATGGGGNGGAAAAGGAGAAGCACCTCCCGGACGAATTGCTTTTGTAGGCTCCCAACGCTCTTCAGACCGTGGTTCATCTGATGCAAGTGAAAATTTACTTTCGGCAGTCTACTGGGCTGCACATGGACCGGCTCCAAGTGGAGACCTCGGTGACGGTGTTGTTGTCGTCATGCACGCATCAAACAATGACGGTGTTTGTGCAGTTTATCCAGGAATTGGTGTTCGTAAGTTACACTCGTCTCGTCGAGACGCTTTTCAAACAGTGAATTGCGAACCACTGGCTATGATCAGCGTTGAAAACGGTGAATGTTCACACGAACTCGAGTTGGGCTACAAAGAAGACCTGAGTAAAGCTTCAACCCGTCCAATATGTCAAAGACCGACCACCTATGAGACGGGGGTTCGAATTGCACAATTTGTTGCTGGACCATGGCTTCATTCAGAAGAAATTGAGGCAATTGTGCAAACTGGAGTCCAAGCGATTATCATTCAAGGAACGGGTCTTGGCCACTTACCAATTGACGATCCGGGCAAAGATGCACCTGAAAATACCAAAGTGTGGCGTGCGCTCACGCGCTGCATCAATCGTGAAATCCCAGTCATTGTAACCAATCAATGCATCCATGGCCCTGTGGACATGAATGTCTATTCAAAGGGAAGAAAGCAAATCGATATGGGGATACTCGGTCACGGTAGTGTTGCGGCACCTGATACCGTGGTCGTCAAGGTTCACTGGGCACTTTCCAACATGATGAAAGTGCGAGATGCTGTTGCAGCAAACCTCTGTGGAGAAGGAAACAATTTACTTCGAACATGAGCGCTTGAATGAAAAACCGAGAAGAGGTGGAGAAGGTATGGCAGGGAATTCGAGTGAACGCCTCGAGGAACTCCAATACAAGCGAGAGCAAGCCAGACTCGGTGGCGGATTGAAACGCCAAGAAGCGATTCGGACCAGTGGACGTGGCACTGCTAGAGACCGTATTGCCTTGTTACTCGACGAAAATTCTTTTCTTGAAATCGATTCATTCGTAACCCATCGCTCAACGGATAATGGCATGTTTCTTCACCACACACTTGGCGATGGAGTCGTTGCTGGCCATGGGACGATTAACGGTCGACGTGTCTATTGCTTTGCGCAAGATTTTAGCGTTCATGGCGGAAGTATGGGTGAAATGCATGCAAAGAAAATCGCCAAGATTATCGAGATGGCTGAACGAGTGAAGGCGCCAATAATTGGAATGTGGGATGGCGGTGGTCAAAGAGCGCATGATGGAATCTCCGCACTTGCAGGAACTGGAGAGTTGTTAGACCGTTTGGTTCAATGCAGTGGCCGTGTTCCAATCATTAGTCTCGTGCTTGGTCCAGTTGTTGGCGTATCTGCACTCGCAGCAAGTCTTGCCGACTTCACGATATTGGGTGAAGAACACGGTCAACTCTTCCTCTCTTCACCGCTTGAAACTCCTGAAGTTCTCGAAGGAGAAATAGATGCTGCTGGTCTGGGTGGCGCAAATCTCCACGCTTCACGTTCAGGAATTGCGTGCCTCATAGCAGATGATGAAGAAGACGCATGTACTCTTGCTACTGAAATCTTGTCGTATTTACCAGACCACAACATGGCTGAACCACCTCGTGAAGAATCTGCAGACCCTGCCAACAGACCGAATTCTGATTTGGAAACACTCGTGCCTGAAAATCCGAATAAGCCCTATGATATGGTTAAAGTCGTTGAAGAGATCGTTGATGATGGAATCTTTGTCGAACTGTTTGAAGCATATGCAGACAACATCATCATTGGTTTTGCTCGACTTGAAGGGAAGACAATTGGTGTGGTTGGAAATCAACCAAAGGTCTTGGCAGGATGTCTTGATATTGATGCGTCGATTAAAGCGGCCCGATTTATTCGCACCTGTGATTCGTTCAACATCCCTCTGGTCACATTTGAGGATGTTCCGGGATTTTTGCCTGGTGTTGTTCAAGAATGGGGCGGAATCATTCGGCATGGTGCGAAACTCTTGTTTGCATATGCTGAAGCGACCGTTCCGAAACTAACGCTCGTCACACGCAAAGCATACGGTGGAGCATATTTAGCGATGTCATGCAAGCATCTGCAAAGCGATTACAACATCGCTTGGCCTACTGCTGAACTTGCTGTGATGGGAGCAGAAGGTGCTGTCAATGTCATCCACAGGGCCGAGATTGCAAAGGCTCCCGACGACCAAAAGGAAGCGACACGGCAGCGCTTAATTTCAGAATACAAAGCCAAGTTTGGAGACCCCTATGTGGCAGCGAGAAATGGGTGGCTTGACGATGTCATTGAACCAAGCGAAAGTCGGCTACGACTCTGCCGAGCCCTCAACATTCTCCAATCCAAAAGAGAATGGAGTCCACCAAAGAAACACGGCAATATTCCGTTGTGAGTCTCACTTTTGTCGAGCACGTGCGAGCAGTCCGCCACCAGTGTTTGCTTTTGGAAGAGTTTCTTCATCCATTTCTTGTTCAACTTCTTGTTCGACTTCAATCATTGGTAATTCTGGTGTACTCTTATCGCCTTTACGCAGGGCAAGAACGATAGTCAACAGTACGATTAGGAGCAGCAAACTCAAACTGACAACAAGCGTAACACCAATTGAACCGAAACCATCTGATTCCGTAGTTGAGGGAATCACAACGGGGTCTGGAGGCGTCATATTGATCGAAAGAGTAGCGGCTACTTCGAGATTCATTTCCTCATCATAAACGGTGACTTGAACTTCTACTGTACCATTATGCGAAGCTGGAATTGGAAGCATAGAAAGGCAACGATTGGTCAAATCCGTCGCATCAAAAACGCACGAGAAAGAAAGATTTTCAAGAATTGTGCCATTCACTTGAATTTCAGTAGAATTCGGCATTACGCCGTCTGCGTCATATACCCACCATTGAAGACTGGCAGCAGTCGAATCGATGAGGTTGAGTTCTTGGAGAGTAAGAATTGGTGCATCGGGTGAAGGCGTAACGGTGATGTTCAGTGTTCGAATGATGGTCACTGTTCCATCGGTAATATTGATGTTCGTCAAATTATCAAATCCAGAGAAATCCAATATTGGAGTGATGATGAATTGAGAAAAGGAACGAGTGACTTCTACCGACTGGGAAGTACTTTCGATGGTCCAAAAGAGATTATCACCATCGACATCCGAAGCCAAATCCGAGAGATTGAGATACAGTCCTTCATCTTCAACAACGGAAAACGACCAAGCTGAATCATTGATGAATATTCCATCGTTCACCGGCTCGACATAGAGCGGAATATCAAGTTCCACAGGTGCGTTTGTACCATCGCCAACCAAAAGGTGGAGAACAGAGGCACCATTGGCATTGAGCAGCGGAGTGAGAGTCATGTTCTCACCAGCAAAAATGAACGATATTGGACCATACGTATCTTCACTTGCTCCTACGACGGTTGCGGTGAGTACTCCACCTTCAGGGTCTTGAACATAATCGGATAATTTGAGCGTAATCGGGCTACCATCTTCAATGAGGTTCTGCATTGGCACATCCGCTATCTTTACCGCGGGGTCGTCAAGAAGAATGACGCTAATATTGGACGTAAGTTGAATCTCATCAATTACACCACTGCCACCAGCACGCAGTGTGAGGTTTACCTGAGACCCATTCACAACCTCATCAACAGCGAGGTGATGAACGGTCATCGTCCGTTTATCTTGGCTGACTTCTATCGAAAAATCCGCAGAAGAATTGCCAAGAAGTTCTGAAGCCATGATGAAGAGATCTTGTCCATCAGGATCGGAACCAAAGAGAGAAGCGTCAACCGAAGTGCTCCCACGTTCAAGAACTTCGATTTCTGGAATTGGGTCAACTGCAAGAATTGGGGCGTCGGTTCTGAAAAATTCAAATGTGTGGGTTGAGACTGCTCCTTCGACAAAAATCTTGACTTGAGCAGTATGCGGCCCAGGAGCCACATCTTGCATTGGGAAAACGCAATGTGCAGTGCCATTCGAGTCAAAAGAACCGTTTGACAGATTCATCCCGAGAATACGACATTCGATATCAATGGTCCATTCGACTGGCAACTCACCATAGGTTCGACCATCTCTCAATGACCAATCCGTGAATGAATTAACGGTAATTTGAGGTCCAAAGGTTGCGTTCGTGTTCGGAACAAATGAGGTTTGATTGATGAGCAAAAAGTCACCATCATCAAGGTTTTCGACGATGTAAGCGTCACTATCGCTCACGACGTGAGGAGCAACAGGACGATTGAATGCGTCTCGAAACGCGTCATGAGAGCCTCGAAGTGTCAAATCGAGATACGAGAGTACATGGTTAGCAGCAATGGTATTTTGCTCATTTTGACTCAATGAAGCATCGCCGTCTCCGAAGCCCTCCAAAAAGCTGGTCGAGTCTTGAAATTGATAATGGTCTGCTCCGAGGACCTCCATCATTTGCCAAGCAAAGTCATTACCTTGAGAAAGGACAGAAGTCGCCTCATTTGAAGTATAGATTTCATCTGCTGTTCCTGTCAAAAACAGTCCTGCGGCTGGAGACGCTGGAGAGTGAATCCATCCTGCAGGCATCAAGTCGACCCAATGCATTCCGTTCCAATCAGAAAAATCAATTCCTAAACCAAACAATCCGCGCGGCGGTTGAGTTTCATTATGAAGAGATGAATTCATCCAGAAAGGAAAGACTCCATAGGCAGCAGCAGCACCAATTCCGTGGCCACTTAAGCCCCAGTGCTGAAGGTCAAATTGACCGAAAGAGCCACTCACTACTCCGGAACTGTTGTTCAACTTCCCCATTTGCTCATGTACCTTAGCAGTCTGTTCAAGTACCTCGTCAAAATCTGTAGAAGTGTAAGAATCACTGTGAACGGCGACAATAAAGCCTCGTTGTGCGAGACGTGAAGTGAAATCCATGTAAGAATTTGAGGATTCACCTGAATCTACAAAGAACTGAACATAGGGAAAAGGCCCATTTCCAGCCATCTCTTTACCTTCTCCAGACGACATTGCAGGGTAAACGAGCCGTATTTCGATTTGCTCTTCAAATAAGCCTAATTGGAGATCATCCCATCCAACTGGGAAATCCGTACCCGAATGTGGTGATGTGAAATTCTGGTCTTCTGGAGGATTTTGAGCCGAAACAGCAACACTTAGACTTGGAATGAGAAAGCCAATAAGCACAAAAAGGCAAATCAACTGTTTCCTTGTATTCATATCCTGCCTCAACGGTTCGTTAGAGTCCTCATTCTAATCGCTTTGGGAGTCATGCGTTCTCAAAAAGGACATTTTCCGCATGGATCAATTGAGTGAGAAGTAAGCCAAGTGAAGGGAGATAATCGGCATATTGAGGAGCCCATAAGTGACGCCACGCTTCTAGATGCTGAGCAGTCAGCATCCACCGACCATCGAGTGGATGAAGTTGCATGAGTTGAACACGTTGATTAAAATCACCTTCAACAGCAGAATACCGTGGATCAAGTTGGAGTGGGCACGATTCGAAGGCCGGAAGTATTTCTGAATCGCCATCAAAGTCAATAACAAAATCGAGAGATTTATCAGAAGAATCCTCCTCAAATTCGAACGGTAATTCGAGAGGACGTCGCCCTTCGAAAATACGTATTTTACCGCCGGCATTTATCCAAGCACTTGCCGTGGACCTTGCAGCACCTCCACCACCGCGCAGACCTAAAAGAGCGCCAGATTCAGCATCTACACCATGGTATTGAGCGACTGAAACAACGCCAAGTCCGTCAACACCTGCGCACCACCAACCTTGGCCATCCCATCGCAATGTATTGACTGCTTGAAGCTTCATTGAATGATCTATTGTGGAGACTGCATCACTGGAAAGTTGATGTTTAAGGGGGGAAGTAAGGTTGAGCCATACCTCATTGTCAAGCCATTGAGATGGAGGGTGATTTGAATCTTCAGTGGCGGTCGGTGATTGTGAAATTTCAACAAGAAGTTCAGATTCGTAATCGGATACGAGACGGGAATCAGAGTCTTCGATTTTCATCGCTGATTGAATGGCCCTTTCAAACAGTGCCTTTGTACGATATTTTCCAAATGGAGCAGCCGTGTATTGCCAAAGAGGTGCGTGAGGAGAATGCCCAGCATATCCCCATCCCAATGCATCTTCTATACCCGACGTTTCAACCAATGTCACATCTGTATGTTTCATTGAGAGAGGGATTTTTTTTCCAAACTTTTCGAGATTGGACACGACCAAGCCAAACAGCAGCGGCGAAAGTGAATGAGCCACAGGTGAACCTGCAACCGCATACCGAACCCGTGCCATGAGGCACCTTAGCACCCGAAGTTCTTCAACATCATGCTCATATTTCTAGCGAATCGGGGCAGTATTGAAAAAGGAGTGCGCATTAGCGTTTTCATGGAGTATTCAAGCCAGAGCAAAGGCAAGGGACTAATTTCGATGCTTACCGCAGCTTTTGGTCTCTACTTGACCGCAGCAATGTGGAACGAATTTAATACTGCTCTCGGTGCTTTTTTAGGCCCAAGTCTTGGAATTATCGTAGGTACAATCGTATTTATGTTGTATCAAAGCAAGAAAAACGAAAATGAGTTTACTCAAGGTGGAAACTACCTCACCTCTGAAGCTACTGCAATTGTTCGTGACAGTGATGGCAGACTTCAGCAAGTTGAAAGTTCAATTGAAAAGGGGAGAAATCCTACCTTCTTCATCGCAATGATCTACGGCATGGTTATCCTGATGAGCGAAATCACATGGTCGAGCCTCATCTGGTGATGAAATGGCTGGATTGCGTGATGTATTCATCATGAAAGACCGGATGAACAACGGCGCCTCATCTGTGATGATAATTCTTGAGAAAGCGTCGATTCTCATTACTCTGCTCATTATCCTCGCTGTCGGCCTAGCTCTCGATTTACCTCCTTGGGGAGTTGGGCTCATGTTCGGACTCTCAATAGGACCTGTCGTTTTCGGACACTATTACATCATTTACATCCGGCCGTTATTGAAGCAGCAGCGTGCGAAACTTGAAGAAGAGAAGGCATCCAAGGCAAAGTGATACAATGTCTCTCATTTCAAATGTTCTCGACCTTGTCGGACTCGGTGGTATCACCGGTATCGATATTCTCTTCGCAGTAATGGCTCTCATCGGAACGGTCTTGTTCTTGATTTATTTTATCCTCATCTTGATTGGAGGAGTTGCCGATGGTGTGCTTGAAGTTGCAGGGTTTGATGCCGACTTTGACATGGGTGCTGAAGGAATATTCCACATGCTCACAATACAAGGTATCCTGAGTTTCATCATGATGTTTGGAATATCTGGTCTGGCCGTGACTCAAAGTGATGGAGGCGATTTGTTGGCAATTGCTGTAGCAGTTGTTTCAGGTATCTTTTCGATGTGGATCATTGGCAAGGTATTCCAAGTTATGAAATCTCTCGAAGTCGATGGAACCGTCAAGCATTCCCTTGCGGTCGGGGCCCAGGGTAAGGTCTACATGAAAATCGATGCAGGGCAAACCGGCCAAGTGCAAGTTGAATTTCAAAACGCTATGCGAACATGTGACGCAGTTCTTGAAGACGAAAAGTGGAGCCTGGGCACTGGGAAATTTGTCGAAGTTGTGAAGGTGATTGGCGAGACTCTTGTCGTGAAACCTCTTTCTGTTGCGAGTGTAATGGCTGAAGAAGAATAAATTGTGCTTCAATTGCCCCTTCTTTAGTCGGGTGAAACCTCTTAAAGGACGGCCCATTATGATTAGACATGGCAGATGTTGGAACTTCGATAGCAGTAATTGGATTGTTTTTGTTTACCTTAGCAGTTTTTGGAACGATTTACGTTGCTACTAGCAGATATAAATTGGCACCTTCAGACAAAATTCTAGTCGTTTATGGTAACGTCAAAGATTCCGGCGCAGCCGCATGTTACCACGGTGGTGGTAAGATTGTCTGGCCATTGATTCAGCACTATGCTTACCTTGACCTCAAACCGATGACCATTCGTATTGACCTTCAACACGCACTTTCTCAACAAAACATCCGTATCAACGTACCTTCGACCTTTACCATCGGTATCTCGACCGCACCATCAATTATGCAAAACGCTGCAGAACGTCTACTTGGACTTTCCCAGCCACAAATTGAAGACATGGCAAGCGAAATCATCTTTGGACAACTTCGTTTGACCATTGCAACACTTACCATTGAACAAATCAACCAAGACCGTGAAGTCTTCTTGAAGCAAGTATCAAGCAATGTCGACTCTGAATTGCACAAGATTGGATTGTATCTCATCAACGTCAACATTACTGACATTACTGATGAAGCAGAATATATCGTATCGATTGGTGCTAAGGCAGCTGCAGAAGCAATTGCAAGTGCAGAAGGTGACCGTGCAAAGGCTCTGGAAATGGGTCAAATCAAAGTCGCTCAAGCAGATGCCAACCGTGAAATTGAAGTTCAAAAGAGAGAATCGGATGCAATTGCTGGTAAAGCAGTCGCAAAGAAACTCGAAGTTATTGCTGTCCAGGAAGCAGATTCTGAATCCAAGATGGGAATCGCAGTTGCAAAGAGTCGTGAAGAGATTTCTGTTCAAGACCAACAAAAACTCGCTATTGAAGGCGTAAACTTGAGTTTGGCTGACATTGCAATCTCAAATGCAGTCTTGGCAGAGAAAGAGGCAGAAGCACGACAGCGTGCTGAAGTCGCTCAACGCAGAGCCCAAGAAGAAATTGAAAAAGCTCAGTATTCACTTGAAAGCGAGCGTCTTCGTGCTGCTGACATCGCACGTGAAAAGGTTGCAAAAGAGCAAATCGAAATTGCTGCAGATGCTGAAGCAGAACGTCAACGCCGTATTGCCCAAGGTCAAGCAGACGCAATTCTTGCTCGTTACAAAGCAGAAGCAGAAGGACAACAATCTGTTCTGGAAGCAAAGGCTGCTGGTTACAAATCACTCGTTGCAAGCGCTGGTGGCGACACCAAGGCTGCAGCAACTCTGTTAATGGTAGAAAAGATTGAAGAATTGGTTTCCCGACAAACTGAAGCAATCTCCAACCTCAAGATCGACAAGATTACTGTTTGGGATTCAGGCAACGGTGGCAAGAACGGTGAAGGAGGTTCAACTTCAAACTTCATCTCTTCCTTGATGCAAAGTCTTCCACCAGTCCATGATGTTGCAAAGATGGCTGGCGTTGAATTGCCAGAATATCTTGGCGCAATGAAAGACGAGTAATGCCGTAACTGGGATTTGAACAGTGGTGGGAAAACCGCCACTTTTGAGCATTGATGAGCCGAGGGGTTCAAAGCCACATCGAATAGCATGGTGCTCATGGCAAGTGATTTGGATATCGCACGTTCTGCTTCAATCGAACCAATTGAGACCATTGCTTGGAAATTAGGCATCTCGTCTCATGAATTGGTACCGATGGGAAAAGGCATGGCCAAAATCACCTGGGAAGCGCTGAGTCAGCGCTTTTCAAAACCACAGGGAAGTCTAGTATTGGTGACTTCAGTTAACCCTACTCCCTTTGGAGAAGGAAAAACAGTTACCACGATTGGTCTAACTCAAGCATTATGTGCAATCGGACAGAGTGCAACATGCGTCATTCGAGAGCCTTCTATGGGCCCCGTGTTTGGTATCAAGGGAGGCGCTGCCGGTGGAGGACATTCTCAAGTTCTTCCAATGGAAGAAATCAATCTTCACTTTACCGGAGATTTGCACGCCGTGACATCAGCCCACAATCTTCTCTCCGCCCTCATTGATAATCACATCAAGCAAGGTAACGAATCAAAATTAGAATCAACTCGAATATTTTGGCCTCGAGTCATCGACATGAATGACCGTTCTCTTCGTGATATCGTCATTGGATTAGGTGGGCCTGCAAACGGTAATACGCGGCAAGACCGTTTCGATATTACTGCTGCAAGTGAAGTCATGGCCATTCTTGTTCTCGCCCAAGATTATGCAGACTTACGCAGGCGTATTGGTGAAATTGTTGTCGGTGAATCAATTGATGGAAATCCCGTCAAGGCAGAAGAGATTGGTGCTGCTGGCGCAATGACCTTGCTGTTACGAAATGCATTCCTCCCGAATATGGTTCAAACTCTTGAAGGAAATCCTGCATTTATTCATGGCGGACCTTTTGCGAATATTGCTCATGGCAACTCGAGTATTATTGCAGATAGATTGGCCTTAGGTGCGGCAGATATCGTCGTCACAGAAGCTGGATTTGGCTCAGATATGGGTGCAGAGAAATTCATGCATATCAAAGCAGCAAATTCTGGCAAAGCACCAGATTGTGTCGTGATGAATGTCACTATTCGTTCAATGAAACTTCACGGAGGAGCATTCGGAAGCCGAGGGGGATACAGACCATCAAAAGAAGAATTAGAGGCTGAAGATGTGGACGCTGTAATTCGAGGAGCACAAGGAAATTTAGATCGGCATATCAAGAACATGGCAGGATTTGGAATGCCGGTCTTGGTTTCGATTAATCGATTTGAGTCAGATACTGATGAAGAATTGGAGGCACTCAAAAGAGAGGCGCAAAAGAGTGGGGCTGTTCATGTCGCACTGACAGAAGTCCATTCAAACGGTGGCCAAGGCGGTGTAGACTTGGCAAAAGCGGTCGTTTCAGCAGTCCAAGACCATGTTGCAAACGGCAGACCATTTACGCCGCTGTTCACAAAAGATGTACCTGTTCTGGAGAAAGTGGAAGCGATTGCATCTCGAATATACAAAGCAGAAGGCGTTGAAGTAAGCGCGTCTGCGATGAAGCAACTTTCAAAATTCCAAGCATGGGGATATGGCCACCTTCCCGTTTGTATGGCAAAAACGCAGTATTCCTTTTCACACGACCCCGGTAAATTAGGAGCACCGGTTGGTTTTACTATTCCTGTCCGTGAGTTCCGACTCAATGCAGGAGCAGGTTTTATCGTCGCAGTTCTCGGAAACATGATGACGATGCCTGGTTTACCTAAGCGGCCTGCTGCTCTTGACATGGATATGGACGAAGAAGGCCGCCTAACCGGTGTCTTTGGGTGAAGTGAATGAAAATTCTCAAGCGCGAACCCCAACTTTGGCGTCTCAGAATTGAAACTGAGGATGATTTATGGGCACTTGCGCGAATTGCACGTAAAGGTATGAAACTCGGCATGCTTGGAGAACGACGTGACCAAACGACCGGCGGTGATGAAGGTGGACGAGCGAAATCTGCTGAGCGCAAAAAAATGTGGATTCGACTGCACATTGAGAGCACGGATTATCAAACTTTTAGCGAGAACTTACGCATTCATGGAACGATTGAAGAGGCGCAATTTGATGTTGGCCTCCATCACACCCACATTGTAGAAATTCGTGATGACGTTGAACTCAGCTGTTCCACCGAGTTCTCAACCTCGGACAGAGAACTCCTCAGACAGGCAGAGCAAGCATCGGGACAAACAAATGTCGTCCTAGCCGTTGTTGAAACGGATGAAGTCGTATTGTTCCACGTAACTGCTCGAGGCTTACGTGAAGGTGCAACATGGACGATGCGTGGTGGAGGGAAGAGAGGCGAGATACGTCAATCCGCTGGAATTGCCGCATCCTTTCGCTTGAAAGTCATCAGTGCGCTGCTTGACACACTCGGTCCAGAAACCCCACTTGTCGTGTGTGGTCCCGGTCATGCACGTGAAGCCTTACTCACCGATTTGAAGGCTTCAGGAGAGACACGAATGATGAAATCAGTAGCAACCTCAATGGCTGGACGTGCTGGAGCGAATGAAGTCTTGCGTGATGGATTAGCAGGAGATTTACTCAGTGAACACGCGATTTCTCGAGAAATTGAACTTATCGAAACGGCATGGGAACGGCTTTCCACCAATGGAGCAGTCGCCTATGGCGAAGTCACTCTCAAGAAAGCAATGCGTGAAGGAGCAATTGAAACACTGCTCATTTCAGCAGATATTCTACGAGATGAATCGAAAATGATTGGGGAGATGACATGGCTTGAATGGGTTGAGGGTTTATCCGATATTGGTGCTGAACTGGTTCAATGCTCTACAGACCATGATGCGGGTCAACAATTGTTGGGTCTTGGCGGGGCTATAGCAATTCTCCGGTACGCTATGTGAGGGTGAAGAATGAACGTCATTACACTCGAGGATTTGAAAGACGACGTGCGAGCAAGTATGCAAGGTGCGCGGTGGCTTATTCTCAACGCAAATGAAGTTGAACAATCAACANCANTNCTNATGTTCACNGAANTNGANGANATTNTNGTTGCAGTTGACCACCGNGGCTCNACNCCTCNNGAATGGNCTNTGGCAGCGNGCNGTNCACCTCATNTTGATTGACGGTGATGAANATGANGCNNANGNATTTNG
>NHFA02000053.1:14877-24910 GCA_002170315.2 Euryarchaeota archaeon TMED99
TTCNGGTATNACNAANGTAATTGGNGNNNCAAANGAAGANATNCGNACATNCCTTTGGTAGTGGGTCTGGAGGGATTTGAACCCTCGATCAACGCCGTGTAAGGGCGGTGTCATAACCACTAGACCACAGACCCAACCGTTCCTGTAAGAAGGTGTTATTGAAGGCATTGATGCAGGCGTTAACCTCAAAACAGAGGAACTTTGCCATTGATTTGCATGGATGAAGANGTTCAAGCCGCTGCAGCCCGTCTTGTACGGCGCTTAAAAGAAGGTGGACACAGTATCACCGTTGCTGAATCGTGTACTGGGGGNCTACTNTCGAGTGCGTTCACAGATATCGCTGGAGCATCTTCTTGGTTTAACCAAGCATGGGTGACCTACTCAAATGAAGCAAAAATCAAGGAATTAGAGGTNCGTCCAGAATCCATTGAGAAAAAGGGGGCTGTCTCTGCAGAAGTTGCNATTCAAATGGCAAAGGGTGCATTGAAACGTGCAGGAGCTGATATTGCTATTTCAATCACGGGAATTGCTGGTCCGAAGAACGATGGAACCCATAAAAAGGTTGGATTGGTCTATGTCGGAATTGCATCAAATAACTGGGCAAATGCCGAATCAACGGAAATCGGTGGAAACAGAGCAGAAAACAAAATTGGATTTGTTCACTTTGCACTTTTGTCTACCATCAAACGTTGGGACCAGGCCATGGCTCAAAATGAAGAGCAACTCTTGGAATTCGAACGTCAAAAAGCGGAAAAGGAAGCGGAGAGAATTCAATTCGAATTAGACCGAGCCCAAAGAGAAGCGGCTGCTCGAGAATCAGCACCATGGCAAGACGATTCATGGGATGGTGAAGGTGCTCCTCCNGGNAAAGATTCATCGCTTGANAATGAGGCAGAGTGGGATTGACCCCTCGCTGAAATGAACCCTTCATACCGATGTGCTTTTGGAGCGGAGGCGTTACCTTGAGTTCATGGGTGCATCCGAAGAGGAAATGACTGCACTCTTACGGCAGCGAGGTTTTCTTCCNTCTGCATCGATTCGTTCACGTTTACTCAGTCTCGAGGATTTAGAAGGCGTACTCAATTGCTCAGGAGAAGTTGGATTTGAAAAAGGTTTTTTGACCAATGAAATTCTTGAATCGATGCTCCAAGTTTGGAATCAAAAAACCCAAACNGTCTCGACTGTACCTGCTCCAGTTCGGGAGAAAACACCAGAATTGGGAAGAACCATCGCTCCGATTCATACTCCTGAACCCTTGGATTTGAAATTTAGAAACAATCTCCCTGATTGGAATACTGCTGACTTCAGTGAAAATGCATCTGACGCACCAAGTGATATTTTAGTCCACTATGACATNACAGGAAACAGCATTACCGAAGGGAAAATGGCGGACATCACCTCGTGTTTTAGTGACCGTTTGCAGAGTATTCGGAAAATGATTATTCAAAATTCTCATCTCCCGCGAACACCGACTGAAATCTCCAGATTGCACGCAGAGAGTAGTCGCTATCAAGGATATGAAAACAAAGCAGTAGCCATTGGACTTGTCAATGAACCTCGATACACAAAAAATGGCCATCTTATGTGGAGACTGGAAGATGAAACTGGTGAACTCACGTGCCTGCTTACCAAAAGAAAGGGAGATGACAGAGACAGAGCACATGAACAAATTCTCGAAGCAGGATTGATGCCTGATGATGTACTTGGTGTATCAGGGACATTCAGTCAAACTGGAGATATGTTTTATGTNGATGACTTACATTTCCCTATGCAAGCAAGTCATCAGAAAGCCTCTGCAGAACATGGTGTGAGTGTTGCGTTTATTTCCGACATTCACGTTGGTTCGAAAACCTTCTTGGAAGCACAGTGGCACAAAATGGTCCGTTGGTTTCACACAGACCCACTCGCAAAGACCATCAAATATCTGATTCTATCAGGTGATTGTGTTGATGGCGTTGGAATTTATCCTGGTCAAGACAGCGAACTCTCCATACCAGATCTGTTCGGACAATATACTGAGTTTGCTCGATTACTTGAACTGCTTCCAGACTGGGTCGAATGCGTGATGCTCCCTGGTAACCACGATGCTGTACGGCCTGCTGAACCTCAACCCACTTTTGAAAAAGATATTCAGCAAGATTACAACACGACAACATTTGTTGGCAATCCTTGTGATTTCTCATTACACGGCGTTCGTTTACTTTCTTATCACGGAAAATCCATTGACGATTTTGTTGCAGGTCTACGAACNGTGACATACGCTGATCCTGTTGAAGCAATGCGACAAATGCTACGACGCCGACACCTTGCCCCCCAATGGGGTGGGAAAACTCCACTTTCTCCTGAACCCGAAGATGGATTGGTTATNCGTCAGGTTCCGGATATATTTGTNACTGGTCACGTTCANGGTCATGCTTGTGTTGATTTCAAAGGTACAACACTGATTTGTTCGAGCACATGGCAAGACCAAACATCCTACCAAAGAATGCTCGGATTCCAGCCGAAGCCTTGTATGCTCACAATTGTCAATCTAAAGAGTCATGCGACTACGTCAATTCCATTTGCCTGATTAGTCAAGCTGGAGCAGGGGNAGTATTGCCCGTAAATCCTTTCCGTAAACGACATCGATATCAGCCGCCTCAAATGCGGATTGAGAGGATTCACGGGTGGGATTGAAACCTATGAAACGACTGCCTTCCACATGCATGGACAAATCCATTTCAGAATCACCAACGGAGACGCAATTGGTTGCAGCAAGGCCATTCATCTCGAGTAAGCGGTGGATGATTTCCCCTTTTCCTGTTGCGTGTAGGCGACAGACACCATCATCGGAAAGTGTGTCATCATCGTTAAAGACAAAGCCATTTGCAATCCAATCATCCACTTTGAGCATCGAAGCGATTGAGGCAACAAANAAATCNACACCAGCGCTGACAATGGCAACAAACACTCCATTTGATTGGAGTTTCTCAATAACTTCCCGAGCACCATCCATCAATTTCACACCAGAATAGGCTCGAAANAATTCATCTCGNTAAATCGGGTCTTGCTTTTCTTTCCACATCTTAATGTCAGAACGCATAAACTCAACGTCAGAAAATTCACCACGTATGAATCGTTGAAGATTGACTGCATTATCTGTNCCGAAGTGATCGTGAAGGGTTCGCCATGAACTTACAGCATCAACCAGCACGCCATCGCAATCAAAAACAACACAAGTGGTTTTGGGAATCTCTTCGGTAGTTGACATGACGCTCATGTTAGTGAACACTGCCTTCCTTGAAAGGCTTCGCTCAAAGTCAGTTGAAAAGATGGACAGAAGTCCCAAGAAAAGGGGGCCGAAGGCAGGGGGCCCCTTTACGGAAACCCCCTGCGATCGGGTGGCTCTCTGTCTCCAAGGAGACAGTCATCCCATTGCTGGGATGCGGGAGACAAAGAGGAGGGGCAAATGCCCCTCCTCAATGCATCCGATTTCGTCAGATACGATTACGCTCAAGCGTTAAGGTCGTATGACAAACCACTCCAGGAGCGCAAGAGCGCACCTTGTCCTACATTTGGAGCGTAGGATAGAGTAATTGTCACATCTTCAAGAGGTGTTCCTTCAGAATCGTGTGTTCGCACGAAAATTGTATCACCTGTATTGAAGGTCGAAACCTTATCATCACCTTCGTTGTTGACTTGATCCACGAANGTGACCATAGAGTCACTGTTCGCTGGATTGAAGNCATACACATCGTTGGTGTCTGCCATGTTGTAAGTCACAGTCTGAGCCGTTCCGCTGCCGTCCACGTAGAATACACGGACTTCAACTGCTTGGGTAGCCAAGTCAGTTTCAGCAGATTGAACGGTGATTCGCCAGTGACCATTGTCAACATCGAAGCTGTCAATGTCCTCAATATCAAAAGTGACTCGAGGAACACCCTTGACATCAGTATCAGCAAGGCTACTTGCCCAAACATAGATGACACCGGAGAGAACCACGGTGATTGCAACCATCAAGATAGTTGCAATAACTGGGCTCACTGCCATATCATCATCTTCGAGCTTCTCTGTAACTTCTTCCTCATCATCAGCACGGCGGCTGGAGAAGGCAAGAGCACTCACAAAGAGACCTGTTAGGCTGACGACAACAACGCTTGGTGCGAACGAAGGCACAGCGCTGGCACCGATGGTGCGGACAACGTTTGGTAGAGGTTGTCCGGTAGCACCGAACGATTCTGAACCTGCTGCGAATTCGTTACACTTGCCCCAATCAGCACTTGCTTCTGCAGTGTCGATGTCGAGGGTTGTTAGCCTGTTGTTACACCAGTAGTTGTCTTCGAGCATTGGTCGGCGTTCAGAGGTCTGAGAAGCACTCTGTCCGTATTGACCAGGAGCAGACCAAGCAGATCCTTGAGAACCGCCGTTGTTTGAACGGTGGGATTCAGGGTCGTCTGTTTGGAAACGCTCACTCGCAGGAACTGTGAGGTCACATGGGTCGTTCAAACAAGTAAGAACATCCATTGAGACTTCGACCTTGGTCGTATCCTTTGTCATGTAGACATCTTCGTTCACATCAATGCTGGTTCCGTATGCTGGGACATTGTAGTATCGAGTAAACTCTTCTTCAGAATGTCCGTCTGTGTGGAATGTCACTGCAAGCATGTGATCGTAGTTGTAAGGTCCTTCATCGCCACCAGCGTCGATGTTCACTGTAACAGGAACATAGGTGCCGGTCATGATGTTGGTAATACCGTTGAAGTCAACACCAGAGACTGCGTCAATGGAGTAGTCTGCGACGTTTTCAGCAACACGCTCGACTGTAACATACATCACAACATCGTCTTGACCTTGTTCATATGCCGCAATTGGCATGATTGATGGGTCATAGTTTGGTGTGTGTGATGGTGCAGTAGCGGTATCCTTGAGAACCAAATTGATAGCACAGAAGGTCTGGCCATTTGGTCGCAATTGGTGGATACCGTTGTCGTTCATGTAATCGATTTCCCAATCGTAACCGTTTGTGGTTGCGTCTGGAATCAAGGTGAACACGAGGTCTGTGCCAACGATTGCGGTTGTGAAGTAGTTGGTGTAAGCACACTGACTTGTTGGTTCAACAGTCCAAGTAAGGTCTGCTGGAACATCGTGGTCAATATCGCTCATCAATGGCAGAAGGTCCCAAGTGAGGTTGTCAGCATTGGTATCGTCTTCAGTCATTGTGATGTATTCACCTTCACCAGTAGCTCGGTCACCTGCGTCGTTCAACAACAAGTTCTGACTGTTCTCGTCTTGCAAGGAGATCACTGGTGCGTCGTTCACCGGTGCGACTGAGAAGTCAACATCGAATGAAACTGCATCTGTGTTCTCATTACCGTTATCAGACAGGTCAAGTGTTACAGTACACGTTCCGCCCTTTTCGTTAGCGGTGTTTTCTGTAATCACAAGATTGTTTCCTGCATCGACTTCAACAGCAAATGCATCACAAGTCGAGTCTACGACAGCATCCCAATCGTAGACTTGGCGGTCAGGCGATTGCTCGTTAGCCATGTCACGGATGTAAGAACTGGAAGCGTTGGAGACGTTACCAAGATACTTGGTGTGTGTTCCAAATCCTTCAGCAAGGATGTTGTTGTATGTGTCGTCAACCGAGAAGATTGGCATGCAATCAAGTTCAAGGACGTTACAGATAACTGGTGCATCGTTCACATTGGTTACTTCGAAAGTAATGTTCTGTGAGTCAGTCAAACCGTTGCTGTCTGTAACTTCGAACTCATATTCGAGGGTTCCGAATTGGTCGGTAAGTGGAGTAATGGTCACAGTGTGTCCATTTTGGTTCCAGTCGACAAGAACGCCGTCATATGCATCGATGTTGCCATCAGCAGAAGTCCATGTGAGATCTGCTTCAAGGTCTTGAACATCGTCAGCCATGTTTGTTAGGCTGAAGGTGTAAGCACCCGAGTCTTCTGCAACAGTGACGTCTGCAAGTGATGCCTGGATTTCAGGACATGCACGTGCCATATCAAGGTCGATTTCAACGTTGGTAGCAAGAGACAAGTCTGTTGCTGTAGCCCAGTCAAATTCACAGTCTGCTTCTGTCTTAATCATAACATCGTAGTTCTTAGCAACACTTGGAGTGTTGGAACCCTTGTATGAACGGTAGACAAGAACTTCGTCTGAAATCGAACCGCTTAGAAGGTCGTCGTGCGTGAGCTCGACGGTCATGTATTCGCTGAACGATTGCAGAGTGTTTGCAGAGTCAATGGTTTGCGTTGGGTGGACAGTGCTGACATCAGCAGTTGTCTCTCCCTGAACGATAGCAACGATGTCAACCTGACTTGGAGTTCCACCAATTCGTGAGAATGGGATGGAGATTTCAGTCAAGGTGCTCGAGGATGCAACATCAACATTCGCTGAACTGAGTGTTGTTGGGCCCCATCCGAGGAAACCGTAGCTATACAAGTCGAATGACGAGTCACTGTCAGCCCAAAGCACGTAGTTTGCTTGGAATGGCAATGTGTGAGCGCCACCAAGGTTGTATCCTGTGTTGCTTCCACTGCCATCAACGCTGAGGTAGATGAGAACGTCACTTGCAGCGAGGTCTTCACCGGTCAAACCGATGTAGAGATCGTCGCCTTCGATGTATGTAACCATCATGTCGTTGGTTCCGTCACCGCTCATCATACCTGGCATTGCATAGCCAGATGGGTTGAGGGCGTTACCACCGTTCCAATCTGCGTCTGAACCATCAACGTTCATAACTTCAGGTTGGAAACTGGTTGAGACATAGGATGCACGTGTTCCATCAGTTGATTGAATCAACATTGCAACTTCAGAAGCAGGCGCAGTATTCAAGTGGGTTGAATCCATTGAGAACAAGTTTGCTTCATCAATGGTTGCAGAGGATGCGACAACCAACTTGCTTGCATCAATTGTGTTACCAATCGATGTGACGTATGCGTTACTGCCAGCATCAATCTGAACATCTGAAGCAGACCAGGTCATGTTTTCAACAGACCCGACGGATTCAGAGACTTCCAGAGCAGTGGTTGCAGTCGATGTTCCTCCATCCCAGCGGAATGGTGTGTTTTCGACATACATACCAACAAGACCGGATGCGTTCATTGGGTAAACCCAAACATCGTCGCTGTCGACAACATACAATCCAGTTCCGGTTGTTCCACCGCCAACTGCAGCATTGATTGCGACAACAGTTGCATCATCAACATAGACACCGTAATCATCGCCAGAAACAGACGAATAGCCTGTCATGGTGAGTTCTCCGCTTGTCTTTTCGACACCAGTTGCGAATCCTGAAATGGTGGTTCCTGAAAGTGTCAAGAGGTCACCGTTCAAATCATCAGCGTCAATACCGACAGTCAATGAGTCGCCTTCGCCTTGAAGGACAGAGTCGACGTCAGTCATGTCACAGTTGCTTAGAGACATAGCATTGTCAGACAGTGTGATGGTGTTTCGAGCAGAGTTGATCGAAATACCTGTGCAGTCTTCAAACACCATTCCAACTGCAGAAGGTGCAGTTCGACCTGGTGATGTTGTAATGGTGTTGTCAGCAATTGTTGGTCCAGAGTATCCACCAGCAGTGCCACCTTCAACCATGTAAACGTTGGTTCCACCGTCACCGTATGAGTCACGTAGAGTCAAGCTGTAGTTTCCAGCATCAGTGTATGTTGCCAATGGCGTGTATTCTGTGTTGCTGCTAAACGTGTATGTGCTCCAACTGTCAGTTGTTCCATCAGGCTTCAAGATGGTGATACTAGCTTCGTATCCCCAGCTGTCTGTTTCGATGTTAACCTGCATGGTTTTACCAGTTGCAAGGTTGACATTACATGTTGCTGGACCGTAGTTGTACGAGTATCGTCCAATTGAGCACAGTGATGTGGTAGGAGCAGGTGGGCCTGTAGCAGAATCGACAACCAATCCACCGTCTGCATCGACGAGAGAGTTGTTATCGATATCACCGTATCCACCAGCAATAGACATACCGACATATGCAGCATCTCCAGCACCGTTGATGTTGTTGCCTGTGATGTGGTAGTCACGAGCGCTTGACATGTAAATTGCATCAGTTCCAGCGTTAATTGTGTTGCCAGAGATGGTCGTACGTGTGTGTTGTCCGTTGTAGACTGCAATTGCGGCAGCTGCTGCATCGACGCTGTTGATCACGTTGTCGCTAATTATTGCGTCATCGGAGAATCCGTTCGTGTAGAGCCAAATGTCAGCAATTTCTCCACCATCGTTGAACACGTTGTTGGTGATTGTTGCGTTGTCAGCACCATAGGTATCCGCTGTGTGGTAGTTGTAGTAGTTTGAACGTTGTAGCATAACACCAACACCACAGTCGTTGAATGTGTTTCCACTTACGATTGCTCCGTCACCGCCACCAAGAACCATACAGATGTCTGTATATTGGATAGCGTTGTTCAGTTGTTGGTATCCCTGGAAGTGAGAGATAGTTGAGTTCGTAATTGAAACGTCATCAATTTCCCAGTTGTAAGTAGAGAACGAGGAACGGTATCCATTTGTGAATTCCAACTTAGCAACGTTCGAGAACACTGTGTTGTTCGCATAGAAGGACGTAATCGGAGAACCGTAGTATCCAATTTCAACACCAAACATATCACCTTGGTCGTCAGAAGCAACACCGTAGACTGCTGCATCGTTCATGGAGACTTCAGCACCGTATGGACTTCGTGTGTACCATCGTTGCGTGTTCCAGTAATCGTATGCACCGGTAGCCAAGATTGTTGACCCGTCGAAGTCATATGTGCTTGCAGACTTGAGGTAAACGTATGGCGTATCAACCATGATGACATTGTTAGATTGGCTTGTAGCGAATCCACCATAGTAACCATATTCGTTGACACTTCCACCGTTACCGTCATCAAGAGTTCGTGAACCCGAGGTCGAGAACGAACCTGCACACGGAGCAACTGTAGTATATGCTGTGCTGGTAGAATACCAACAAACACGTTCAGTGATCTGTGTTGTCAATGGGACAGTTGCAGTGTTTCCACTTGCGTCAGTCAAACTAACAGATTGTGATGCATATCGGAAGTCAGCAATGTTGTTGCTTGAAGACGTGTATGAGTATGCAACCTTTGCAACACTCATAACTTCATATCCAGACAGAGATGGAATAACGAGACCTTGTGCAGCGTTAACAGTTGCAGTCTCAAAGACGAGACCTTCTGCAACACCGAGTGAATCAGTAACTCCATTTCCAGCAGATGCGCCATCTGCGTCAATCAGTGTGACGGTTGCGTCAGCAACAGGTGAGCTGTCTGCAGTCAGTGTGACATCGAGTTGGCGCATTCGAGTGAACATACCAGTTCCAGTAACTTCGACAGATGACGAGTCAACAGTTCCTTCGATGAAGTCAACATTTGCCGCACTGTTAATTACAACATCCTTTGTGTTACCCATGGTAACATCAGTCAATGTAATATCTCCAGCACCATCAGTTTCGACACCAATTGCGTTCGATGAAATCGACATGCTATCGAAACTTACGTCGTTATCTGTGTTTTGACCATACTTGAATGCTGCACCTGCGCTGTTCACGACTGAACCAGAGAGCGATCCTGTGAGGTCCTTCGCATAGTATACACCAGCAGTTCCTTGACCGTCAAGGTCGAGGTTGTCAAGATCCATAGAACCAGATGCTGAGTTTCCAATAAGGACACCATAGTCTCCACCAGTTACTGTGATACCATCCGAAGTTGAAGCAACTTGGCCCGAAATTTCGAGACCTGCATCAGTTGGATTGGTCACTGTGATGTCTTGGAAGTGAGCAGCAGCGAAAGAGCCACCGACTGAAACACCAGTGTCAGCACCGGTGATTGTTCCGTCCTTGAAGAGCGGAGTTCCAGATTCACGAACATAGTCATCATCGATGAGGGCTGATACAGAGTTTCCAGCTCGTGCAACGATTTCCAAGCGGTCTTGGAAGTTGTCAGCACGGTTGTGGAGAACATCGACATACAACGAAACCTTCGAGAGGTTACTTGCAGAAATGTCGACCATTGGCATAGTCAAA
>NHFA02000054.1 GCA_002170315.2 Euryarchaeota archaeon TMED99
TGAATTAACACGTAAGGACTACCTGAGTGGAGTCAGTGGACGAGCGGAATTCGTTGTAATGTTCGTTCCTTCCGAAGCACTCATCTCTTCAGCATTTGAAGTCGATCCAGAACTCCATGCTCATGCCATGGAGCGAGGCGTTATTATCGCTGGTCCAGCCTCAATGATTGCTTTGCTGAAGACTGCAGCGCTCTATTGGCAACAAGTTCGCTTTGCTGAAGAGGCTGCTGAAGTCGTTTCAGTGGCCCAGGAGTTCTATCAGCGTATGGCAACTTGGAGTGAACACTTTGAAAAAGTTGGAAAGGGGCTCAAACAAGCAACTGATAACTACAACAAGGCTGTAGGTTCTTGGGAAAGTAAAGTTATCCCACAAGGAAAAAAGTTAGAAGAGTTGGATGTAGCGAGAAATCTTCCAAAAACGCTAGTAGAGCCTGCGGCTATCACTCAAGAGATTCGGAAACCAAGAAATCTTAGTGAAGAAACCGAAGAAGAGTGATTAGACTGGGGTTTTGAATCCCATTGCCCGGACGACGCACCATCCTGCACGTGCTTCCCAAATTGAAAAAGAGCCACCTGCGACGCTTCCAGCGACTGCCAACCAGCCCACGGAGGGCATAATTCCTACAGCGACCAAGGGAGCCAATAATACGCCGCCAGCTACGGCCATAATTCCAACTCTCAAGCGTGCTGCTTTACCAGCAGCGCCGATATTGCAAGTAAGTGCCATGAGAAACCGTTTGAGATTGTAGTATATGAACGAATGTTTTTTTCTAATACTTCAATAAGCATAATTTTGATAAATCTCGGGGTTCTTTTATTGCCCCTCGACTGGTGGCATTGATGAGGGATAACATGGTTGAAGGTGAAGAATCTGTGTCTCGTCTCACGGGTCTTGAAGTCTTCTTGCCAGATGGTCGTCGTTTAGGCGTGGTTCATGATGCGGTTATCGACGCGAATGGAATGTCATGCACTCACCTCTTTGTTCGAGATACTGAAGAAGAATTGGTCGAAGGTTCTGTTCATGTAGCAGTACCCTGGCGCTGGGTTCGAGCAATTGACCGAATTGTTTTGCTCCGTTGGTTTCCACCAACCCCAATACCACTACAGAGTTGAGGTGTGCTTGTGCGTATGGAATTACATATTCTTGGGACCTCATCGGCTCGCCCAACAGGCAGTAGACAAGTCAGTGGAAGTCTTGTTCAATGTGAAGACGGCATCATGGTCATCGATGCAGGTGAAGGGTTTCAAACGCGGTATGCAATGCAACGTAAACGATTGAAACTGTATGATAAAGGCAACACTTTACGAGCCTCTCGTGTTCATGTAATCTGCTTAACTCACGGACATCTAGATCATACATGGGGAGTATTACCATGGATGCACACAATGGCACTGGATAAACGCCAACAGCCGATTCTCGTCGTTGGCCCTACTTCTCCGGATGTTTTCGATGCCTTGCTCAAGAACGAAGAGATTCCCGATTCAGCCCCAAATGCAGAATTAGCACGTCAAATCAAAAGTTGGCAGGAACTCGGTGCCACGAGTGAAAGTTTGGGCTATTCGGTTCGTTGGGTTCTTGGCGATGTTCTTGCAGACAGATGGCTAGAAATGGGTGACGACGGGAAGTCCATTTTGCTCGACTCAATGCCTCAACCTGATGGTTGGAAAAAGAACCGTATTCAGCCATTGGCGACTCTCCATTCAGTACCTTCATGCGCTTGGATGCTTGAAGCAAAGGGTGATGCTGGAAAGTTCAATCGAATGAAAGCCGCTGAATTGAAATTAACCGATCAGCAAAAAGCACAACTTTCTTCCGGAAACAACCTTCAGTTGGAGGATGGAACTGTCCTCAATGCGTCTGATTTCCGTGGCCAGGAACGACCAGCGACTCGAATGGTCATCTCAGGCGACACCTCTGAAATGGCCAAAGGTCTCACTTCAATTTCCCAAACCGATGTTTTGGTTCATGAATCGACATTCCTCGATGAGGCTCAGCAATGGGCAGATGAGTTCCTTCATAGCACGAGTACTGGAGCGGCTCGAACAGCCCTTGCTTGTAACGCTCGTCATCTGGTTTTGACACACTTTAGTGCTCGACTAAAGGATGCTGAAATTCCTCTTTCTGAAGCAAAAGATGTTTTTGGTTCTGCGGACGTTTCTGTTTCTGCAGCAACCGATGGCGACCGAATTAACATCTCTGAAAACGGAGACATCAGCCATTTGGTTTGGGCTGATGACGGCTGGTCCTCTTGAGCAAACGGCCACATCATTGAAGTGGTCTACGACCTACAGCAGTTCATGCGTTCCTCAGTGCTTGTTGCGTTCTTGCTTTGCGTAATGCTGATTCCGTCCTCATCTCTTGCTGCTGAAGGGCGTGCTGAGCCGGGTTGTTTGAACGATACACCTGCTGCTTTTTCGAGTGCAACAGTCATCGGTGATGGCGCTTGTATCAAAATCAATCTAGGTGTCTTAACGCCAGGAGACGTGTATGACCTTTCAATTATTGTCAGTCAAGATGAATTGGATGTGTTGGTCTTTGACCAAAATTCGATTCAACCCTACGATCTTGGGCAGTCGTATCGCAATCTCTTCGAACAGGTGCCGTCGACTGAATCAGCACTTGGCAGTTATCAATTCCACTGGCAAGTACCTTCTTCAATCAATGCCAAAGCATGGTATATTGTGTTTGACAATACTGCACATTCAGGAGATCAAGGAATGGGTGACCAAGGTGGAGTTGACAGTCGCGCAAGTCTAACAGTGTCGAAAATAACGGACTCTTATTGGACACCATTCCACAACCTCATTGCTGTTGAGAATGATTCGTCAGATACTCTGCTGTCCGGAGCTGATTTACAACTCGATGCCGGAACAAGCATCGTAGTAACGGCTTGGTCGCTTGAAGGCAATGGAGATATTTATCTACAAACTCGAGCAATGAATGACCTCTATACTTCAGGAGGCGTTGGTTCTCTTTACATAACCGGTGCGGCATTGCAATCGGTTGAAGGCTCCTCTTCCTTCTCTTGGATTGTACCCAATGAATTGGACGGGGAAGAATTGATTTTGGTCGCCGATAATACCGACACTCCCGTAGGTGGTGCAAACGGTGACAGTCCAGTTCGAATGACCGTTCGTGTTGAACTGGCCCCTCAATTAAATCCAATCATCTCCGATGACAGCAATTCCAGTACTGTCGTCGGTAATTCAATCATGCTTGATGCATATTCGACTCCAAATCGGCTGAATCAAATCGCCTCTGCCTCATGGGATTTCGATGCAGGAGTAGATGCAGACGGTGACGGTGATTTCACCAATGATGAGGATGCAACTGGCTGGGATGCACTCGCCACTTGGAGCACACCCGGAGACCGCACCGTCACCTTAACTGTGGCTTCACCAATCGGCTCTTCCGCCTCATCTACCTCGGTAATTTCAGTATTGGATGTCGTGAATCCTGTTGCGCGCATTGGAGGTAACGGCCAACCCATAAGTGGGGGCTGGAAACTCACAACTGGCGATACGATTCTGTTGAATTGTGATGGAAGTACAGATGACCACGTGGTCAGTGTGTGTGCGTGGAACTTAGACGGCAATCCCTATGGCCAGAACAGTTCAGTTTCTTTTTCTTGGTCTGATATTGGAACACATGAGGTTACCTTGACTGTGAGCGACGCTTCTGGAAATTCAAACAGTATCTCAACGACATTACTGGTCACTGACACAACAATTCCGGTATTGAACCAATCCAGTCTCGTTTTGCTCCCTTCTGTTGGTCAAGTTGGAGATGAAATAACTTGCACTGTTCAAGCGACTGACTCGTACGACTCAATTTCTGCTTTACGTTACCATTGGGACTTGAATCCAGAGGTCGATTCTGACGGTAATGGAGATTCTCGAGATGATGCAGATTTAACGGGTTCTTCAGTAGACCTTGAATTTGCAAAGTCAGGCCAATATGACGTTGTAGTGACCGTTTTTGACCAATCAAACAACTCTGATAGTCACGCATTTACTTTGAACATCGAAGCACCTCCAGAAAAAGGCAGTATTGTTGGAATTTTACTAATGGTTCTGTTCATCGGTACGCTCACTATGGGAATCGCTCTTCTCGGACATCGTCGTTGGCAAAATGGAATCGCCAAAGAGTTGCTCATGGGAAGAGGATTGAGCGAAGTTGAAGCGGATGCACACATGGCAACAGTAGCAAGTACTCGTAAAATTCCTCTGTTTTCTACGGCAGTTGTTCTTGCAGGGCTTGATGCAGGTGAAGTCCAATCCTCAACCTCAAAAGTTGAAGAAGAAAAGGCTGCTGAAATAGCTGCAATTTACGGCGACCAATCCACAAGCGAAATGCAAGGCAACAGTGCCTTTGCACCGCCATCATTTGCTCAACAAACGATCTCTCAGGGAAGTCAAGCTGCAGCAGCTGATGCAATGGCATTGTTCAACGATGAAACTCCTGCGCCCTTGACCCAGCCGACCATTCCAGCGGCTCAAGTCTCAGGTGAACTCTACACTTCAGCCCCTCAAACTGTGGTGAAGAGTGGTGGAGTTTCTCTCCCAGAAGGCGTTAACACTCCTTCTCCGAAGACGGTGCCTGAAATCTCAGTGCCTCAAGTACAACCTGAGCCAACGACGAAAAGTGTTGCATGCAGCGGTTGTTCAACAGTTTTCGAGGTACAAATCCCTCCAGGTGCCAATACGGTTGTTGTTGCCTGTCCAACCTGTTCTCGAGATACGACCGTTTCAGCGTGAGAATTCCGCCCGTAGGGCGGTAAGCGAAATATGTTGATTTTTCAGACATAAAGGGGATGGGTTCTCATAGTGGGTGTTCATGCTTCTTGCATGGTAGAGAGCCAACCGCGTCTAATTCGTGTTGGCTTGCCACAAAGTAACGACCCTCGGCGCATGGCCATCGCTCTGGTATTCCTGATGTTGATTTCATTGGCTCAACCCGCAGGTGCTGACCTTTCTGTCTCTCGAAACGACTTTGGAGTCTTGGATGAATTAGAAGATACATTGTCAAAACGTACGGAGAATGATGAGGCGAGTGTTGCCTCACAAGGAGCGATTGATGCCTTGAATGCGGTTGACATTGCGAAAAGACCTCTCGATTCAACCGACCCGCTCTCGCAAGCAAGCGGTTATCTTGATGGCATTGAACTGAGAGACTCGTCACCTTTTGTCGCAGATCACCCTCGTCCGTATGAATTTCTTATGGACGCCTCAACACAGCCAGATGGTTGGCCTTACAACTTGTTCGAGACCTTGTTCTCAGTCCAATCATTGGGCCTCGATAATCCGTTGGGAATCGGAATCAACACCTATGCAGTCTATGTGAACTTCACCTCCAGAGATAACGGTCCATCCCACGAGGCATGGGTTGAGGGTACATTCACCGGTGAGCTTCTTGTTGGCACCGATCTTGTCTTGTTCAACAACTACATCGACATCGATGGAGATTCTGTCGACGACCTTTCAGTCGGTTTGACAATTGAAGGAATAATCACCCAAGGCGACGGTTTTGGCATTGAATTAGGTGATTGCGGCATTCCTCCAGCGACACTTCCTTGTGTCGAAGAGTTGTGGATTCGCCCTACCTTTCAATGGAAGGTAACCGCACTTAATCAGAACGATTTCTTATGGAACAACATGTCAAATCTTGAAGTGAGTTTGATGAAAGGTTTGGCGTTTGACGTCACTTTGGATGAATCTGAATCCTACGCTGTTGTCATCGATACACGATTCACACAACCTCCTCATGAATTTACATTGGGTGTTGGTCTTCAGAAAATGACCTTCAGTGTGAATGCAGTGATCACCAATGTCTTGCAGTTCCTCAGTTCACTCACCACGGGGCAAATTAATGCTTCAGCGCTCAGTTTGACCTCGATTTCTGCACCTTACGCCATCAGGGCTTCCAATCCAGATGCAGACAGTTCGAATCGGCAATCCGACTGTAACGATGGCACCTCCTACTACGACCCGATTCTCGACCATGAAGCACTCAGCCATGAGCACAAATGTGGGTTCGGCCTCGGCGTTGGATTTATTCGATTTGACGGCTATGGTGGAGGTACGACTGCTCCGATACTCGAGACGGCATATATCGATGCAGGATTCCATCCAGAGGCAGGAGATACCCGATTGCCGAACGAAGTTGATATTACGTTACGCAACGACAATCTTGGACAGAACACATTCGATACCGTTGAGATTTATTCCGATTACGGTGCTGACATGTATCTCCACTATTTCGAAGACCGTTCAAACACGACAGAAGGAGATTCTCCTTTTGGTAACGTCACTGACTCTCGAACTTGGATTCGTGGTTTACCATCAGGAACGCTTCATCCTGATGAAATCGCAGCAGTCTTTACTATGATTGGAGAAGAGCCGGGAGGTACTGATTTGCCAGGCGATATCCCAAGTCGACTTTCAATGATTATCGCCATCAAAAATTTCTCTGGAGACAACTTGAACAATGTCGACGACCCTACACTTCCGGTGAATCCGGCAGCTCCGCCGAACACTTTAGTGGCCATTGTAGCGACAGAATCGATTGACCTGTTGGATTACAAATCAACATTCATGCGCGGAGGTTATGCATCGGATTCCTCATCCATCGAACTGAGCATCTCGAATGTACCCAAAGTGATCATTGTTGAAGGGAGTTTTGAAATTCCTGAAAGTGGATTGAGTCGCGTGAATTATAACAATCCAAATCTCAATACGATTGCTCAAGTTTTCGATAATGCACTGTTAACAGTTGTCGAAGTAATTCTCGACATAGGCGATGTTGTCAACGGTCTACCTGAGTCAATTGTGGGAACTGCCGGAGCATCCGGTGGAGCAGTGAGGCTCAACTGTTACAACCAGGTGAAGCAAAGTCTTCCTTCAAGTGTGCGCGAACCCATGGAAATTGGTTCCGTTTCTATTGCAATCTCAAGCAGTGACCAACCTTGGTTGCCAGAAATCGACCACATTTTACTTTCTGAAGACACCAATATTGAGGAAGTGAACGGCCGTCTTGGCCCTCAATCCCCTCTTGTTCCGATTGCTATGAGCGCCAAAATTGGTGGTATCTCAAGCGTTACCCATGATTATGACCCAATCAATGATGTCCGCCAGATGGAATTGCGAGGCGTTGACGGAGGACCATTTTTGATCGGCCACATCCTCCATGACGATGGCGATCTGCTTACTGCCAATCAACAATCTGCGACACTTTCAAACCGCCCCAGTACGTTCAATGTGACTCAGACCCCAGAAGCACTCACCTATACAGCATCAGCTCCGATTGGTACGATTACCTACGGAGGGGATGGAGATGGACAACGCAATGCGATTCGACTGAATGGCCTTCCTTCTTCGTTTCAACTCATACTTGGTGACACTGTAGGCTATGTTGCTTCAACACCGATGGAATCGATAGAAGTTCAACTGACCAACGCAACTCAACCCCTCACTATGGATGGCGACCATTTCCGCTTCTGGGTTGATGAAGCGACCGGTGAAACGAGTTTGAGCACGGAAATTTCCGATGTGACGAGTATTCGTCGTCTCTCACCGCTTGACCCAGGTGCTTCTGGGCCGGAGGGGAATTCTCGCATTGAATTACTTCGCTCAGAATCATCGCCGATGAATATTTTACTCGAAGATGAAACAGATTATGAGGACGATTTCAAAGGCATGAACGGCCGAATTGCGATTAACCCTCTACCAGCGAATATCACTATTGCCTATCCAAGTGGAGTCGACTCGACAGGCCTTGAATTACCCACTTTCGATGAAGGGGACGGTGTTCAAGCACTGTCCTTTTTCCTCGGAGATTTAGTGAACTTTGGTTCACTGGTCAACGACTTTGTTTACTCGACCATTGTTGATTTGGGCGGCGTTGAAACCAGTGATGAAAACATGTCGTTGGGTCTTGATTTACAAACAGGGGAAGTTTTTGATGTTACAATGGATGTTCGCAAAGGAACCAATGTCAATGAGCAACCCGAGTGGTCCCATGGTATCGGTATGGAAGTTTTCGAAGCTTCAAAGGTCATGTTCAATTTGACGAGAATGCCGACATTCACTCTGTCAAGCAGAAGCGTTGTCTATGATGCATTGGCGGATTACAAGATTACTGAAGATGAATATCAGGCTGTCTTTGAGGCTGCAGAAGCGGCCAACATCTCCAATATTTCGCAACTTCTCCTTGCGCTTGAAGATGGCGTCATCTTAGATTCGGAAATGGAAGGGGCGAATGAAAGTATTTGGGAAGACCAAGGCATCACCTATGAAACGCGACGCTCATGGCACCTTCGTTCTTGGTTACCGAATTTACCACCGGGGAGAATTCTCTTGGAATATGATTTCAGAATGAGAGATGACATTCCATTGTATGAGTTCGACCTATTCTTCGAACAATGGACGCCAAAGCGCCAACAGATGAGCATTATCGTTAATGGTTTAGAAGGCAGAGACATGGAAATCGTCATTGCTGGTCTTGATACCAGTGGCCCGAATGATGTCTTTGCAAATGCTGTATTTTCAACTCAGGACAACCTCACAGTACCTCGTGTATCAATCGACATGAGTTATGATTTAGGCACGCGCTTGGATTCAGTTCATGCAGTTTTTATTGACAAACGGGCCCTCAGTCGCGTTGAGGCATTGATCGTCGGCGTTCCTCAATCAATGACCTTTTCATCCACTATTGGAGATATCTTCTTGATTGATGTTGATGTTCCATCACAATATCAAATCGATGGCCATTCCGCACAGTCGCTGATGATTCAGCAAATGCGTTATGTCGATGGTTTCTGGTGGCCAGCAACCGCTTTCATGCGTGATTTACCTGGCGAGATGCACCTTTCTGCTCAACCAAATTCAAACTTCGATATTCGTGCGGATATCTCCTTCCAAGGCATGATGGAACTCGATTACAAATCGAATACTGACGACATGGATTTGTATCTTGAAGCTTCTGGACGCTCTGTAGATTTCAAAGGAGACGTACTTCTTTTAGCAGAAGATTTACCTTCGACATTCGTTCTTCAAACGACAGAAGATTGGGGTATGCGTATTGCTTCATCTGGTCAAGGCGTCAGTCGACTTTACATCAAACAAACCGATTTGCCTTCGACTCCAGGTGTCACCATTGACCGNATTGAAGTCATTGGCCAAGACCTCAAATCGGCTACAATTCACGTTTACATGGGACCATTCCAGTATCCTGTTATCGTTTTAGATGACATTACGAATGGCCGAATTGTCGCCAGTTCGGAAGCGACTGTTGAGCCATTTTACACGACAGGAATGCTTGAGGGTTACTCGTTCAGTGGCCGTGCAGTATTACTCGATGCACAATTTACAGGAGTTATTCCAACTGCTTCTTCGTTTGGTGTCAACGGTATGGTTACTGACCTTTCACTCATTGGTTCACTTACCGGAGACAGTGTTGAAACACGTCACATTCTTCTCGTGGAACCGATTACGACCGTCATCGCCAGTGGTTTGGCTTTATTGTGGTGATACGATGTTTGACGAAGATAAAATCACCTTCAACGAACATGGCGATATGTTGGTTCATGAGGATGATATTGAATCTGCAGGCTTACTCGATGTTGCCCGTTTACAAAAAATCGAATCTCTTGGCTATTCGCTGGATGAAGACGGTATTGAAACCTATGAAGATATGCAGAAAGTAACCAAGGCTATCGAATTGATTCGTCGAGAAGTGAGCCCTAGCAGGGTGGCTTTAGCGGGGATCGTATTCCTCCTTCTCATCGGTGTTATGGCCAGTGGCTGGTACTGGGCTTTACCGCGTGATGCAGTCGATATTGAAACCATATACCTTCAGCGAGGAGGGCACCTGCTCATGTCGGAAATACATAACGAGGGTAGTCGAGAAATCACTGATGTATCTCTTCAAATCGAATTCCAGTCGCTCGATGGCGAAGTACTCGGAGTTATGTCAGTGACAGTCGAGGAAATTGATGCGCATTCATCACTTGCAGGTGATAATTTGGAGATGTTAATCATCGGTCATACCGTGTGGGACGAATATATCCTTTCGATTGACTTACAATATACCGATTATAACAACAATGTCCAAAATGAAGAATGGTCTCATTCGATAGGTGTTTGGAGTAGTGAATACTTTAGAGATAAGGCCGATAGGTCAACTTGGCCGATTTCTTGAACTCCTTTTTCGAGACCCAAAATACCCATAGCGATAAAACAGGGCGGAGAGAGGCCCTCTTGTGCAAGTCAAGCGTTCGATGTTNTGGGCAATAGCCCTCATTTCGCTGTTTGTTTTGCAAAGTACATCTCCTTTACTCCACCCCGTAGGGGTGGATTCAATCAAAATGGATAGCCAAGGCGGCATCGAATGGGTACAGTTTGATTTGGTCGACGGCGTCTATTCAGATGCGGTTGGCTACAGTGATTTTACTTCTTCAGNNGAAGAACGTGAGCNCATTGCTTCAAGCCGAATAGGTACATTTGATGCAAGTGGTTTGCAAGTAGAACGCCCTGTTCCAAATGAATGGCTAATGACGCGATTTGATCTTCGTTTAGTTCTGGTTTCCAATGAGATGTTGATGATGGATATGCGCGTCGCCCTTGATGAGATTCCAGGCCTTGAAGTTCGTGAGTTTATTGCGCCTTCTGGTTTGTTAGTCCAAGGTACACCGTTTGCTTTAGAGAGCNTCGCTTCACTTGATGGCGTGGTTGCCCAACANGCAGTTCCGCTGGCTTTACTGGTTGATGGCCCAGTGCTTGACGTTTTACTTCTTGAAGACGGCGAAGAAGCCCTCCAGGGTCAATCGATGCGAATAGAGGGTTGGAGAAACGATGAAGGTCCTATGGACTCGATTCAATTTACCGATGCAACCGGTTCTACATTGAGTCAGAAAGTTTCTGAACTTCTCCCTCTCGCATTTTCGGAATCTTATGAATGGGATGCGGGGCGATATCAGGGAATTCTTTCAACTGATGATATCCTTGGAATTGTTTCTCAACCTTCGCTGCGAACATTTCGTTTCGAACCATCGATGAGCATTGACAACAGTCAGGCACGTACGCACATGAAAACTTCACAAATGACCAGTTATTTTACCACTGACCTCGATGGTTCAGGACAAATTGTAGCCGTTGCAGATTCAGGACTTGATGCTGACCATGGCGACTTTGGTAATCGGGTCGTAGCAAACAATGACGTCATTGGAGACGGTTCAACTGCCGACAAGCATTCTGGCCATGGAACGCACGTTGCATGCACCGTACTTGGCGACGGCACTCAGGGCGGCTACTCCGGAGTTGCAACCGCTTCAGAACTCTATTTCCAAGCCATGGAAAACGATAACACGGGTAATTTCCAATCACCGTCGCTCAATTATCTCCTCAATTCTGCGTATTCTGCTGGCGCCTATACGCACACCAATTCATGGGGTTCTGCTCTTGAAAGCGATCAAGGCAAATACACATCAGAGAGCGAGGATGTTGACGACCGTGCGAATTACTATGACCGTTACTATAACGGTCGTAACGGCTTAACAATCCTCTTTGCTGCCGGCAATGATGGTCCAGATTCAGGCACGGTTGGAGCTCCATCAACAGCGAAGAATTCGATTACAGTTGGTAATCATCAAAACCGATATTCAGGCGCTCCAGATTCAATCATGTCGGGTTCATCACGAGGTCCTACTGATGACGGTCGCATTAAGCCGGATATTCTTGCTCCTGGGGGTTATGTTCGTTCATGTCGAGCACAGGAAGCGACGGATANNNGNGGNTCNACNTGGNCNAANNCNTANTANCTNGAATACACTGGNACTTCNATGGCNNCACCAAANGCAGCAGGCGCTGCNGTGATGNNNCGNGAATATCTNGANGANATNGCNCAACGCCCATCNCCACAAGGNGCNTTNGTCAAAGCNCTNNTNATNCTNGGNGCNCAAGACATTGGNNNTCGNNATATTCCNAACGATGATGANGGNTGGGGNCGNNTNNATTTGCGNAANACNCTTGCNCCTACNTCNGGTCAAGGNATNTGGGTTGATGACCGNTCNGTTCTTATCNGGNACCGGNAATTCNAANANCTATACCTTCAANATNTCTCANGCAAATNCNGGTTTCAAAACNGTNCTNGNNTGGTCNGATGAACGAGGNTCNCCGTTTTCNAATACTCAANTGGTCAATAANNTNGANATNGANGTGACNANTCCNAGNGGAGAAATATACCTCGGTAACGATTTTGCAAACGGTCGTTCCACGACTGGTGGGAGTGCTGATACGATTAACAACGTGGAAGTCGTTTTGGTCGACAATGCTGAACTTGGTGTATGGACTGTGAAAGTGAAAGATGCTTATCACGGCGGGAGTAAAGCGCAACCGTTTGCTGTTGCAGTCATGGGCCATGGCGTGAATGATCTGCGTCCAGACCCCACAATTCTTGAAGATGATTTTTCCATGTCTGTGACGATCCCTCAAGTTGGAGACCAACTTCAACTGACTTCGAAAGTGTTCAATGTAGGAAATGTTCGGGCCGATTACTTCGATATTGTTTTCGAAGTCGATGGCGTTGAAATTGAAACCAAAAACATCGACTTAGGAGCAGGTTCTTCGAAGACTCAAATCTGGTATTGGACGCCACAAACAGCAGGCCAATCAACGCTTTCTTTCGTTATTGACCCCAGTGATGAAATCGAAGAGATTCTTGAAAACAACAACAGGCATGACCTGTTTGTCAACGTCACTGCACCCGGAGTCAAACTTACTGCTGAACCTCAAACGTTGGTGTTGTTGAATACGAGTCAATCCACATCTTCATGGAATCTTACGCTCACGAATACTGCGTTGGTTTCAACGAATGCGAGTTTGATGACGCAGAACGTCATGAATGAAGATACAGGTCAGACTGAATCGTGGTATGTTGGGGCAAATGAATCGAACTTCACACTCGGAGGTCAAGATTCAGCAGAAATTGTTGTCACCCTTGTCCATCCAACGCCACCCTTGCCGGGCTTGTATCGTATCGACTTGTTAGGGATTGATGTAGACAACGGCGTATCGTATCCTTACATGTTATATCTTGAAGTACCGGATATACCGAACCTGCGTCTAGAATACGACTATCAAATTGTACCGGTTTCACCAACCGACCCAACGAGTATCGATATTCGTTTGTTCAATATTGGAAACGCCGATATCGGTTACGATTTGTTCCTTGAAGCGCCAGCAGGTTGGGATGCGGGCTTTGACACGCTGTCCAGTGTTCCAGGTGCGAGTTCTGGGTCGACAGGCCTGATTGCCAAAGACACCCATCGGACAATTGGTATGTCGTTCACTCCCCCTCAAGTTATGACTGCCGCTGGTGCGGAACGAATGGTTCGTTTAACCGCAATATCTCAGACAGAAATTACAGACACGTGGGTTTTCGATATTCCAATAAAAATTGATTCTGTCAAAGATGTTGATGTTGATTTGGAAACAAATATCGGAGTTCTTCGACCAGATTCCTTCTTCAGTATGTTGTTTTCATTAGAACACCGAGGTAACGTTGACCTCGAACTCACTCCATCCTTCGAACTTCCTCCAGGGTGGACAGTCACTTCGGGAATAGAGCCATTTGCCCTTCCTTGGTCGTCATCAAAGAATCTCTTGTTTGGGATTTCAGGTGATGGAAGTGGAACTTCTGGAGAAGTGAAACTTCATCTTGACAGCGGCTCTGATAGAATCACGTGGGTTGGCCAGTTTAATGTTGAAGTGCTCGCTCAACCGACACTTGGGTTTGCGAGTCTCGCATTGGAAGATGGCACATCTTGGGATACGCCGTTTGGTGAAGGTTCTCATCCTACAGGTGTACCTCTCATGTTCACTTGGTTGATTGGAAATGATGCGGATGTTGAATGGCAACCGGTCGCTTCAGTATCTCTGAGCAGTGGATTATTCGGGGATTGTTCCGCTGTAGAGCCGATTGGTTTTGGCGCCGTCTCACCGGTCACATGTACGATTCTAATTTCCACAAACATGCCGCCAATGAGCGAACCATCCTTTGTGCTCAAACTTGAGGGTGGGGGGGTAGAATACACTGAGAACATTGGTCTGCTCGTTGCAACAGTGCTTGAATCTTCATGGACTCAAGAGCGCACTACCTCGTTTACGACCGGTATTCAAGAAGAATTAGAAGTCACTCTACTCAACGCTGGTAACGTTGCCTTTTCGCATAAATTAGTTCTTGAAGAATCCAAGAACTGGGTTGCTGAAATCGACGGAAATGACATTGCGAATTTAGAAGCGGGGGAATCGATGAAAATCCGCCTCTTGGTTCGGGCAGACCGACCAGGTGACGGAACACTCTCTCTTGGATTACAAGGCGCAGACGGCATGACCAATTCCTCAATTGAACTTCAAGTCTCTTCAGAAGGGGAGCCTATTGGAACTTCAGGACAATCACTTCCAATCGGAGGCATGCTCATTGGTGTTGTTCTTGTCATTCTCCTTGTCGGAGCTGTGATCTTCGCTCAACGTAAGTCGAAACCTCTCTCACAGCCGCTTCATCCTCTTCCGAACACTGTTGCCCAACCGAAGCCTCTTCCATCTCTCAAGCCCCTTACTCCGCTTGAACCATCGCAGAAAAAGGGGCCGATGTGTTGGTCGTGTAGAGGGGAAATTACCGACGGGATGCTTGGATGCCCTGGATGTGGTGCTCGCTATCATCGAGCAGACCATCCGACGTGTACTTCTCATACGCTAACACAGTGTATGAATTGTGAAACAGCAGTGTCATCGTTCGTCGAAGCATGATTTCATAACTATGTTTGCTTTCCTTGAAACATCGAAGGGTAGTCTTTTGATAGTAAGGCCGCCACCGGGGGTCATGGACCCCCGAGAATCAATCAACGCGCACGCCTCAAAACGTGCATTCTTCCTTGTAGGTCTTCTTCTTCTTTCGGTTCTGCCTCTTTTTGCACCTACGGCAGGTGCAGATAGTGGACGTGATGCAAGTATCACCATTCAAACTTCACCTGCAAACGGTCTTGAAGTCAATCCTGGTGAAGCAGGCGAATATACGGTCCGTATCTATAACAACGGCCCTACAGCAATCACTTTGCAACTTTCTTCCAGTGAAGAAGCCACTCAAGAATGCGGTGCCTATTCATCAAATATTCAGCAAATCCCCGGCGTCGTTGATTCTGGCGACTACGGTGAAACGACAATGAATGTTACATTGACTCAAACCGCTGAAGGTACTTGCGATACGACCATCACGGCACAAGCCTCTGAAGCACCCACGCCTCCAGAAGTAGCCGGTCAGCCGGCAACGGAGACGAAAATAGTCACAACCACTGCGGGAGACGGCTCAGGTTCAGCAGTTTTCGGAGTTGACCTTTCGATGGCGAATGAAAATGACCGCAATCAACAATGGGCTGGAGAATCTTTCATTGAATACGATATCGTGGTTGAGAACACAGGCCAAACAAATGAAACCATTGCTCTTACAGTTGATGAAGCTGATGGTAGTGGTTGTCAGAATGCAGACGACTTGACTGTTGAATTGGACCAGGAGACGGTCACCCTCGACCAAAACGATACGGAGACAGTTACCGTATCTGTTGAAGTTCCTGCGGGTCAACAAGCCAACAAATATTGTTGGGAAATTACTGGCACAGTTACCAGCGACCCTTCACAGGAAGCCTCTGACGTTGAAGAATTTGATTTGACCGTTCCAGAATTGCACGAATGTACAATGGAACTGACCAAAACCAGTATGACCGTTGACCCCGGTTCTGAAGGCACACTCAGTGCTACATTGGCCAATATAGGAAACAGCGATTGGTCGGTAACAATGGGCAAAACAGGTAGTCGTGCAGGTTGGGTCAACTATGATGGGGCGTCGTCTGGACTCTTGCCGTATGCTGATGGAGAAGGTACCACGACATTCGACCTCGTCGTCTCACCAGATGATTCAGTAA
>NHFA02000055.1 GCA_002170315.2 Euryarchaeota archaeon TMED99
AGTTCGAGTCGGCTTGCGAGACTTGGATTCAGACAAATACGTCGGTGAGCCAGAGCGATGGGATAAAGCCGAAGAAGCGTGCCGTGCAGCGGCTGAATCTCTTGGAGTCAACTGGTCAGAAGAGCAAGGAGAAGCGGCGTTTTATGGTCCTAAAATTGATTTCGTTGTCAAAGACGTCATTGGACGCGAATGGCAACTCGGGACAGTTCAAGTCGATTACAACTTGCCTGAACGCTTCGGTTTAGAATACAAAGGCAGTGATGGAGAAATTCACAGACCGGTCATGATTCACCGGGCACCNTTTGGTTCAATGGAGCGATTCTGCGGCGTCCTTATCGAACACTTTGCTGGTAAATTCCCAACATGGCTAACNCCAACACAGTGCCACATCATTACTATTTCAGAGAAACATTCAGCCTACGCTGAGGAAGTTGCTCAATTGCTTAAGGCGAATGAAATCCGTGTTGAGGTCGATAATGGCGATGACACGATTGGAAAGAAAATCCGAACCCATCGAAAGATGCAGCCTGCTTACATGGTGATTCTGGGTGACGGTGAGACCGAAAATCGGACTGTTAGCCTTCGAGCACGTAACGGTGACCAAGTAAGTGATATCCCTCTTGACACCTTTTTGAAAGATTTGAGGGCTGAAATTGATGATAAAGTCACTCAGCCATCTCTTGTGATTGCACCCGATGAAGAATGAGGTAAAACATGTCTGCTCCACCTATTGTAAGCGGATTATCTCCCGCAGCCTTGATTCCATATTTCTTGGCAGCTGCAACCGCTTGGCTTTTTTGGACTCGTGTTGTTCCTCGACAATTGCGTGGTTTGCAGGTTGCTTTTGAAACTGGAAATAAGCGATATGAAGTCCACCAGATCACCGCATCAACTCAAGATGCACGAGAGTTACTCTCTTCGCGAGGTATGTTTTCAGGAGTTGCGACCTATATCTTTGCGCTTGTTGGCGCCTTACTCTTGTTTTTCGAATTCTTGATGATTCGATTTGATTTGTCCGATGGTTACCACGCTCCCTCCTTGAGCATCGCTCTGATTTTTATTGCTCTTCCTGCCTTGATTTCAGCAGGAACTTCGCTCGGCGCTCAAGTCATAAAACCAATTGGCCAAGACCGAGCGTCTTTACAAGAATCAAACATTTGGCGTGTCTATACGTTCTTCATGCTGATGATTCTTTGGATTGGTTTAGTCATCGCATTGTATTTGCTTTTAGATGTCGCAGATGTTCCAACTTCGCGTAGATTCAGTATCGCTGCATTTGCTATGTTTGCTCCATCTATTCTCGCCTATGGCCGTATTCTCGGCTCCTCTTGGCAAGCACTTCGCCAGTCTTCTCGTAAAATTGCGGGTGGAGAACCTTCACCATTCCACAATCATGTCCCGAGCGCAAAACAGCAAGGTATTGCCCAAATCGTCAACCTCAACTTGATTGTGATGCCCTATGTGGCATTGAATACGCTCCTTTCACTCCTTCTTTTGTTATATGACCCGAATATGCTTGTTCATTCAGACCGAGTTCTCGATTTGCCAGAGTATAGAGTGCAATCGACCTTTATGGAGGAAGGAGGAATNCTTGGATTTGGTCTTATTGAATTGTTCTCCTTCATCCCTCAGTCAGGAATACGNGTTCCTATCGTGACTTTTGTTCTGCTCTTTTTGTTATTGAACGTCGCCGTCATTGGTTTCCTCTTTGTGTATGAAGTTGCTCGAATCCTTTTCCTCGATGTCCAAGATGTCTCTGGAAAAGGAGGCATCAAATTAGCTGACAGCCGTTTGCTAAGAGCAGAACCGAGTCAACAAGCAAAAGTTCTCAATTTTTGTTTCACAGGATTTGCCGGTCAATCNATGTTGTTGTTNGCATTAGCAATGATTACTTTTTGGGATTCAAGTTTCTTACCTCAAGGCTCCGCATGTGGAGAATGGGAGGATACTGTGTGTTCCATTTTGGAAAAAGATGCACTTGAAGAACTCACTTGGATGCTGGCATCCGGTGGACAGATTGCTTTCCTCATCGTTTGGATAAACTCTCGTCGTATTGGTTTGAAACTTGAAGACATTACTTTTGATGCAGCAGTTGGAGAAAATAGAGCCCGCCTGTCTGAAATGCAGGACATCATTTATCTCAAGCAAAAGCCCTTTACAGAATTGATTTCAAATGACCAATGGCCCAAAGCACTTGACCGCTTGGACAAGATTCATGAAAGTCATGACTCTCAGTTAGAAGGACTTACATTGGCACGAAAAACAGATGCAATGATGGAACTTTATGCTGGTCTTGGACGTTGGAATGAAGCAGAACAAGAAGCCATCTCTCTTCTCGCACTCAGAGGGGGTCGTGAAGCACAAGTAGCCCGAATCGTACTCGCAGCATCGAGCCTTGCTCAACGCGATTATGCGGAAGCGAAACCACGTCTTGAATTATTGAACACCGACGACATAGAATCAGCTCGACTGCATTGGGCAGCCTCTTTGTTTAATCCAAAACAACGATTCCTCCAGCCTGAACACACGGCTTTACTCTCTATTGATCCGGTGATGAAACGAAACATCGATNTGGTTCGCCGATACAAAGNGGGGAAGCCTCAAAGCGATTTGAAATANCTTGACACACCTCCTGGTCGAATTTTCTTGTTGAGTGATATTGCTCGTATGCGATTGTCAGGAACACCGGATAAAGCACTCAATTTACTTGAAGACTTCATTAAAACCAACGAAATTACTGATTGGACGCATGGAGAGGTTGTTCGTGCACTTCTCCATATCGATGCAGGCCGCATCAATACTGGCGTAACGATGGCAGAAAAACTCGCACGGTCTGATGCCCGTCATCCGCATGTAAGAAATCTCATTGGTGCCCTCTCGCGAGAAGGGCATGTCAAGATGCTACCTTCTGAAACTACACCAATAGAATGGCTCAATGATTCTGGACTCGACTGGTTGAACAGTTGGATTCGAAAGCACGTTGTATCTCCCCCTCCTACTTTTACCAAGAAACCCTTGTATCAGCATGCNTGGAATTCAAACGGCTGGACTGCACTCAACGGTTCGGGTAGTCTTGAAGAAGCAATCAAGAAGAAATCAAACGGTTGGAAAGTCATTCAACAGATTTGGCCTGATGGATTGCCAATGTGCATCCACACTCACTTGACGGGAATCGTCATTACCGTTTCGGGAATGCCAGTGGACCTTGGATTCCCTGGAACACTTGACCTTGCTACAATTGAAAAGAAAGGCTTACTCGAGTTCTAANCTAGATTCGTCTACGAAGCTTTTCCATGCATGTATCTGCTTCAGACAAGTGTTTGAGACAATCTTCAACACGCCCGCCAGCGAGAGATTCAGCGGCAAGAGCAATTGCCTGTTCACAATCTCTGCGAACCTCATCTTCAATCGAAATACCATTTGCATCGCATTGGTTACGAAGCACTTGCCATTCTTCTGAAACAAAATCATACAATTCGAGTGCTTCATCACTTGCTTGGCCCTCGTTATCCAAATCTGTGGTCATTGCATCGAGAAGTGATTTCGCATGAGACCATTGTTTACGGTCTGCTGCTTCTTCTAATTGAGANAGGCGTTTATCCCACTGTTCTTTGTCATCTCTTTCTTTGTACTGCTCAATCAACTTTTTCCGTTGTTTAAGTGCACGTCGAACATTATCCATAGCCGATCGTTCGGTTTCAATCGCTCGAACCACTCCATCTGCCAATCCGATGGCTTGGCTTGGGTTTCCTGCTTCTATTGCGTCTTCTGCATGTTGNAACCGCTGCACGAGTTCTGTGGTATCCAACCCATCGGTTTGTTCCAATTGNCGNTGTGCTTCTTTTACAGATTCGAATGCACGACCCTGTGCATCTTCGTCCGCAAGGAGCTGTTGTGGAATGACGCTGGCAAATTCATATGCTTCACGAGGTGCTTCAACGGTGAGTTTCTTCCGAGCATCGGATAACAATTCTCTCAGGTGTTGAACACTTTCTGCATCGTTATCAGACAATAAACGACTGGCTTCAGCAATTGCTTGTTCAGCCATAGCCCACCATTCAATAATATCTTGAGCCAATTTCTTGGCTTGCCTAAACAACATTTCTCCTTCACGTAATGAACCGAGTTTGACTTCACGTGCACCCATTTCAAAGGACTTCCGCGGCCGTTTCGCTGTAGGTGCAATTGATTCTGCTTTTTCGATAGCCTGTATGGCATCTTCTTGAATAATTTCTACATCGCCGCTCAGTGAAAGGCTCCGTTCAATATCTTCCTCTGCTTCATCAAGAAGCTTCATGCCATATCCTGGGTCGATATGCCCCTCCTCTTTCGCAGTCATGACCAAACTTGCAGCTTGGTCGACCGCTGAGCCTTGTGCTTTGAGTTCAAGTAAGCGGATTTCTAAACCATCGAGTCGCTTCGAGAACTGTTTGCGCTTTACGCGTTGGTCATCGCCTACAAGCCAGATGTAACCGGTTNCAATACCTCCAAGTAGCAGCGAACTGATTGATGCTAACCACTCATAGGTCATTGATTCGGGGATTTTTCCAACAAAAAGAGAAAATGCTGCCACAACACCAAGCCCCGTCATAATGGCTCTCCATCGCATGACATCCAGCCCGCCCCGTAATACAGAACTTGAAGTCCGAAAGCATGCATAGCCTACGACGATAATCAATCCACTGCCAAGTGCTGTTTCAGAATCATTGAGGTTCAGTTGCTGCGAAGCAATCATGAGCAAAACGGGCCAAGCAATCGATGCGAAGGAACCTACTCTCGTTCTTGCCTTTGCATTGTCGATGATAGAATCTTGTAAAATCAATCCGTAAGCGATGACCAAAAGTGGGTATCCAAGACCTTCAAGTAAACCTGGCTCTCCTTTTACTGCCGCCTCAAGACTTGGCCACATTAGCCATACCGCACCCGATAGAATGAGCAGTGCTGATCCACCAGTTAGGCGATCGAGGCGTTGTTGCCTTGACTTTCGAGCGGCATTGATGGCTTCATCAACATCCGCCCAAGCATCGAGAGCCATGACCTTGTCAGAGACATCACGGTGATAATCACTCCGCTTTTTCGTTTCTTTTCAATACTCTTCGTGTAATGAAAGTNAAGTGCGGAAATCAGTCAATTCAATGGTAATGTTCATGGGTGTCTTTGGCTGCCTTAAGAAGTAGGAAGGGAGCGTATGGCTGGACTCATTACTATGGACGACTTGACAAACGAGCAGATTCTTGAAATCTTAGCCGATGCGGAACGCCTTTTACCCGTTGCACGTGGAGAGATGTATCTTCCTTTATTGCAAGGAAGAATTCTTGGAAATTTATTTTTTGAACCAAGCACCCGAACTCGAATGTCATTTGAGACTGCAATGAAAAGACTCGGAGGAGATGTTGTTAACCTCGGAGATGTGAAAACCTCATCTGTGGTGAAGGGAGAGACCTTATTCGACACGATTCAAATGGTCGACGGTTATACCGATATTATTGCTATGCGTCATCCGCGTCAAGGTGCAGCGCAATATGCGCAAGATGCTGCAAATGTCCCAATCCTCAACGGTGGAGACGGAGCNGGTCATCACCCAACACAGACGATGTTGGATTTATTCACAATAAAACAGGCTCACGGGCGTCTTGAAGGACTGAAAGTTGTCTTGGCGGGAGACTTGCGCTACGGCCGAACGGTCCATTCACTTTCACATGCCCTTACTCGATTTGGTTGTGAATTAATTTTCGCAAGCCCGGACTTGCTTAAGATGCCAGANGAAATTGTGTCCGACCTTCGGTCTCAAGGTGCAGATGTAGTTGAGACAGAAGACTTGTATGGTTCAATGGGCGATGCAGATGTTNTCTATATGACTCGAATTCAAAAAGAACGATTCGCTGATGAAGATGAATATGCAAGATGTGCAGGAGCCTANAAACTTCATGCTCGACATCTCAATGAGGTAAAGCAAGACATGATCATCATGCANCCTCTTCCGCGTGTGGATGAGATTGACCCCTCGGTTGATGCTACACGCCATGCACGTTATTTCGAGCAAGCATTCAACGGAGTGGTTGCTCGAATGGCTCTTCTTTGTCGATTGCTCGGCGTTCCTGTTCCTGAACAAGTCCAAGGAGGTGCTTTGTGATGTCCAATGAACACAGTATGAGGAGAGTAACGGCGATTCGAAATGGCACAGTGATTGATCATATCCCCTCNGGCCAAGCCATGCGAGTCCTCGAAATGCTTGGCATCGGTGGGGCATCTGCAGTTCCAGTTTCACTGGTGATGAATGTCCCTTCCAAGAAGATGGGCTCAAAAGACATCATTAAAGTCGAAGACCGAGAAGTAACCCAGCCTGAACTTGACCGATTAGCATTGGTTGCTCCGGANGCNCATGTTTCGATTATCCGTGCATATTCGGTCGCTGAAAAGTTAACGATTAATCTTGGAGAAGAAGTCGTTAATGTCGTGAGGTGCACNTTTTCAAACTGTATCACTACAAACCCGCGTGAACCTCTCGATCATCGCTTGAAAGTCGTAAACAGNGATCCATTACAGTTGCGTTGCCATTATTGTGGTCGTCCGCAAGATCTCGCTGAATTAACGAACAATGTCTTGTGATTAATCATTCATTAGAGCTCGCAAATCGCATGCTTTGCATTGCTTACTGGAGGTTAACTCTCCACAGATTTCACAGGGCGAAGGAGGAGNAGGTCGTGCTTCGGCACCTCCCAAGTCAATGACTTGGTCTCGTAATTCTTTGATATTGTCAGCCATTCGTAACAAACCGTGTCGAGTTCCAGGAACGTCCGCTTCCATCTTCGCCACCATCTCTCGATGCCGCCAACGTAGAGCGCCTTTGGCATGCGGGCATTCTTCATGGTGGAGAGGNAAGTCTCTATGCAGTGCATAAAGGTGAATNTCTTGCTCAGGTATCCANCGCAAGGGAACGATTCTTGGTGCCAGTCCGTCAACGGGAGTTGTGGTATGCGGTGCAAGTCGTAGNGTTCGTTCGAGATCTCCATTGGTCATATTCATGAGAACGGTCTGTGCCATATCATCGAGATTGTGTCCTAAGGCGACGTAATCTGCTCCAACTTTTTTCGCCAAGTGATTGATGCCTTGGCGTCGAAACACTCCACAGTAGGAACACGGCATTCGGGGTGCCTGTTTGTTTTCTTTTATCAGGTGAGGAATCTTATTTGCAACTTCATCCATTTCTTTGAAACTCAATTCAGGGTAGGAGACGGTGATGAATTCNACACCCAATCGTTCGCACAACTCCTGAGCACAGACAATTGAAGGAGGGCGGTATCCCTCAATTCCTTCATCCACTGTTCCAGCAATGATCGTGACATCGGGTCTTTGGCCAAGTCGGTCGACTAAACTATCAAGCAAGACTGCTGAGTCCTTGCCCCCCGATATTGCTACGAAAATAGTCGTGTCTTTTTCACGAGGGAGTTTCAGTTGATGCCGTAATTCTCGGCCTATCTTTTTACGAACTGACTTGGCCATGTGCTCACTGCATAAAATTCGTCCAGAATATGCTTGTTCGAGTATGGCGGGTTTAGAGCAACTATCGCAAGTAGGTACGGAAAACACTGGATTCACCTCCTTCGCCATGTACCCTTGCGTGCACCTCTATGGTTTGAGTTCACCGCTTGATTGGTGNCNGAGAAGGTTTGTCCAAAATCTGTTGAATTGATTTTTCCAATTGCATTTTCGATTTTTCAATTGATATTTTCGAAGCAAAATATCCGCATTTACCCATTAAATGGGGTTGGTTNTGAATCTCTNTGAGCGCGGAAAAGAGNACTATAACTCNTCTCCGCGANTTCTTTTTTTGATTCTCCAGTTGGAAAATCAATTTAGGTCTTCAAATCCCCCTTTAGGGGGATAAAAGCGCAAAACTACTTGAAGGCTACAGCGTAGACGGAAAGTTTGAGGGCCATGTTGCAACGAGTACTCGCTGGATTTGTTCGCCTTGAAGGCGTCGAACAAGCAATGCTGGTTGATGACACTGGACAATTGTTAGCCAGCGTGGGTGAAGAAGGCATTCTTCCTCCATTCCAAGAAGCGATTGAAATGATTCATGCAGCTCAAGAAACAGGACATGCACTTGGTCTTGGCCAAGTCTATGAAGTGTGGTG
>NHFA02000056.1 GCA_002170315.2 Euryarchaeota archaeon TMED99
TCGTAGCCGATGTTGTCGTAGGAGAATGCGATGACCTCGAGTTGCATCATGGGGACCGTGTAAGACATCCACTCTCGAGCGTGGTGGTTGCCGACAATCATGACATCGTGACGCTCAGGGTAGTTGCCGTTATCGCCAACAAATGGATTGTAATCACCGTCTTGTACATCGGCGGTGATCTTCATCCATGGTGAAGCGTGNCCGTAATACCAGCCTTCGTAGGCGTTNGCGGTGACTTCTTCACCACGTGCGTTCGTCCCACCGTTCATGCCTTCATGGAATTCAAAAATGTCAGGATTGTCTTCAGCAAGGCGCAGCATTCGAGACTTCATGGTCTCATAGGTGTGGTATTCCTTGAATTGAAGAATAGGCTCATTCGCCGATGCCCAAGGGAAAATCATGTTGTTGTAATCGTCAGACCAGATGTCTTCGGGAGAGGTTCCTGTGGGTTCATCTTGAGCGACGCTTGCATTCGCAATTGGGGCGATAAGCGACAACAAGAGTGGGAGTACAATCAAGACTCCAAAGGAAGGGCGTGTTCGGACAACTTTACCGTTCGACATCATGGTATCGTTTCACCCAAAAGGCTCCACTTCTTGAAGCGTTCGTGGTGAAGGGTGTCCCCTTAGGGGACAGAAATCATGCGAAAGTGACCAATATGAGCACCGCTAGCGTAGACCATGTCTAGCCTTCTCCAACCCGATGCAGATTCTTTTTGGTCCGAGCAAATCATAGGTCTAAATTACCTCACAGTGGCCATTTTAGTCGGCTTGTTTCTTTGCGCAACCATAGTCCGATTTTTGACCATGTGGGCGGCTCCAAAACTGATGAAAAAAATAATCAGTTCAGATTCAATTCAAAACAAAACTGTCAAAGAATCGGATAAGGCTCTTGGCACTGCGGCAGGTGCTGGAGTTTCCCTGTATATTCTCAACGCTCTCATCGAACTTCACGCACAAGAGAGCAACAGTTTCATCCTCCCTGGAGTCACTGAAAGCCTCTTGCCAAATGTCCTCCAATTTGTCTTCGCATTTGCGTTGGTTATCTGGGCATTTCGATTGGTATCCATCGTCCAAGATGTTGTCGAAATNTTCGACAAAGATGGTGAACTTGACGGTTCAGAGCGAACCTTGATTTCAGCGGTTGAAAGTATTCTTCGATTCCTCATTATTGCTTTAGGNGCTGTATTCATTGCTGATTCTCTCGGATTCAATCTCACTTCCCTCATCGCCGGTTTAGGAATCTCTGGTTTGGCTTTGGCTCTAGCTGCAAAGGACACAATTTCGAACTTGTTTGGAGCAACAACGGTCTTGCTTGACCGACCGTTCAAAGTCGGAGATTGGGTCATTATTGATTCAACAGAAGGCGAAGTGATGGAAATCAGTCTGCGAACAACANTGGTCCGAACTGCAGCGGATACGGTCGTTACTGTTCCAAATGCGAATCTTGTCAACACGCCAATTGAGAACTTCGGAAAGCGNCGATGGCGNCGATGGCAATCACTGCTTCACCTCGATCTCAACTCAAATTCTGAAGACGTCGCTTCGTTCTGTGATGGAGTTGTTGAACTCATCAAATCAAGTACAGTTACCGTTAAGCATGAAAGTTCATGGTGCCAAGTCTCAACGCTCTCAGCACAATCGCTTGACCTTTCACTCAACTTGTATTGGGATGTTGCAGGTGGCGCACCAGAACGTGAAGCAAAGGAAAAGTTCCTTCTTGGCGTTATGAAATTGGCACAAGATAAGAATTTGAAATTCTTTGATGCTCGAATGATGCAGAACTCTTGATCAATACGGCTTCGGGTCTTTCAATCGATAGATGACGTTGGTTGCAATTCCAACACCAAGACTCAAGATTGCTAAAAGCAAACTTTGCCCTTCTGTTAGCGTTGCTAATTTCCATGTAAAGAAGGAGACAGTAAGGCCAGTGACGCCAACCCACTGTCCTGATTTCCACAATCGCAGCGCCCCCAAATGCGCTTGAAGTCGAGAGACGTCTCGCAACCATTGTTCACAGGCCTTCACCGTTTCCTCATCGGCGAAAGCCTTGGCTTGGGCAAGTTCGAGAATTGTAGCATGGTAACGCCACACCCACGCGCCGCCACGAACGGTTGAAAGTGCAGTGCTACTGGACCATGACGAAGGAGTTGAACGGCTCCACGTCTCAAGCATGCTCTGGCGTTGTTGTTCACTCAATCCCTCTNTGCGCGCCCATTGATGCTCCAACATCATCAGCGAAGCAAGTGATGGCAAACGGTCACTCTCGCACAAGAGATGTTCGCTCAAAGAACGGCTCATAGGCAAGAACATGCGTTTACCATCAANATCCACAATTGAATCCAATGAAAGATGCAGACGCGGCAATCCAAGAGTGGTCGAAGAGTGAGGGGCCCTCCACATAGTATTGGTTTTGAGCTTGTCTTCGACATCTTTCAGACGGTCGTTCCATCGTCGTTCAGTATTCGGCGTAGTGAATGATTCAAGAGAGGTATGGATTGCTCCAAGTGCCTCAACCAATTCCATAACGGTTGATTCTTGACCATCAAAAGGAAGGGAATCATGCATTGGGAAAAGAAGAACGCGGTCGTTTCCATCGACACTCCAACCTCCGATGGGAAGCAAAATTGGTTGGTCTTTCAGTGCCTTTTTCCACGGTTCATAACGCGACAGACGAGAGACATCATCCCCTCTGTGAGCAGGGTGTATTACGGCAGTAACCGTTGAATTAAGAAGCAAAACAAGTCCTTGAGAAGAGATTGAAAGTGTTTCAACCGTTTTGATTTCGGTATCCCATTGGCCCCAAACGAAGCCATTCTCAGGAGAGGAACGCCAACCTTCCGGTTTCTGAAGAGGTTCAAAATCCCATACTTCTGTTCGGCCATATGAGGTGCGAAGTTGGCCATCGGATTGAGCGTCTTCAAAAGACGAAATCGCAATGCCAATTGGCCACCATGCCGGCTCGCTCATGGTAATCGGAGGGGGCCGAGGTTCTCAAGTCTCGCCCTCATATTGGAGTTTGTACAAGGGATGACATCATACATCATGGAGGTCACGCCAGCATAGAGGCGGAACCAATGGGTATCTCGGAACGGATGGGTGATGTACTTGGCCAAGCGGTCGAGGCGAAACTCCTACGAGAAATTGAAGAACACTCTGTCAAAGTTCAACATCTTGCCATCATCATGGATGGGAATCGCCGATTTGCTTGGAAAAGTAACATTGCAACGGGTATCGGCCATCGTATCGGAAAAGAAAAGCTTGAACGAGTTTTGGATTGGACACTTGAAGTTGGCATTCCATGGCTCACCGTGTATGCACTGTCAACCGAGAATTTGAATCGCCCAAAAAAGGAACTTGATGCTTTATTCAAATTATATGATGAAGGTTTGAGAGAGATTGCTGACGACGAGCGAATTCATGAAAACAAGGTGAAAGTTCAGATTATCGGGAGGAGGGAATTGCTTCCGAAACTCGTCAATGATGCCATTGATTACGCTGAGGAAAAGACTGCTGATTATGACCAATTTGTCTTCACAGTATGCCTTGCCTATGGTAGTCGAGAAGAGATGGTTGACGCCATACGGTCGATTGCAGAAGAACATGCGGCCGGAGAGTTAGAACTCGAAAAAATCGATGAGAAGGTTGTATCAGATCGATTGTATACAGGCGATATGCCTGACCCAGACTTGGTTATTCGAACCAGTGGAGAGGAACGTATTTCCAACTTTTTGTTGTGGCAAATGGCTTATTCTGAACTTTATTTCGCAGATGTATTTTGGCCCTCGTTCCAAAAGAAAGATTTGCTCAAAGCCATCCGAACGTTCCAGAACCGTCGACGCCGCTATGGAGAGTGAACCAATGGCTGTTTGCGATGAATGCAACGGTTGGCTTAACCCTGCATTAGCTGCTGATTCTGCGGTTCGACGTGGTGATGAAGTGCTGTTGATTCAGCGCAAATATCCTCCTATGGCAGGCTCGTGGGCCTTCCCTGGAGGTTTTGTTGAACAAGGTGAAAACCCAATCGATGCGGCAGTTCGTGAACTGAAAGAAGAAACTGGGCTCGATGGGAAGGAGCCAAAATTGTTGATGGTCATGGGAGATGCAGACCGTGACCCTCGCAAACACATCGTCAGCATCGTTTACGAAATTCAAGTCAGTGAAGAACAGCAACCGGTCGCAGGAGATGATGCTGCTGACGCTCGATTTTGGCCAATCAGCACCTTACTCTCTGGAGAAGTGGAGTTTGCTGGCGACCACTTGACGATTTTGAAAAACTGGCTCAATCAATGAGTTCCATACCGAACATCTTTGCCATTTGTTGACGGATATTCGGCCATGCTTCTGGCTCGAGTGCTTCGGTCAAATGGATTCCAGTTAGGAATTGAGCTTGGAGATTTTTCCATTCATCGCCTTCACAGGGTTTCTTCCAGCGAAACAGAGGATAGCCTTCTGCTTCCAAGCGGTCAAGAAACCCGCGTTCCGCCTTGGTGATGAGCAAGGTAGGCGTTCCGAGCAAAGCCGCTTCGCTGGCAAGTGTGACCGATTGCGTAATGACACAGTCGTGCGCCGCTAATTCACGGTCAAGCGCCCATGCATCTCCAGAATAGTCGTCTTCATCTGCCAAGGTGACCGAGAGCCCGTCAAACACTTCTTCTGGGATGTTCAGCAGTTCATTGTCGTCATGGATACCTCCCCCAAGTAATCGTCGGACGAGAGCCCGTGGAGGATTACTGACTCCCGAAGGGCGAAGACTTGGACGTAAGTGTACATGACCATGAAGACCGTCAAGTCGATGAACCCGAAGATGGTGAAGTTGAGATGAAAAACCGCCATCAAGGTCATCTCGCCAATGCGTTGGCAGACTCACATCAGTCGCAGCCTTTCGAGCAAGACGATGTGCAATATGGTTCACTTCTGTATCGGTAATGTACCATCGCTCAACAATTGAATGAAGTCTGCGGCGAAGAAAAGGTGAGCGCCAAGCCATTAATTCCAAGGGTGCACCTATGGAGACAATACGTTGAATCGGACTTTCCCCCTCGCAGCATTGACGTAGGAATCGGTGACTTGAACGCCAACGATTCAGGGCTTTTTGGCGCCGCTTTTCACCTACTGGACGTTCAACCCAATGCGTTTGTCGTCGAGGAATGTGTCCGTCTCCCGATTCGAGTAAAGTTTCAACTTCTTTACGGCGAGTGGCAATGATGACATCGTTACTTTGCCCAGTACGAAGGAAAGGAGCAAGCAGGCGAACATGCGCAGGATGGTCCAATACCCAACAGGTGCGCATGACCATGCCTGTGGACAACTCACCCTCAATGCATCGCTTTGTTGCGAGAAGTTAAGACGAATCGCTCCGAGGGATTACCATGGAGAAAGAAAGCATCGAACTCTCGGGAGCGCCTATGTATGGACCGTATACGCCTGGCGTGAAATCAAATGGAACCGTGTGGCTCTCAGGCCAAATTGACGTCCAAGCAGGAGATGACATCCTTTCTCAAACTCAAGGTGCTTTGAATAAAATTGATTCACTGCTTGCAAATGCTGGACTCTCGAAACACAACCTTTGCTTCGTTCAGGTGCTGCTTGCAGATATGGAATTCTATACTCCAATGAACGATGTGTACGGCAAGTGGGTTGCAGATATGGAAATCAAACCTGCACGTGCGGCCTTTGCTGTTGCTGGTTTACCCGCAGATGCACTGGTTGAAATCGTTGTTCAAGGAACCTATTGATTCCTCTAAGGTGATACAATGCCCGGCTCACCGTACCTCGATGAGCCTCCAAAAAAACTGACCACGTGGAAAAGAGTTCTTACATTTTCAATACCGAGTGTTTTCGCATCAATATATCTCGCCGTTATGTTTGATGTCGTGCTGGAAATGATGCTTGTGTTCACAGCATTCTTTACACTCAGTGCAATTTTACGAAGATAACAACCAACATCACAAACAACTCAGTTCGTAACTCCGCCACTTATCCAAATGAAGACCGATGCCCATGCAAAAAGGGCAATTCCTAAAGCTACCATTGCAGAAATCCGTGCCCCTGCTCGGAAACTCTTAACAAAGGTCTCTCTACTAAACGCTATACTAAAACCTATTATGGGACATAGACAGAGTGAACACATGAACCAAAATACGCCCAAAATATCTGGAGAACTTGGCTGATGAATCCCGGTCATAAGTAAAGCCAATGTAATGATTGGAGCCATTATTGGAACAACCAAACCAATCCAGAAGTTTCGATCTTGAGTAATACTAATTCCCAAGTACTCTTCATCACCATCGCTATTTGCTCCATTAATTGATGAATGAACTTGGAACTCGTGAGTACAATGAGGACAGCCTACTGTTCCAGAATAGGTAGCAAGAACTGAGAGAGTTTTATTGCAAGAAGGGCATTTTACCTTCACTTTCTCTTCATCAGTTTCTGGAATTTTAGAAGACATTTCACCCACTCTCCGAAAACAGAGACATCATGCTCGGTACAATAAATAACAGCAGCCAGACGAGGTACAATTTTATTGACATAGAGGCTCCTTTTAATCGAGCAATATTATCAGTTTCATTGGCACGTTGAATCAGCCACCATGATAATAATGGCCAAATGACGAGATGCCCCATTACAAAACAGGTAAAGAAAAAATAATCAATCAAAGTATTTTCACCCTCAGGGCTATTCCGAGCGACCACAGCACTGAGTGAAACTAAACTACAACTCCATCCAATAAGAATTGGAAGTGCTAATCCAAACCAATAGTTTTGGGTATACTCTTTTACTTCTTTATTGAGGAATATTGACATTGTTATCACGCTGTCCAATTTTTAGAAGATTACGATTTCTGTTATGAAATGAGTAAGAATGATATTATTAAAATATAATTGCAGCAAGTTCGTTCAAAGGAGTTATCTGAACCCTTCTGTCTTTGGTCAATCTCTACAACGGAAATTCAATGGGCGTTCGGGCCCAAGTACACCACCCAGCGTATGTTCGAGAACTTTTTATGCCGAAAAACAAGTATTTCACTCTCATCCGGAGGTAATTTCTTATGTGCTAAACGCTTAGTGTTTTTATGCAAGAAAATGAAGAAATTGGCGTTGGGCTATCAACAATTATGAAATTAACTGGCTTTCTTCCAATAATGATTGGAACAACATTTCTTTTATCGCCAAGAACTGCAATAGCAGTCGGACCTGAACTTACTGAATATGGCATATTTGTCAGTAGGTGTGTTGGTGTTTTTGCAATTTTTATTGGGTTGACACAGTGGCTCGTATCGATTTATGTCAAGGAAAACCTGCACATCTTCGGACGTTTGTTTGCAGCCGGCCTCTCATCGACCGTGTTTTTGGAGATTTATGGTTGGACATCAGGTCTTATGGAGTTTGAATTGAAATTCTTATTCGCTACGATGATCCCTGTTTTTGCGACTTTAGTCTTATTGATCTATTCTATCAGTCCAGAACAATCAGGAACGGTTGACAAGAGCAAAGAAGAATGACGGGGTTTTCCCAATCTTCCCTGCGTTTTACAATCGATACTTGAGATTGATTCGACGAAACAGAAAGGATATCCTTGAAAGGGTCAAGCCGGTGGCAATTGCATGGACGAATGGCCTGTTCAGTGTTTCAAAGCCTACGATATCCGCGGTCTTGCTTACGGCGATGGAACAGGTGAGTTGACTCCCGACTTCGCCTACCGACTCGGTCGGGCTATGGCGACATACCTTGAATGCGATACATTTGCAGTCGGTCGTGATATACGTCATTCCTCTCCTGCACTCGCCAATGAACTGATGCGAGGATTGGTGGATGGAGGCGTCACTGTATCTGATTTAGGAATTGTATCAACCGGTTGCGTCTATCACGCTTGTTGGACATTACCTGTTGATGGGGGCGTTATGGTGACGGCAAGTCACTTAGCAATGCCAACCTACAACGGATTCAAAATGTGCAGAGGCACTCTCCCACTTGCGGGTGAAGAAATTCAAGAATTGAAAGACGTCTTTTTACAAGGAAACTTCAGAGAAGGAACCGGAAAAATTGTCGATACGCCGCACTTGGAAACCTATCTTGATGCCATCATTGAATCAACGGGGCCAATCGCTCGAAGCGTCAAGGTTGCTGTTGATTGTGGGAACGCTGTTCCTGGTCCTGCCATGACTGCTTTACTTGACCGAATGGGTTGTGAGCATGTGGATTTGTATTGCGACTGGGATGCTGATGAGCCCAACCATGGAGCAGACCCAACACGCCCAAAAAACATGGTTGACTTAGGAAAAGCTGTTGTCGAAAACGGTTGTGAATTTGGCCTTGGTGCAGATGGTGATGGAGACCGAATCGGTGCAGTGGATGAGGCGGGTCGATTCATCTATCCTGACCGCTTGATTGCGTTACTTGCTGACGATGTTGTTGGCACTGAGGAAGGAAAAGACCTGCTGATTTACGATGTCAAGTGCTCGATGAACGTCGAGAAGGCGATTGTTACTGCTGGTGGCCGGCCGATGATGGCCAAGACCGGGCATTCGTTCATGAAGCGGGTTTTAGCAGCCCATCCAGACGCTTTGATGGCTGCAGAAATGAGCGGTCACATCTTCATGGCTGACCGTGGATGGTACGGTTTTGATTGTTCATTGTACAACGCTGCTCGACTGATTGAGTTGTGGTCGCGCACCAATGGGCTGGCCTTCAGTGAAGAATTGAATCGACTGGCACCGAACTTGCCAACCACGGGTGAAGTCAAGGTACCTTGCCCTGAAGACAAGAAACTCGAAATTGTTGCTGCCATTCAAGGAGCATTTGACGACTACGAGTCTTCAACCATTGACGGTATTCGTGTTCGCTTCAATAACGACAGCACGGGTGAGCAAATCGGATGGTACTTGGCTCGTAAGTCAAATACCGAACCAATCCTTGTGATGCGCGTCGAGGCTGTCGATGATAAGGTTCTGAAAGCCCTGCTGATGATGATTCAACAGCGAGTTTCACCAATCATCAACATCGACAAATTACTTGGATAATCATTCAATTGAATCCCAGAAATTGGTTTTTGCTTCACTGCTCGACTCTTTGGACGCTTGCTCACCGTGTCTGACAGTTGGTGCCGGATGTTTACCGCCGGGTGCACCCGGATTTCCCCAACTGTCAACGGTTTCCCAGCCGCCGTCTCGCGGTGGAACTCCGATTTTTCCACCGGTATGCGCAGCATAGAGAACTCCAATTTTCGAGATAATCATCCACTTGTTCCAATCCGGGCGTTGATGGTTTGTTCCGCAGTCTTGGAAGGCGATGAAAATCTCTGGGTTCTGAGTATGTTGGTAATGGCCAGCGATAGTACTCCAGTGCCTATTTTCATGTTTGCCTGGCTTGAATACGTAGGTGCCATTCACTTCTGAACTTCCGGCTCCTGAAACGGTTACGCTCGGGGGCATGGATTTAGCTGGTATCCTTTTCACTGCCGGCTCTTTGAATACTGACTGTATCTTTTTGGCAGAATCTGAAGATTTATGATCAACAATGTCAAAATCTAATCGCCCAATCTGGTTATAGCCACCATCTGAAAAGACTCTAATGCTCCACCTGCCTGCTGATTTGGCTGGAAGTGAGAGTTCATTTTGGCCTACATCTCGGAAATACATCCAGTTTTGGTGTTGATTTCCATGCTCTTGGTCAGTCGCTCCCTCATGATACAACCCAAACCAAGCCTCGCCACCACTTGGACGGTTGTTCACATTGAAGCGAATTGGCTTACCCATAGTCGCTTCTAAGATTTTGATTTCACAGGAGCGACCCTTATGCAAGCGTTCTGAACTGCCCAGAGATGAAACAACCTCGAAGACGACGTGTGTAAGCTCTCGACCATTGTTGTCCGTATCATGAAGCCTTAGAGTCCACGTTCCCAATCCAGGGTTGGGCAGGGTGATGTCGCCTTTGGTCCTGCCTCCAAGATACTCATAACTGGTATCGTGGCCATCGTTGACTGCTTCATCGCCATGAGGTATCGCTACGGGTACGATTCCGATCCAAGCGTCATCGGGTAGTTTGGATGCGGTGAAAGAGAAATCGATGCCTTCATCAATCGTGTATGTGGATTTGGAGGTTGTGATTGTTGCATTTCCTGCAACTGTACCTTCGGATGAGGTAGTCGCAGAGAGTTGCTGGGAACTACTATGAATCTCGAAATCCACGCGATTCTGGAGTTTATATCCGCCATCTTTGAAGACGCGGATGCTCCACTTGCCTGCAGGTTGTCCCGGTAATGTGGCATTGCTCGCATCAATATCTCTCAACCAGCTCCATCGATCACCGTGGTCTAAATCTCCAGTACTTGCAGGATAGATACCTATCCATGCATCCCTCCCCTTCGGAGGGTCATTGATTCTGAAGCGTACCGGTTGACCTGGAATCGATTCAATAATCTCAATTGGCTCTTTCTCCTCTTCAAGTACTTTCTTCCTTTCTTCTTTTAATTTCAAAAATATGACGAGAACGCCGAGAAGAGTCAATGTGCCAATGCCTGCGAAAATCGAACCAAAAATTGTCATGACTGTAGAGCCGACAAGCACCTCACCGTCTTGAATCCACATTGGAGCAGGAGGATTTATGCCTTCACTGGATACGTATTCGGCTGTGATTGTTGTGTTTCCTGCCATACACCCATAGCAGGCACGTCCAATTTTCACCAATTGGGTATCATTCTTCCATTTTTCCTTCGGCCAGTGTTGTGCATCGCAACCACTGCCGTCATGAGAAATCTCGAGTTGGAAGACTTGCCTTGTTTCATCCGCAGCATTCGGTGTTGATTCAGCATTCCATGGACTGCTCATCCAATCTCCAGAATGTGTGGCATTCACAATTATATTTTCACAATAGTCATGGATGCCATTGCCATTGTTGTCACCCGGTGTACCTTTGACGTAAATGATGAAACCCTGGTCGCCTAACATATCAACATCCTCGATTTCTAAAGTTGCAGTTGACACGCCATAGTGTTCGAAATTTTCAGCTGCTA
>NHFA02000057.1 GCA_002170315.2 Euryarchaeota archaeon TMED99
ATGTTGATGTCTTCCAATGGTTGTGGAAGCAAATTATCTCGAGCAATTGCGAATAAAAATCGTGAGGCTGCTAAGACTCCAGAAAGTGCACCTGATATCATTGTAAGAACTGCTAAAGTGGCCATAGCAAGACCTACTTTTGTGGAAGCAACGGCATCGACGAAAGCAAACACAGGGTCTTCTCTGGTCTTTCCATCTTCACCAATCCACCACGTCCCATCGACCGATGCCATCATGACGAAAGTAACGGCACAATACAATATGGTCACCAGTAAGAGAGAAAGTAAAATTCCGTGAGGCAAATTCTTCTGGGGATTCTTTACTTCTCCCCCAATTGCGCCGACTTTAATGATTCCAGCATACGCAACAAACACCAAAGCTGCTGCCTCAGCAAGTAGCATTGGATCATTCTTGGAGACATCAAAAGCACCATCTATCGGTCGAGAAAAGTCAGTGTTTCCATCAAATAACTGGAATATGCAAATTATGACGAGTAATATTGTTGTAAATGCTAGAATCGGGGTTTGAAAAGATTTGACCTTTTTGATTCCGAAAATGTTGAGGATTGTAATCAGTACCAAGGCAGACATCGTTACTGTGAGTGCATTCACTGTGACGTCAAAATAAGTAGTTACCGTATACATGTAAGCTGAAAAACCAATCAATGCAAATGCAGACTTTAACAGGAAAGAAGCCCATAATCCAAGACCGCTAATTGTTCCCAAAATCGGTCCAAATGTCCGTTCTAAGTAGACATATGAGCCGCCGCTTTCAGGCATTGTCGAGGCTAATTCGGATTTTGAATACGCCCCAGGTAGTACGACCAATGCCGACAGCAAAAAGGCGAGCCAAATACCGGGACCCATAATTGCCGCAGCAAATGACGGAAGGACGAAAAGTCCAGAACCAATCATTGCTGAAAGTGAAATTATGATGACACCGATTAAACTCAAAGATCTTTCAAGTTGAGTTTTTACAGCATCGACGATATTTACATCACCTTTGAGGACTTTACTAGCAGTTTTGAGTGGCATAATGATTCCCCGAAATCTAACCACATGTGGTTCTTATTTGTGTCTATATGACCAAGGCATATATTTTCTTTCATTTATTCTCCTCAAACCTTGCCGGAATGCGGAAGTTAATCTGTTGCGGGTGCTTTGGCAATAACTTTCATTTCTACTGCAATGGGCGTGGGCAGTGCTTTGATAGCGAGTGTTGTTCGAGTTGGACCGACTTGACCTAATGTTTCAGCCCACACTTCGTTGTAGCCTTGAAAATCACGATCCATGTCGACCAGAAACGAGGTGACATCGAGCACATCTGCCAAAGAACCCCCAGCTTCTTCCAAAATCCGAGTGATGTTATCGATGACAGCTTGTGTTTGTGCTTTGATATCGTAATTCAATGGGTTGCCATTTTCATCATGTATTGGCCCCCCTGGTATCGAATTTGTACCGGGTTGGCGAGGACCAACGCCTGAGAGGTAGAGTAAATCTCCAACTCGGCGTGCGTGTGGATAAGCGCCAACAGGCTTTGGTGCAGCATTACTGTTCACTGAATCTTCACTTTCCGTAGGTTCCCAAAGAGCGGGACCGTTTGTCTCTATTGCTTTTGAAACTGGCTCCGTAATCGACTCCGCTTCGACAATGACATCGTGTTCTGCATCCAAGACATTTCGTTCACCAGCAAAATACTCGACATCATCTTCATCGTATTCTTTGTCACCCGTGCCCGATGGTGTTGGGTCAAGGTGAACAACCGCTCCTCCAGCACCATGAATCGCTTCGTAAGCAAGAACTTCACCAGTGAGGTTATTTCTGTTTTGATTCATACCCGAAAGCCACCACATTGGCTTGAATGCAACGACTTTATTGACTCGAATTTGTTGATGAATCGTGCGGGATAATTGTCCGACATCCTCAAGTCTTCCTTCGCCGAGGAATTCGAGGATTTTACGATTCCATTCATCGTCTTTGAGTGAGTGAATGCGGTCGTCTTTCGGTTCAATTGGAGTGGTGAACATCCGATTTGAAAGGGACATTGCAGTGACGGCAACGGCTTTTCGACCTGTTGCCTTCACGACATCCATACATGCTTTGGCAAGAACGGTTGTTTCTGAACGGTTGGCATACACATTGGATGAAACGATGACCGCAGGAATTGAATTGTCCGGATTGAGAAGTTTGAGAGCAACTACAGAACCAACATCGATTGGAAATCCATGGTAAGCGACCGTTCGACTTTTGAGTCCGCGTTTTTCATTTGCCTTATCCCATGCATGAGCAAAATCCTCATCGATATTAAACGAATATGGAATCGACCCTAAATCGTGAAAGTCATGGTCAACCATGACCCATTCTGGATTTGGGTCTGCAATGATTTGGTGTCCAATGATGCTTGGCCAAGTTGTTGAATAGATGATGAGAAGGTCAGCACCACTGTCTTTGATTCGCTGTGCTGCCGTATCATACGCTTCTCGCAATCGACTCCATCCCTCGTTTTGTTCAGGTACCAAAATCGTGTGAGGATGAACCGGTACAATGTATGAGCCAATCAATTCTCCATTCCTCATGTTCAAGCCTCCTTATGATTTCGGGCAGGCCATTCAACAATGGCATTCCCCGTGCCGATGATGGTGCCGTATCCGTGAAGAATACCGGGGTATGTAGGGAGGTCAAGAGTTGAAAGTAACCATGTGAGTCCACCACCGTCGCTTTCTGCGATGGCTTGTTCAGTGAATTCTGGCATTTCATCGATGATTCTTTGCGCTTGTCCTGTACGGAAGTATTCGATCATTCGCATATCCCATAGGTGCATTGCATGACTGGTAATGTGCTCTTTACTCATGTCTTCTGGAATTGCTGATTCAGTTGTAAAATGTCGATGCGAAAGAGAATTACTGGCTAAAACGACGACTTTCTTTCCACTCGCTAAAATTGCTTCACGAGTCACTCGTCCAAGTTCCATCATCATTTCTTGCATAACTTCAACAGAGTAGTAATCCCTTGAGCGGTTGCTTGAAATCACGACGAATGGCTTATCCCATCCAGGATTAAACATGTGCCCGGTGGTAATGGTTCCGTAATCGACTCTGAAATCGGGATTGTTCATCATTTTGGTAGCCAAACCTGCTTCTGCAGCTCGGTCATGGATTTGTTGTGAAAGTTCGACATCAATATCGAGCTCGTAATGATAACGAAAGAGATTCGGAAATACGGGGTCGACGGACAGGTTCTTGAAATGAGGTAAACCAAGGAAATGAGTGCCGACATAGGTTTGCCAGTGTGGAGAAAGCAATACGATTGCGTCATATTCGACATCAGCAAGCGATTCACGTAATCGTTCATATCCCCAGCGCAATTGCTCCCAACCGCCTTCTGCTACAGGTTCATTTTGCGGAGGATTCTCTGCATAGACGAGGTGGGGTGGGTGAGGTGCTAAACAGCCCGCGACAATTTCTCCCTTCGTCATGGTTGCACCCAAGCGCTGGGGGATTATATCGGCATCGGAGAACGCATCTTCACATCATTTCATGACATAACCCTCAAACAACCCCTCAACTTACGAGATGTATGGGCGCAGAGAGTGACCGGGTTGAAGTGCCAGCCGATGCTCCTTTCATCGCTCGAGCATTGGACATGGAAACGGGATTGAGACACATCTTGGCTCCGGCTTTTTTCGGTGCACTGGTCGGTGGACTTTGGCAATGGAAAGTTATGCCCCAGATTGGTGAAATAAATTTGCCCAACCCCGTTCATGGTGCTTTTTTGGTCAGTTTGGTCTTGTCACCCTTACTTTACAGGATACTCTTGGATGATGAAGCATCCCGATGGAGAGAATACACCCTTGGATTGGCTTCCCTCGGTTTGCTTTTCTCAGTCATTTGGCTCTCAGGTTGGGGGGCGATGTTTTGTGGTGGGTATGGAGCATTACTGGTTTGGGTTTGGGTGAGCACAGATTGGGGGCGTTACAATCTCCCCCCGTTCCGATATGGACTGTGGCACGCCTTTGGAATCAACTTGGGAGCTCTAGCCGGCGGAATATTCGCCTACACCCAATTCCTTTGATTATGAAGTATAACTTTCTCCATCGTTCGGGAAATCACCTGAGCGAACATCTGCACAATAGGACTTGATCGCTCCATCGATATCTTCGGCTAAATTGAGGTAGCGGCGAAGGAATCGAGGGGAGAAATCCATGGTGATTCCAAGTAAATCATGCAGGACCAAGACTTGACCGTCACAGTCTGGGCCAGCCCCAATTCCGATGGTTGGAATGTTAATTGCCTGACTGACTTTGAGAGCCAATTCACGAGGGATTTTTTCAAGAACAATCGCAAAACATCCCGCTGCTTCAAGCAGTTTAGCGTCTTCAATGAGTTTCTCAGCCTCTTCGTCTTCTTTTGCGCGGACCGTGTATGTTCCAAATTTGTAAATCGATTGAGGAGTGAGACCTAAGTGCCCCATCACAGGTATTCCAGCGGTGAGAATTCGTTCTACGGATTGCAGAATTTCAGCCCCTCCTTCAAGTTTCACTGCGTGGCCTTCAGATTCTTTCATGATTCTGATTGCGGATTCAAGAGCAATTGCGGAGTTTCCTTGATACGTTCCAAATGGCATATCAACGACGATTAAAGCCCGGTCAACAGCACGTTGAACACATTGTGCATGGTAAATCATGTGCTCGAGTGTAATTGGAACGGTCGTCACTTGTCCTGCCATTACGTTTGATGCGGAATCTCCTACGAGGATGACATCGACTCCGGCTTGGTCGACGAGTTTTGCCAATGAGTAATCATAGGCAGTAAGCATAGTGATTTTTTCACCAGCACGCTTCATCTCAAGAAGGGTGTGCGTGGTGACTTTCCTCGCTTTCGCATGAACCGACATGGTTGTGCGACGGTCAAGTCTGTTTTGAAACCCTCGCCGGTAGAAATTACTCTTCTTCTTGAATCATTTCTACATGATGAAGAAGTTCTTCAAGTGCTTCTTCGAGAGTATTACAAGCCAGTATCTGTTGCTTTGACTCCAACTCATTGACAACCAATGCAGAGACAGTATAGACTGAGTTTGGGTCTTCGCTAATAGAGTAGTCAACTCTTTCCTTGACCCATTGCATGAGTATGTCTTCTTCGATACGAAGAACTTTCCCGATTCGGTGAAGAACATGATCGAGAATTTCCTTGAGAACTTCCTGCTGGTCCTCCGTAGTCTCTTCTTCTTGAGCATGAAATTCGACTTCAGCACTAATGTAGAGTTTTGTACTCTCGACATCTTCTGGAATCAGTTCGAAAAGAGTTTGCAGGTCAGGAAGCAAGCCTTCTTCACCCACATGAGGTTCAAACATGGGGTCGCTAAATGGAGGTAATGCTGGCTTTGCAATATCGAGTATTGTGAATCTTCTACGGCCAATGATTTGTAGAAAGTGGTTACTGCCTTTGGTTTCATGATGCAATATTTCAACTTCACATCCGTGTTGTCGGGGGCCATCCCATCCATTCACGGGTTGAAAGGGGTCGTTCATGACCAAACCGAAGTTTCGCTCATCCAACAAACAGTCATCGAGCATTTGCCTGTAGCGAGGCTCGAACACTCGCAGTTCTTGAATTTCCCCGGGCATCAATACCATGGGTAATACGAAAAGAGGTAGAGCGACCATGTGCTGAGAAATGACGATGACCTTTTGAAGATATGTTTGTCAATTCTCATCAGAATCTTTGATACAGATGTTTGTTAATTCTGAAAAGAAATCGAGTGACCACTGGCCACCTTCGCGCCCAACTCCGGAATTCTTAACACCACCAAAGGGCGTTCGAAGGTCTCGATGAAGCCATGTGTTTACCCATACGATGCCGGAATCGATTTGGGTTGAAAACCGCTGTCCTCGTTCAATGTCTGACGTCCAAACGGAACCTGCTAAACCGTATTCAGATGCATTGACCATTTCCAAAGCATCTTGCTCTGTTGAGAATGTATGTAAAGTGACCATCGGGCCAAAAATCTCTTCGGTTGCACACCGTGATGTATGCGGTAGATTTCCAACAACCGTAGGCCGTAAAAATGCTCCAGTTCCATCCGGTCCATTATATCCAGTCATTTCTCGAGTACCTCCGGTCAAAATCACTCCGCCTTCCTTTTGTGCCAAGTCGATATAGGATTCAATCTTGAGGAGGTGTTCAGGTGAAATCACTGTGCCCATCTCCGTTTCTTCATCCATGGGATTTCCAACTCGTATGGCATCGACTTTTTCGACAAAGCGACGGGTGAACTGTTCAACGATTTCCTCTTCAATAAAAATTCGAGAACCACACAGGCATACTTGGCCGGAATTGGTAAAGGCAGCGCGAACTGCACCTTCCACTGCCTTTTCCATGTCTGCGTCTGCAAACACGACAGTGGCATTCTTACCACCGAGTTCGAGAGATAATTTTTTGAACATTGGAGCAGCAGTTCGTGCCACTATTCTTCCTGTTTCGGTTCCGCCAGTAAACGAGATAGCCTTGATTCCTGGATGTTCGAGAATGGCTTGACCCACTTCAGGTCCGAGTCCGTGTACAAGATTGAAAACTCCTTTTGGTAACTCGAGTTCGAGTAAAGTTTCCGCCAAAAGGTGTGCTGTGAGAGGTGTGACTTCACTTGGTTTAGCGACAATCGTATTTCCCATCAAGAGAGCAGGAGCGACTTTCCACGTAAGCAAATACAGTGGGAGATTCCATGGAGTAATGAGGCCAACCGTTCCAACTGGGGAACGATGTACGACATTGAGCGCGTCTTCCATTTGGAATGTTTGCTGGGTTTGTTGACGTCCAAATTCTGCAAAAAATCGGAAATTACTCACCGAACGGGCTGCATCAACCCTTCGTGCCAGTGCAATAGGCTTGCCTGTATCTCTCGATTCCGTATTCGCAATCTGCTCGCTTTTATGTTCAAGCGCATCAGCAATTTTGTCAAGCCAATGTGCGCGTTGTTCGAGAGTGAGTTTTGACCACTCATCCTGTGCAGAGTGAGCAGCGTTTACTGCACGTTCAACATCTTCTCCCTGAGAACGCGGAATTGTAGCGAGAATCGCTTCAGTTGCTGGATTATAATCATTAATGGTTCGTCCGCCATGGGCAGGAGAAAATGAACCTGCAATGAAATTTCCAATCGTGTGCATACTCACGCCTCGACATCATACAACCAGCGGTCTTGGTCAGGATCCCACTCATCCCATGTAGGCAGTTTCTCAAGAGCAGGCAAGTAGCGTTCGGGAACGATTCCAGGAACGATGAATGCTTTTTGCCGATGCAACGGGTAGGGGTTGCGTAAATCAATCCCAAGAACTCCTAAGACAGCACGAGCAACATACCACATTGCTTGAGAATTCCATCCATGTGCAATCTTGACCACGATTCCCAAACCTTTGGGATAATCTGGATGTTCAATNGCTAAACCAAGNAATCCGTCGGCTCCTTCCTTGGCGATGACTTTCCCACCTCCTGCTTTGAGGACCGTCGAATCCANTCGATTGAAGCCTCCGACNAGATCGGGATTTCGAATCATTGATTCCCATATCCAATCNTTATTTTTATCNCGGACTAAACCCGCATAGATTTGCGCTAATTCTGCAACGGTGTTGGATACTGTTGGAAGACCACATCCATCTTTTGCGATACGTAGTGGTTTCCAATCCTCTCCAAGATAGGTTCGTATCTCAGCCATGTAGGCATCAAAGACTTCGTGAGTTGGAAGCGTATATCCTGCACGGTTCCAGCCTTTTTTACGGCAGCCGTGAAGAATTGCCGCATGTTCTCCAGAGCATGTATGGAACCATCTTCGAGGTCGACGAACCTGTCGTCCAAATTGTATCAATGGCACATCCAGTGGTGTTAGCATCAGCGGCCATTCTTCTACAGAAAGAAGAGATTGTGCAGCAGCTACGTGTTCAGTATCTCCATTATGTGATGCAACAGCAATCGCCTTTTGTTCCCATGAAGTATCTTCTAACTCTTTGGTAAATGCTTTGAGCATGAATGGTTTCATCATCGAACGACCATAGCACAAAACATTGCCTCCAAAAGAATGGATGACTTCATCGCCATGAGCCCATGCAATCGCACCATGAATCGTCGTTTCTGACACGCCGTTTCTACGATAATCAACCAGCGGTTCCCAAGCAACTTCACGGCCAGTTGGGATTCCTTCTACTTTCTCTCCCAAAGGCGATTCAGGATAAAGAGAGCTTCCCGGTCTTCCTGGTTCAACAGCCGAAGGAGTATCGTGTTCAATGGTCACTTTTTCACCTCTCTGCTAGTATCTTTTCGACCCGAGGAACGACCTGTTCCATGTAAGCAGTCATATCTCTGCAGACACGGTTTGAATCGTGATTGAAGAAATCGAACCAAGCCATAATTCTGTCTTCAGAATGGAATCGTTCAAGAATTTGCTGTGCCACTTCTTCGACGTTTCCGATGAGGGCATTCTGAGCAGCATTTTCTACCTTTGAAGGGTCAATGGTTCCTTCTAAAGCATTCCAATAAGCGCCGAGTGCTGCTTTTGCCTCTTCATTGGCCGCAGCACTTTGTTGTTCAGGGGTTAGATTTTGTTCAGCATTGAGAAATACAAACGAAGTCCGTGGCATATCTCTGCGTTGCCAAGTTCCACCATCGGGGTGAAATGATTCTCGCATTCGCTCATGGGTGGCATCAATGATTTCTGGTTTCGTTATCGATAAATTGAATACTCTCACTGGAAGAATTGAATTGAGGAAAACTTGTGCTTTGGGGTCATGCGTTCCCGCTATCATCACGAGTAACTCTCTGCGGAAGTCTTGAGGAACAATTTTCAAATCTTCAAAGACGTATCGTTTTGGAATTTCAATCTCTTCGGGTGCATCTTTCAAATCTTCAAACTCAACTGCGGCTTGCTGGACTTTGACCCAATCTTCATCACTACGGAAATTTTCTCTACGTAGAATTGTCGAACGCGTCGTATTTGAATTGACAACATCTCCACGAAGCAACCTCAAAAAGATGTCACCAGCTTCCATAAAAATTTGACCTCGAAGAGCAGGCCATGCTGCTTCTTCAATGGAATTACGAGGTGTAATCCCATAAGGACGAGCCATGAACTCAAATCTTCCAGCAGAAAAACCGACATGCAGTTTACGATTCTCCTCTGGATTGAGTCCGTGTAATTGAAGAGTATTGGCAATTCTTTCAGCTTGCGCTATAGGGCCGCCTGATGCGAGTATGGAGAGCACTGCACTACCAATTTCGATATTTTTGGTTCGACGGAAAGATTCCATGGCGAGTTGAGGAAAATCAGTACAAAGCCCAACTTCACCTTGCCAATGAGGCACGACGGGTTGACTGTTTGACTTTTGAATTTCAGTCGATAAATGGGCTTGAGCAATCCATCCGACTCCAAAACCAAGTTCGTCGGCACGCTTCAATTGTTGGAAGTAATTCGTAAACATCTCTTGCTCAGTAGGAATCAAACCCGCGGAATCCGGAGTTTGACTGATTGAGAAGAATATGTCATGCTCCATGGTCGCCAACAATCCTTCCAATCGAAACCACATCATAACGAGTGTGGCGATTTGAGATGATTACTCCTTTGATTTTTCTCCAGTACCTTGAGAATTAAAATTTGTTAAATCTTCAATGCGTTGTCGAACAGCCAATGGAGTAGGTAGACCTGCATTGAGGAATGAATGCAGACAATCCGAAAGCTGTAACATGGCCGTTTCATAATCCTCAGCAATCTCAGCAAGATCTGCCAGTCCCCACCGAGCGACAAGTTGCCCAGAGAGGTCTTCACGTTCGACTGAAAGGTCGAGTGATTGCTCATACAAATCCTTTGAAGCAGCAAAATTTCCGACGGTCGCTTGAGTATGGGCTAAGTCGGCCATGGCCTCGATTTGAGCCTCTTCATCCTTCATTTGCATAGCCAGTTCAATTCGTCGCGTTCCATGAACCAAAGCAGTGTCGTAATCTTCTAATTTTTTTGAGCATGTTTCAAGCAGAGCAAGCCCGTAGGAAATACCGCTCAAATCTTCGACCTTCTCTCGAAGTCGGAGAGACCGAGACGCAAATGTCTGTGCCTCTTCATATTCTTCTTGACTCAAATGTAACAAGGCAACGTGGTGTGAAATTGCTGCTGCGAGAGATGTTCCGCCTTCAATTAACTCTGATTTAGCACCGAGTTCAGCAAAGGAGTCGATCCCATGTTCATCGTATTTCAGTTTTTCAAAGTCGGCCCACCCTTGTTCAATTTCATCGCTAGCGTTGGCTTTCGCATGAAGCAGGAGACGCTCTGCGAGTTCAGCATCATCAAGTTCTAAGGCTAATGAAGAGAGGTGGAGTGCCAATGGCGTATTGAGTTCATCCATCGCACCTCCATCGGTGAGCATGTCGAGAATTTTTCGCGCTTGCTCAGGACTAACTTCCCCGTTCATGGCTGTGCGCTATCCGCTCGCGTCAAGAACCTATGTGTTCAGTTTCTACAAACTTAAATGTTCATAACTAGAAGGTTCTACCACTCTTCATGGGTGACTACGGCGGATATTTACAGGGTCTAAGCCTCGTTGCTATCCTTATTCTCGCTCCCATCGCCTTACAATCGCTCCTTTCCGGTGATTCAGAGGTTGTTTATGTCTTGGTCCCAGGCGAAGATGAAACGACAACGATTTACATTGAAAACAATTCTTCTACAGATGAGGCACGTGCTCCAGAACTCAACCGTTCAGAAGTTGCTCGAATTGCAACATTTAACATCAAAGTATTTGGTGAAACCAAAATGGGTAAACCAGCAGTAGTTGATGCTCTGGTTGACATCATTCTCTCTTATGATTTGGTCGCTGTCCAAGAGATAAAAGACATCGACCAAACGGTTCCCTATGATTTCCTTGATGCGATTAACGCCAAATCTTCAACACCTTGGGACATGCTTCTAAGCCCTCGTAGCGGTATGCAAGACGACGACCAATCCTCGCAAGAACAATATGCGTTTTACTACAACACCTCTGTCTTTTATGCCATTGGGAACGGCACTTTACACAACGATAGTATCGATGATTCATTCCAACGTGAACCGTTTATCGGTCAATTCGAAGTTCTTGATAACAACGGCACTGGGACAGGTTTTGATTTGAGTCTTATCACTGTTCACACGAAGCCTGGTGAAGAAACGATTGATGAAATCGATGCGTTACCACACGTAGTAAATACCTATCTCGAAAGCAATCCGAATGAATCAGAAGTTGTGATTCTTGGTGATTTTAACGCCGCATGCTCCTATGTATCTTCCAATGAACTTTCCAACTCTCCTCTTGCACATTCCAATTATACTTGGATTATTGAAAACAATGTTGACACAACAGTTTCTGACAGTTATTGTGCTTACGACCGTATTGTGACCAATGGCGACCTTGATGGACGACTCGTTGGAACCTGGGGGGTCGACACTTCTTTCTCGGACAGTGATATTTCTGACCACTATCCTGTGTGGTTTGAGATCAAAAAGTAATCAAATACTTCTCAATCGACCGCCGTCGACCGCTAAACTTACTCCTCGAATCCCACCCGATGCAGGGAGGGCAAGGAAGGTGATTGCTGATGCAGTTTCCAGTGGGTCAATCAACCGGTTAATTGGAACTTGACTCATCCAGCCTTCATGTACATCTTCGATACTTTTGCCAGTTCGTTGATGTATTGAAGAGGCGAGAGAGCCCAGACGTCCGGTGTCTGTGAATCCAGGTAACACATTGTTGATGGTAATGCATGGTGCCAACTCCCGAGACAGACTTTTTGCCCATGATGCCATAGCACCACGAAGAGTGTTGGAGAGTCCGATGTTTGGAATTGGTTCTTTGACAGAAGTCGAGATGATTTGTATGATTCGTCCAAAACCAACTTCCTCCATTGCAGGTGCCAAGATTTGAGTCAAGGTATGAGCGGCGTGAAGATGTCGTTTGAATGGAGCCTCAAAGTCTTCCACTGAATTGCTGAGTAATGGGCCACCTGGTGGACCTCCTGCATTGTTCACCAAAATATGAATCGGGCCACGTTGTTCCACCAAAATCTGTATTGCTGGTTGGATAGAACTCGTATCTTCTAAGTCGAGTACGAGTGGTGCATGCTGACCGCTACCAAGCTGAGTCAATTCTTCACAGAGATGTACGAGATCGTCGTGACTTCGTGCACTCACTGTTACATCAGCTCCCGCTTTTGCCATCATTTTAGCAGTTGCAGCACCAATGCCCTTACTTGCGCCACAAACCAATACATGCTTTCCTGAGAGTGCGGTTGACGAGTATGGGTAGTCGTTGCCGAGGAGGTCCATGATGAGGCGAGAGGCTACTCCTCAAAGGGTCTTTCGTTTTTCAAAGCCAGTCCAGAATTGCATCCAATTCCACCAACCAATCATCCGATGCTACATCGATGAGCGAATAGTGGTCGCCAGGTAGCCAAAGTTTTTGCACATCAGTTCCTTTTGCGCTCATTATACGTGCATATGTGTCTGATTGCTCCTTAGGAACATCAGCGTCCCTGTCTCCATGAATCAGTAAAACCGGTGCAGTCGGTTCGTGGTTAATCGGATTTAATTGGTCCCATAAAGTTGGATTTTCCTCTGGACTGCAACCAATCCACCTCCTCACAGCATCACCTTCATCGGAAAGTTTTGCTCGATCAGCACCAAGGATGTCCGTTATTGGGGCTTGAGCAATCGCCAGCCAAGGCTTCCTCTCTGCTTTTGCTGCCAACAGCAGCGCAAGATGGCCTCCTGCGGAATGCCCCATTACCATGGAACGTGTGATGTCGATTCCGGGAAGAAGTGCAAGTTGCCCCCAAGCCCGCAAGACATCTGAAAGAGTGTCCATCCAGACACCTTCATCTCCATCGCTCCATCCCTTGAATTCGATGTTCCAAGCAGCAACTCCGGCTTCAGCAAGGTCTTGGGCAATGGGTTTCATCAGTTCGCTGGTCCAAGATTTTTTCCAAAATCCACCATGAATGAGCATGATGCAAGGAATGCCTACATCTTTTTGGAAAGGAGAAGGATCATCTGGCATATGTAAATCTGCAAATTGCCAGTCTTCCGCCCCCCATTGCATACGGTCGACTGCCATAACCGAATGCAGTAAGGCGTCATGTATCACCCTTACTCTTGAGTTCGTACTTACAACATTTTAAACCGTGACATCAAAGAGAAGACCATATGAGTAATCCACTTGATATCGAATTTGAAAATATGAATGGCGAAATGACAACACTACGAATGCTTGCTGACCCAAGTTCAGAACACTGGATTGTGGTGAATGTTGCAAGTGCGTGTGGCTTTACCAAGCAATACACCGATTTGCAAGCTGCATCAATTCAAAGTAATGTTACCGTTATTGGTTTTCCATGCAATCAATTTGGCGGACAAGAGCCGGGCACTCATCAAGAAATCTGTGATTTCACTGCTTCAACATACAATGTGACTTTTCCATTGATGGCCAAAATAGATGTCAAAGGCGAACATCAACACGCTTTGTTCCACGAACTCAGTCAATCAACGGGTGCAGATGGCCACAGTGGAGATATTCGTTGGAACTTTGAAAAGTTCCTTGTCAAAAAGGATGGCTCTGTGACTCGATTTTCTTCAAGAGACTTACCGTCAGATATGTTGTGATGTTCCGATATCTGCGAAAGCATTTGGACGATACATCCATCTTGCTTTGTCATCATTGTCGTAGTATTTTTTGACCTTCGGTTCGTTTGACATCTTCTCATGGAATGCAAGGAGTGATGGGTAATTTGCCAGCATTTTTGCAGTCACACCATCAAATTCACCCGAAAAGAGGTTGAAGGTATCCATAAATGCCTTGATGTCGGCAATGGTCATTGTTTCGGTATTTGCCAACCACCCTGTTGTCGAATCTTCAAACACTTCCGAAATAGCTTTCATTGCGAGGTCCATTTTACCGTCTTCAGAAAATAATTTTTCTCTTGCTGCTATCTTTTCATCCATGTCTTGAATTGAGAACGTGGGTACGAACGCTTCTCTCCATCCGTTGATGACTTCGACTAACTCATCGACTTTCGTACGAGTAAAGAGGTCATCAGGTTCAAGTCCGGCTAAGGCTCCAGTATAGCGTAAAAGTGCATTCGATTCGGCCACAACACCGTTCGGAGTTCGTATGATTGGCAGGACACCCCAAGGCAATTCGCCCTGCTGTTTCAATTGCATATATCCGTCCCAGTCAACCACGGTATTCTTCCATTCAAGTCCTGAGAGTTCAAGGCAAAATCGTGAAGTTTCGGCAAATCCTGGAGATTCAAAATAAATCAATTCATGCATGAAGCAACGCAATGAGGAGAGGTTCTTGAACACTCCCACGTCGTTTCTTGACTCACGGGCTGACACGTCGTCGGTCTCGAGGGAAGAGAACAGTTTCACGGACGTTTTTCGAGCCCGTGAGTTTCATCAAGATTCTTTCGACACCCAATCCCCATCCTGCATGCGGAGGCACTCCATGACGGAATCCAGCAACATAGAACTCAAACTCTTCAGGGTCTAAATCCATGGCTTTAAGATTCTCAATAAGCACATCAATACGATGTTCACGTTGACCGCCAGAGGTTAATTCATCTCTGCCGAAGTTAAGGTCAAAACCTCTGCTAAGTTGTCGGCCAGTGCTTCCATCTTCACCTTCAACATGGTGTATGTAGAACGGTTTAAGATCCATTGGCCAGCGAGGAAGGAAGTAAAATTGAGGTAAGTCTTCCGCGAGAAGGTCCGAGTTCTCTGCATCGATATCGTCGCCCCATTCGATTTTACCTCCTTTACGTTGAATGGTTTCAATTGCATCGCAATACGACAATCTCGGGAACGGTAATTCCGGGACGATAACTTCCACTGGCTCTTCATCTTGGGTAGCTCGATAAGCGTTGATGGTCTGGATGAATTGCTGAGATTCTGGATCATTGGCGACCGATTTCCACATGTGGTGAATCATTCGTTCAAGTACGCCCATTACATCATCATCGTTCGCCCATGAACATTCGATATCAAAAGAGATAAATTCGTTCAAATGTCGATATGTGTCGTGCTTTTCTGCGCGGAAAGCAGGTCCAACTTCGAAGACTCTCTCAAGTCCGCCAGACATACACAATTGCTTGAAAAGTTGAGGGGATTGGTTGAGGAAAGCAGGTGTGTCAAAGTACATCATGGGGAAAAGGTCGGTTCCGCCTTCGGTTGCAGTTGCTACAATTTTCGGGGTGTGGGTTTCAAAGAACCCTTCATTGATGAGTGCTTCTCGACCATACTGCAAAATCTTCCCTCTTAGGTGGAACATTGCATTCACATGAGAGCGTCGTAAGTCAAGGAATCTGTTGTCGAGTCGTGTATCAAGTGCCACATGAACCGTATCCGTGATTCCAAGAGGCAAAGGAGCGACTGCACGAGAAATGAGGTTGACAGATGATGCGACAACCTCGTATGCTGGAGGAGGGGTTGGTTCACCCTCTTTCACTTTAGGTGGTCTTTTTTCGGAAACAATTCCAGTAAATTGCAAAGTAGATTCTCGAGTCATTCGTTGAATCATGTCTAACGCCTCTTCCCCAACGTTGTCACCTTTCAAGAAAATTTGAGTTGTGGCTGTTCCATCTCGCAGGTCGACAAAGCAGATTGCTCCTTTGCCGCGATTTGCTTCCATGAATCCACAAACGGTGACTTCTTGGCCAACTAAATCAGCCCCTTTGGTTTGAATTTCACCCAATGTGTGTGTTCGGTATGCGGTCGGTACCCAAGTGGTCATGATGGTGGGGGGACGGGTCCAGAACATCAACCATTCGTTTCATTGGCATCGTTTTGAATGACTCAGTTCCGTATTTTCTTCACTTTTATTCCTTTTAGGAATTATTGATTTGGCAATTAAGCGGTTTATTCATATAGGCGTGGATTGGCGCCCACATCATGACTGGTGACTTGTTTTCATCCGAATCCGTAACTCGCGGCCACCCTGACAAATTGTGCGATACCATTTCTGATGCTATTGTTGATGCTTGCCTTGCAGTCGATGCAAATGCGCGAGTCGCTGTTGAAACGTGTGTGAAGGGCAAGGAAGAATTGGGCTTGATTGTTCTCGCAGGTGAAGTATCACTTAGCGGCGAAGCGCCAGACTATGAGGCAGTTGCACGACAAGCAGCGGCAGGTGTTGGTTACACTTCTCACGCAATTGGAATGGATGCAACATCCAGCACTTACACGGAAGTACAAGTTCATATCACGACTCAATCATCCTACATCGCTCAAGGCGTGAATAAAGACCTCCTCTCGCAAGGTGCTGGTGACCAAGGATTGATGTTCGGTTATGCTTGCACTGAGACCGAAGATTTCTCTGAACTGAAAGGTCGTTTTTTCCCACTCGCTGCTGCACTTTCTCAACGCCTTACTCGTCGCCTTACCGCTGTTCGAGAGCAAGGGATTCTGCCTTGGGCGCGCCCAGATGGCAAGTCTCAAGTGACTGTCGAATACGATGAAGACGGTAATGTCTCTCGAGTTCACACAGTGATTATTGCTATTCAACACGACAAAGACCTCAAAGACAAGTTCAATGGTTCAGAATCCGAAGAACTTGCATATGTTAACCAGCAAGTTCGTGAACATGTCGTTGAACACGTCATTCCAGCTGAATTAAGGAAAGACGATTATTCTCTTGTTGTCAACGGAACTGGGCGTTTTGCTGACCCAGGGGGCCCTTATGCAGATGCAGGATTGACCGGTCGAAAAATCATTGTTGATACCTATGGTGGAATGGGTCGTCACGGTGGAGGTGCCTTTTCCGGAAAAGATCCCTCAAAGGTGGATCGCTCCGCTGCTTATGCTTCTCGGTGGGCTGCGAAACACGTCGTCGCTGCTGGCCTTGCACGCCGTTGTGAGATTCAATTGGCCTATGTCATTGGAATCGCCGAACCCGTCAGTGTCCGAGTTGAAACCTTTGGAACCTCAGACCTTTCTGAGCGTGACTTGGCGACCAAGGTGAAATCAACATTTGATTTCCGACCAGGTGCTATTGCTCGGGATCTCGATTTGCTCAAACCAATTTACTCAGTCACCGCTTCCGGAGGTCATTTCGGCCGAGTTCCTGGTGAAAATGGAACCTTCCCTTGGGAGCAAATCGACCAAGAACGAATCAATTCTCTTCGAAACTGAAAAAGCCAATATTTGACGGCCCGTAGGGCCGATTCACTCAAGTGGTAGGTATCAGTGGCTTGACTCGGTCTTATGTCGTCTCGTCCAGTTCGTGCCGTCGCCTTCGTACTCGTGTTGCTGTTTGCAAGCATGTCTCCACTCGCACTTCATGCTCGTGCACATCAGAGTATTCTCTTATCCACAGATACATCCCACATCATGCTGATGGGAGGTGATTCCGGTAACATCACTCTCAACATCGAAAACAATGCATCGGCGATTGAAACATACAACATTACCGTTGATACAACGGGCTTGTCAACAGTTTGGGAAATCATTCCAAGCGAAGAAACCGTGGAAAATGTCTTCCCGACTTGGTCGAAAAACACAACGATCATCGTCCGTCTCGACGAAGGTGCACTGCCAGCCGACAGTGGTTCATTCGATATTGTCGTGACTGAACCTGACCAAAATATCAGTAGTTCGATTACGGTTTATGTATCGGTAAGCCCATCGTATCTTCCTTCACTCAATCTTTCACCGATGGGTGGAGCGTTAACTGCAATGGATTCTGGGACTAATGCGACCTTCTCCATCGAAGTTGAAAACTTGGGTTCTGTTCAAGACACACTTCTTCTTGATGTTGAATTCGAACCCGATTTGGCTTCATGGTGGGCCAATTACACCAATGGCTCAGGCAATAATTCAGGCAACGGCACTGGCAACGGAACAGGTAACGGCACAGGTGGAAACGGAACGGGTAACGGCACAGGTGGAAACGGAACAGGTAACGGCACGGGTAACGGCACCGGCAACAACACCAACAACTCAACAAATGTAACGACTGTTGACAACGTGCTGATGTTTGGAAACAGTTACACATCGTTCAACTCCTTACATTCAATCATCGAGTCACTCGGTGTGACCAATGCTGATGCACTAACGGGGGGCGGGAAAACGCTGGCCGGTCATTGGAGCGATGTGAACTCCAGCCATGTGTCAAACACGACTCTAAGGAATCCGAGCATTGATTGGGATTATGTTATTCTCCAAGATCAAAGTCAAATCCCAGGATTTTATCGAACCAACGCAGACTGGATTGCGAGTAAAAATGCTGCTGTCAATTTGGCAGATGCAATTGAAGACGAAGGTGGAGAATCGATCTTGATGATGACTTGGGGTCGACGAAATGGCGACGCAATGAATCCTACTTTGTATTCGAATTTCTCAGTCATGCAAGACCGACTCGAATCTGGATACATGGATTATC
>NHFA02000001.1 GCA_002170315.2 Euryarchaeota archaeon TMED99
TCTACAGCGGAGATGGACAATATTCTCTACGAACATGGACTAACAATACCCCCCCTCGCCCCGACCTTACAATCACTTCAATTGTTGAGCCTGTCTCTGGGCAGCCGGGTTCAACAGTGAGCGTTGAATATGTGGTTGAAAATATTTACAACACCACATCAGATGCATTTGAAGTTCAATTTGTTCTCTCTACCGACCAAACATACAGCATTGCTGACGAGTTAATCGATGTCTCTCAATCAGAAGCTGCTTTGGCGGAGAACACAAGTCGTACAACAACAGCTCAAGTCCTTCTGCCTTCGAATTTGGCAAACGGCACATACTACTGGTTGCTGTTTGCCGACGGTTATGGAAACGTAACAGAAAATAATGAATCGAATAATTTCCTTGCATCTGATGGCGTGATGCTGGTAGGAGAATCCTGCGACGATTTGCACCCGAACGGACAGAACGATGCTGGACTTGGAAGCGATGCACCAAATGACCAAGCCAATGCTTCAACTCCACTTGGAACGAATGTGACGGGAACCTATTCTGGATGTATCGATGGAATAGAAGGAAATGATGTACTTGCTTTTGATGTTCCAGCCGACCATTCCATTGATGTAACGCTCACACTCGACCGGAGCGTTACCACATATATCGATTTGACAAACGGAAACCTCGATGTCGACTCATCGGCCTCTTTTGGAGGGAATGATGGATTGGTGTCAAGTCTTGGAACATCATATGATGGCGTTTCTGGAACCTATTACGTCAATCTCACTCGCTCAGGAACGGGTGTGAATTGGACAATGGATGTATGGACGAATTATTCCGCTCCTGCATCGAATTTAGTCATTGAAAATGTTTCAGGCTCGCTTTCGGCTACTGCTGGCGGCGGGGTCATCTTTGATGTTGAAGTCAATAACACGGGGACGATGCTGGCTCCTGCGTCGCTCGTTACTGCATGGCTCTCTGTTGATGGAGGTCTTGCCGACCATGATGTCGAAATTGGAAACATGAGTATTGCAGCACTTGATGTCAATGAAACCGGGTCATTCCAACTAACTGCAAATATCCCTTCAAGCACTCCAGGTGGGAACTATTCAGTCATTGTCATGGTTGACTCTGACGAACAAATTGATGAAAAGAATGAGGACGATAACGTAGGCGTTTCCTTCGACGAGGTGCTCATCGACACGAAAGCAACATCTTGTCCTGCTCAAAATGACGCAATGTCTGGTGGCGATGCCGGTGGAGACTCCGGCGGCTTGTCAAATCCACCAAACCCAGCAGGTGCTGTTGATTTGGGCACCGATATATCGGCAACAATAACTGGGTGCATCCACACCGACGTTGATGACGAAGATTGGTACGAAATCGACATTTCTCCTGGGCTAAATTTGACGGTGACACTGGTTAATTCTGCCGACCAAGATGCCGACTTGTACCTTCGTGATGACCAAGGCGAATGGTTTGATCGTCCTTATCTTGGTGGCTCCAGCGATGAGACTGTGACAACTGCAGACAGCACGACATTCGCAGGTGCTGGTGGCACTTTTTACATCAGCGTTCAGAGCTTTTCCAGCCTTGGTGTTTACACACTCGTTATCGAGACAGAAGGCGTAGACCCGAACTCCTTCAATTGCGGACAACAAAACGACCTCGGATTAGGTCAAGATGCACCAAGTGGAAATGGAATTAACGTTGGACAAAACCCTACGCTGAATGGTCAAGGATGTTTTAGTGGACTTGATGAGTCAGATGTTTTTGCATTCACAGTGAATGATGGTAAGAATTTCGAAATCGAATTTACCGCCGACCCTGAAATGCCCTTTTCTGCAACATTGCAAGACGTGAGTGGAAATCTCATTGCTTATGCCGACAACACAAGTTTTGGCGTGCTCTTCAGCTCTTACAACACTGAATTTGAAGGTGTGAGCAAGGACTACATCCTTGTCTTGGATGCAAATAACGGGGCGGGATACTACAATATTTCCGTAGAAAACCTCGATTCGGCGCCTGCAGATATTGGTATTTCCTCGCTTGTTTGTCCGACCAACCACACCTCTGGCTCAGAACAACAAATCACATGGGAACTGGTAAGTTTGCGTGGAGATGCAATGGGCGCTTCAGTTACGTTGCATCTGGACTTGATTGACTCAACTGGCGCGGATGTTGCGCGTATGGCAACAAAGACTGTTGTTGTTACCGGTCAATACAACACCACGTTTGGCTCTGGTGCTGAATATTACACTACGGTGGATGAACAAGCGACTGGAATGTACAATTGTCGCCTTACCATCGATGCTAATGATGACCTTGTCGAATCAAATGAAACCAATAACCAAGAAATCGGAACACCGTTCTTTATTCAGAATGAACAAGAGTTGTGGGCAAACGATGTTGACCGTGATGGATTCAATACCACAGATTCGGGTGACGGCATCGTGGATGACTGTCCGACAACCTTTGGAGATTCGACCATTGACCGCATTGGCTGCGCCGACCTTGATGGCGATGGCGTTTCGAACCTCAACGATGAATGGCCATTTGACCCAAGCCAAGCACTTGATTCAGATGGCGATAGCTATGGAGATAATCCTGAGGGTATCGATGGAGATGCTTGTCCTGAAGTCTTTGGTGTTCCAAATGGAGTAGGTGGCGACGGGTGTCCGGCTGCAGACACCGATGCTGATGATGATGGCGTTGATGATGTTGATGACCAATGCCCCGATACTCCAGCCGGAACTCAAGTTGGGGCAGACGGTTGTGAATCTGTGACTGATGTGGATGACGGCAATCAAGACAACTCAAATACCGATGATAATACGAGTTTAGATTCGAACGTAACCGTTGGAGATGGCGATGAAGTTGTGCCAAATGGTGACAATGAAGACTCCAGTGGCGACGAAGATGGCGCCCAATCAGATTCAGGCTTGTTTGGACTTTCGTCTACAATCATTGGAATCGTCGCCGGAGTTGCAGTTGTTCTTCTCCTCTCGATGGTATTGGTTCTACGTGGTCGCGGAAAAGACTCAGACACTGCATTTGACCAGCAACAGATGGCATATGCTTCCGTATCTGGACTGCCTCCGGCTGCAGACCCAACAATAACGCCGGAGCAACTTGCATACGAGCAACAATTGATCGCCGCAGGCTATCCTGCTGATTACGCTCGAACCTACGCAGACCAGCACTTCCGCCCTTGGTTGAAGGCTTGATTCGTGAAGGTAAAGAAAGCGAATGCTCTTGACCCTCCGATTGCTGGAGGAAATCATGCAAGCCCTAATGGAAACCAGCGCAGGTAACATAACCATCAAACTCTATGACGAAAAAGCACCAGACACAGTTGCAAACTTTGTCCGTCTCGTTCAAAGCGGCCATTACAATGGCCTTCACTTTCACCGCGTGATTGAGAACTTCATGATTCAAGGTGGATGTCCTCATTCCAGCGACCCAAACTCTCGACGAGCAGGTACTGGCGGCCCAGGCTGGCAAATTCCATGTGAGCGTTCAGCACTCAATCTCAAGCACGACAAGCCCGGTGTGTTCTCAATGGCAAATGCAGGCCCGAACACCGGGGGCTCCCAATTCTTCCTCACCACAGTTCCAACACCTTGGTTAGATGGAAATCACGCTGTATTTGGCGAAGTTGTTGATGGCATGGACGTTGTCAAAGCGATTGAACGATGTGATAAAGGCGCTGGAGATCGACCTCGAACTCCTCAGCAAATCATCCGGGTCTCACTTCAATGATGAAGGAAAAGAGAGGACTGCTCTCCGCGAAGGGGTCTTTCCATTTTTGAACGAACATTTACTTAAAGTGAATCGTTTTTTACCCGATATGCATGAAGGATTTGGTAAAGCGCACCCCGGCACATATTCTTCGGTTGGGAGATTTGTGGCCTAATTCTAGGCTCAAGAGGGGTTATCTGTGCGAACTGTGAAGAAGTTCAGCCCCGAGGGTCGAACATGGCCGATGTTCGTATCGAAGCCGACACCATGGGTGAACTGGAAGTTCCTGCAGACAAATACTACGGTTGTCAAACCGCTCGTTCATTGATTAATTTCGATATTGGAAATGACACGATGCCGGCTGGAGTGATACGTGCTTTTGGAATCCTGAAACAAGCTGCTGCAAAAACAAATGTGGCGCTCAAACAACTTGACCCGGAAATTGGCGATCTTATCATCGCTGCATCCCAAGAGGTATTGGACAACTGCTTGGATGAACACTTTCCCCTCAGCGTTTGGCAAACAGGTAGCGGAACTCAAACGAACATGAATACAAATGAAGTGATTGCAAACAGAGCAATTGAACTTGCAGGGGGCGTACTTGGTTCGAAAAGCCCGGTCCATCCAAATGATCATGTCAATCGCGCCCAATCGTCCAACGATACTTTTCCTACAGCCATGCACATCGCTGCAGCAGAAGCCATCACGCATGGTTTACTCCCAAGCGTTCGTGCTCTTCGCAATGCTATCGCTCAAAAGTCTGAAGATTGGAAAGATATTGTAAAAATTGGAAGAACGCATCTCATGGATGCCGTGCCGCTCACACTTGGGCAGGAAGCGTCGGGCTGGGTTGCACAACTGGATGCGGATTTACGTCGTATTGATTTCGCCCTCGATGATTTGTTCGAACTTGCCCTTGGAGGCACTGCGGTAGGAACGGGGCTCAACACACATCCGCTCTTTGCTCAAATGGTCGCTGATGAAATCGCCAATATCACCGGCCTCAGTTTCTGTTCAGCAGAAAATAAATTTGCTCAACTCGCTGCTCATGATGCGATTGTTGCTGCTTCTGGTGCTTTGAACACACTCGCTGTATCGCTGATGAAAATAGCCAACGATGTTCGCTGGCTTGGCTCTGGTCCGCGCTGTGGTTTCGGAGAATTGGCGCTACCTGCGAACGAACCGGGCTCCTCGATCATGCCTGGTAAGGTCAATCCGACACAAGCTGAAGCAATGACGATGGTTTGCTGTCAAGTCATGGGCAACAATACGGCCATAACAGTTGGCGGAAGTCAGGGGAATTTTGAATTGAATGTCTTCAAACCAATGATGATTCACAACTTGATGCATTCTATCGAGTTACTTACCGATGCATGCACAGCATTCCGAACAAAGTGTGTTGAAGGATTGGAGCCCGTTGAAGAAAACATCGCTTCACATCTTGAAAATTCATTGATGCTGGTCACCGCACTCAACAACCATATCGGCTATGATAAGGCCGCCAAGATTGCTAAAAAAGCGCACGAAGAAGGAACAACACTTCGAGAATCTGCACTCGAGCTTGGATATGTGACAAACGAAGAATTTGATGCATGGGTACGTCCTAAAGACATGACAGGGCCCCGTTCTTCAGAATGAGTTCGCTGTTAGCGAGACCCTTCTACGAAGATGAAATTGATGAACGCTTGGAAAATGAAGAACCACGAAAGAATCATCACAAGAAGAGGTGCGCCTCCAGGATCTGAATCGGTAATCATTCCATACCCTATGATGAGCAGGGCTAATCCGAAAAGGAAAAACACTCGGTAGATAATTTGAGTGAAAATTCGGGCCTTGACGGACATTGCGCGCCAACCTGCAAAACCGAACCATCGGGCAAAAAAACTTGGTTCGGGATTTGTATCATCTTCACGCACGTCATTCGCCTCTCTGTTCCTTGATTGATTTCTTCAAAAGAAATTCAATTTGTCCGTTCACCGAACGCATTTCGCGCTCGGCCATTCTTCGAATAACTTCATGAAGTTCGGGGTCAATGCGCAAAAGTATTTTTTTCTTTGACACCCCTTTGCCCCCTCTCTTATTTTAGAACCCAATACAGAGTGCTAAAAAGTTGGCCCAGTCCTATGAGTACAAGAATTATAACCGTGAAATAGAACGATTTGGGCGCTTCATCTTTTGTTTTCCAGCCTTTGCCTTTTAGATGGACTTTTTGCGTCACCCAACAATAACCAGCGTAAGCAAACAAGAGTACTGAAATTATGATTGGTAAGACGAGGCGGCTAAACTCTCCTGTGGTCATCAAGTTCTCACGTCACTGGTAAAGCGTTCCAGTGTTGACAACTGGTGTTGTGTCTGTTTCTGAACAAAGAACCACTAACAAGTTGCTAACCATGGTTGCTTTCTTGTCTTCATCAAGTTCGATGATGTTCTTGTCGCTGAGTTGCTCAAGCGCCAATTCGACCATGCCAACTGCACCTTTGACAATCTCGCTTCGAGCAGCGACGACTGCACTTGCTTGTTGTCGGCGAAGCATGGCTTGAGCAATTTCTTGCGAGTAAGCCAAGTGGCTGATGCGAGCTTCAAGAACTTCAATTCCTGCTCGCTTGAGACGTGCCTCGACAGAGAGTTGCAACTCTTGGGCGATGACTTCTTGGTGGCTTGAAAGAGCGACGCCGCCAATGTCTTTGTCTTCGATAATATCGTAAGGATACTTTGTCGCCATTGCGCGCAATGCCGCCTCACTCTGGATTTGGACATAGCCATGATAGTTGTCAACTTCGAACAACGCTTCAGCAGCATCGACGACCTTCCAGACAACAACTGCTGCGATCTCGATTGGGTTTGCATTGACGTCATTGACTTTGAGTTTTGCAGATTCAAAGTTTCGAATTCGGAACGAAATTTTCTGCTTTTGATACAATGGGTTAATCAAAAAGTGGAACCCTTCTTTTTGAACAGTTCCGGCATACTTTCCGAAAAATTGCAAGGCTTGAGCCTCGTTTGGATTGATGACAAGGTAACTGTTCCATTGCAAGAACCAAAGTATAACCAGTGCCAATTGAAGAAGACCTCCGAAGAAACCGGTGATTGGATGGACATAGGTGATGGCCAGAACAAGGATAAGGGCGGGTACTACAAGCCAATGAATGGCAATTCCAAGAAAACCGTTAATTGTGGCTTTCTGTACATCTTTAAACATGATTTCATCATTACCGGCTGTAATCTGTTGGGCTGGGGGTGCTGCTTGCATACTGGCTCATGTTGCGCTATCATAGTGATATCATAAAGATATCGCAGAACTATGGCCATTCTATTAAATATCTCTACCAAGTGCGTAAAACATGGCAAATAAGCCCGTTTTGATTGTTGGTGGAATCTGTGTTGTGCTCGCAATAGCATCTTTTGGCATTGCTGGTTCAAACTGGTCCGAAGGCGTAGATGATTTTGAAAACGCCGAGGAGGTTGAGGCGTTCATAGAGGGCCCAGACAACTCGTTTACTTACACATATACCGATGATGATGGCCAGGGTTCCGGTGGCTGGTATGTGATGATGGACGGCGAATATGGCGATGCGAATGGAAATGACAGAACCGATGCTTGCGAAGATGTGACGTTCACAATTACCGACTCGAGTGGAAACGATGTTACGGGCGAAGCAGGACACGTGATTTGTGCCGATTCGAACGAGTGGAGAGACGAGTGGGCCGACCCTGTTGAAGACGATGGGCGCATCGTGTTTGGTTATGTCTGCGCTACGATTGATTCATCAGAAGAGGTGAAATATACTTGCACCATTGGTGAAAAATATACGATAACAAGCGATACTCAACTGTATGTATTTGACAAAGATTCTTATGATTTACAATTTATTGATGGCGTTTTGTCTTTTATTCAAGGCGGACTACTCGGCTCACTTGGCGCATGTTGTTGTGGCCTTGGAGGCATTTTGGTTCTCGTTGGAGCCTTGACCGGCGGTGCACCGAAGCCCATGGTTGGATACATGCCGCAACAACAGACAATGCAACAA
>NHFA02000002.1 GCA_002170315.2 Euryarchaeota archaeon TMED99
GAGTGCGATATCGAGTTCAACATGCGTTGAGCGTGATTCTTCAAGAATTCCCCAAATACCAATAGGCAATCCGTTTGTTTCCTCTGTATTCACCAACTTTTCTATGACTTCATCGTAAACGAATCTGCCTTCCTGAGAGATGACTTCGCCGTCGAGAACGACATAAAGAGGTGACGGACTACTCTGGAATTCATCAGCAATCATGAGGAAATCTTCTACCACTGGAACAGATTCATCAAAGTTATCTCTCGTATCAAAACCGACTTCTAACTGCTGGAAACCAATGAACATTGGAACGGATATTATGATCGTAACCAATACGACGAGGGCTGGAGTTTCCGTAAGACCGCCGATCCATTTTGAAACAGGGCCAATGTCATTTTTCCCAGATTTTTCCAAAGGCAATTTCTTGGGAGGAATAATCATCATGAGGGCAGGTAGTGCAGTGATACTCAGCAAGTAGATAAAGAACAATCCAATGGCAATCACGGTTCCAAAGGATACCAAAAATTGTTGAGAAGAGAATCGGAAAGAGAGGAAACCAACCATGTCGGTAAAGATAGCAACCATGAGTGCAGCGGAAGTCAAAATGGTTCCTTTACGAATCGCTAATTGTCTTGCCTCTCTTGAGTAATCTCCGAGTGTTTCTCTCCCTTGAGGATTGTTCTTTTCTTGGTCTTGTAACTCTTCGCGAATCCGAGCAATGACGTGTAAACCGTAGTCCACACCAATTGCAAGGAGGAGAATCGGAATCGAATTCATCGCTGCATTGAATACCATTTCAGTGCCTAGAAGAGTAAGTAAACCGGCCATGCCATACGTTGCCAATATTGCGAAAACGGTCAGTACTAAAACGCTCGCTGTATCTCTTTTACTCCGGAATTTCGTCCACAGAATGAAACCGAGGAGTAACAAACAAAGGGAATTGAGTATACCAAGTTCCTTTCCTAAATTTTCATTTTGACCCGTCGATAACTGCGAAAATGAAAAGACAGATATTTCGGAATCTCCGGTTTCTGTAACTGCCTGTTCAGACAAATCTTTAGCCCACTGGGTGACCTCTACTTGCACATCTCCAATGACATCGACACCGTGTTCTTCTGGATCGGTGACGACAACGTAGGAAGTCAATACCGGTCCATCTGAATCCCAAGGATTATTGGAATCCTCAGCAGGAAGATTCGAGACCATCATCGAACGGTAATCAAGAGATTGCAGTCCATTCAACATCCCTAATTTTCCAGTAATTGGTCCGGTGATTGCTAAAATCTCGGAAGCATTTTCGCCCTGATTTAGGCTGTTGAGTTGGCCCAACATCAATCCCAATGATTGAGATAAATTGTCACCAGAATCAAGTCTTTCAAGCCAAATGGCAGGGTCTGATGGTTCCCAAGCACGCAACTGCTCAGCACTAACCACGCTAGGCGAAGGTATCGAATTACTTGTTGAATGAAGTGCGTCCAGATGAGTTTGCAATGTCGAGTTATTCGAACTCGCAACGTTAGCAATTGCTAAATTCATTTCTGAAATCCACTCAGCAGCGGTGTTTTGGTCCTGTAAATTGTGCCATTGGATTGCAGAACTGGCCATGCCATTATTCGCTTGAACACCAAAGAGTGGATATTGGTATTGATTTAGATTGGGATTCTCGATGAGAATTGCTTCAAGAATTGCTAGCTGTTCCCAAGTTGAAACTTCATACAAGTCTCCTGAATCAATATCATCAATGAAGCGAATAAAGTCAATCGATGCTTGATAATCATCCTCAACATCATTCAGTAATCGTACAGTGTCATTATCTGGGAAAAAGGCGTCTTCACTGTTATCAAAATTGATGAACATGGCATTGGGAGTGAGTGCGAGTAAGAACACCACAATGATTGCGAGAGCAGTTTTAGGACGGTTGACACTGAAATTTGTCAATTCATTGAAAATATTCGCCATAGTCTTAACCTAGCCTTGCCGTATTCTTCACTCTTATATTGACTTGTTTGGAAAAGAATTGCACAGCACGAAATCTTGTGTTTCGGAATGGTGCCGGGAGCGGGGCTTGAACCCGCGACCTTCGGATGTCTCAGACACCGCAAGGGGTTTGCACGTCATACGATTGCCCAGAAGGCTGCCCTATGAGTCCGACGCGCCACCAACTACGCCACCCCGGCTTATCTGTCGCCTGTCGCGTTACCCATTTCAACCATACGGCTGAAAAGTGATGTAATTTTACCGTAGGCTTCATGCACTCTACGCATCAGGAGCATGCATGGTTGACCTCAATACTGCGATGGCTGCCGCCTCGGTTGACCGCCAAAAGCGAATGGCGGAAGAGGGTAAAGAGCGTATGAAGCGTCGAAGTGGCCGCGACCTCGGCATCGAAGCGTTCGATCCGGTCAAACACGTAGCCAAAGAAAAGGCAGAAACCGCCTCGATGTGGCTGGTCATCACCTTTTCAGTTGTTATTTCTCTCTTGATGCGATATGTCCTCATGCCCAGGACAACTGTTGAGAAATCAGATATTCTTTATCTCGCCCCCTTGGCTGCGATTTTCCTCATTCCCCAAGTTCATAGAATGCTCTTACCTTCTTCATTCAACGAACTCTACACCAAAGGAACTTGGTTCAAAGCAGGCTTTCTTCACACCTTTACATTCTTAGCTATGGCTTTCTTATTGGTTAATCCTCCACTTGGTGATATTGTTGCCCCTCAATTGGCCGATAAATGGGTTTTAATTCAACACGAGGACGACGAATTCAATTTTTCCAAAGGCATGGGTTCTTCAGGCACTCTGGTTTGGGAAGTTGAACAAGACGCATTGCTATCAGGAGACATATGGCTCTTGTTTGGTTTAGCCGATAACGTCAATGTCGATGGCGCAACAATCTTGGTTGGATTGTCCAATAACGCAGGAGATGTTCAGTTAGAGAGTGATGCAGATTTTTGGAATGACAATATGGAAGTTATTTCCAATAATACTGGTAATATCTCGAACACTGCCCAATCCTCTATTCTCATGCCACACGGCGATTTAGACCAAGATTTTGCAATTAAAATAGGTACTGATCTCGCAGTTGGAGAACATCTCATCTCGGTGACCATTCTCGAACAAGGCGACCCGTGGGAAAATTCTCGAGTCTATGAATGGACTCTTCGTGTTGTCGAACAACTCCCCGACGCATCTGCTTCATGAAAGCAAATCACTGTGCGCCATCATGATGGTGTTGAGCAATCGACTGATTCTATGAACGTCACGTTGCTCTTGGGTTTGCTTGTGTAATTGTCTTTTCCTCAATGCATGAATCAGTGGAGCAGCAACCGTCCAGCACAGGAGGTCTAAGCAGCGATTAGAGATGGTCGTCATGTTCCAACCGACGGGGTTTGCAAGGTGTTCTTTTGCAACGCCCTGTGAGTGAAAGTGAAAGTGAACACTTTATGCTCTCAAATGCGTGACAAGTCGAGCAGTGAGTGCATCCAACTGAATTTGCTCTCCGCCACCTTCGACCAAGCGATAATCGACTTCTGCCATCCATTCAGTCATGTCCAGCTTTGCCTCTTCTGAGAGGAAATCTGCAGTGTAGAGTTCACGATGTAATTGATTGACAAAATCAGTTCCTGCTAAGCCATATTTGTCCAACAATTCTCGTAATCGTCGTCGAGCAGCATGAAATCCATCATCTCGGCATGCCATTAAGAATTGGTGAAGTGCTTCTGGAGGTGCCGTTGCAGACGTTTCGTAAATTAAATCACGTGAGATGTTCATGTCCAGTGCAGCCGCAACTTGAAGTCCAGTAAGCGCTTTACGTAAGTCTCCTTGAGATATTCGAGTCAAAGCCTCTCCAGCATCTTCCGCTAATGTCACCCCTTCTGCTTTGGCAACATGGTGAACTTGGGCATTCACATCAGCGTCTGCAAGTGGGCGGAATCGAAACACTGCACAACGTGATTGTATTGGTTCTATAATTTTTGAAGAATAGTTGCATGAAAGAATAAATCTGCATGTTTCAGCATACTGTTCCATGATACGCCGAAGAGCACCTTGAGCATCGTTGGTGAGGGCATCGGCTTCATCGAGGAATATGATCTTGAATGAAGCTCCGCCATAAGGAGCAGTTCGTGCAAATTGCTTGACTTTTGTACGAATACTCTCGAGTTTACGCTCGTCAGAAGCATTCATTTCAAGCAAATTTCTACGGTATTCTTCCCCAAATACGTCTTTGGTTAGCGCCATTGCAGCAGTCGTTTTACCTGTTCCAGGGGGGCCTGCAAAAAGCAAGTGCGGGAACTCTTTACTCTCAGAGTAAATCAGTAAACGCTGAACAACCGCAGCCTGTCCTCGAATCTGTTGAACAGACTGAGGGCGGTGTCTTTCAACCCAGAGTTCGCTCATGCGGAGAGGTCATTGCCGAGCCTCCTTGAACATTCTCCTTTCAATCGAAGAAAAAACGGTTCAAATAACCGTCAAAAAGAGCGGTTTATTCGCTTACTTGAAATCGATTTCGTAACCGTAGAAGGGAAAAGACAGTATATGGCGCAGGGCTTGAACGCATTGAGTCCCATGCCACGCGAGTCTACCCCCCGTCGAACTTCTTTGACCATCTTCCTCGTTTTGATGTTCTTATTTGCTGATTTGATGTTGCCTCAAGCAGTTGATTACAACACTGAACTTGAAGAGCAGCACAGCGTTTACCTTGTGAGTTCTGTCGTTTCAGTCAATGCTGATACTTCGATTGAAGAATTTAATCCTACAACCAATAACAATCAAAGTAGCACCGGATTCTTGGGTATTTCCGACGCTGGATTTGAAAGTCGACTGTTGTTTGATTTTCCGATGAACTTTACCTCATCGGACACGGTTCACTCGGCAACCTTGAATATCGTATGTGATGAGAATTCTCTCTCTTCCTCGGACATTTCTATTTATGCAGCCACACCTTCAAGTTGGAACTCCAGCACCGTCACATGGTCACAAGCCGATCTTGGTAGTATGTGGAATACTTTTGGTGCCGATGGTAGCAGTGATCGAAGTGATTGGGAACCTCCATTCCGATCGACGACAAACGGAACTTTTTCGATTAACGTCACCGCACTCGCTCAAGATGCTGCGATGAATAACCAGTCTTCAGTGAACATTCTCCTTTCAGCCCTCGGCTCGGAATATGAATGCTATTTCTCCGAGACAGGTAACCTAGCCAATGTCCCCGAACTCGTATTGGTTACTTCTTCAACTGCAGCCGGTGACGGTGGTTCTGTTGTTTCTGATTTTGCAGTTGATGGTATGCCCTTGATGACCGGCGACTTGGTTTTGACTGCTGATACAGCGCCAACCCTCTCTTACAATTCCTTGGTTGGTTCGCATGTAGAATTCCAACTCTCGCTCGATGAAGAGTTCAAAGATTCAAATGACCTTGAATGGCACTATTCGACCATTTGGGATGTCTTTAGCACCGGTTCATCAACCGGTAGTTTTTCGATTCCTACTTCAGAGCAATTCACGAACGGAACAATAGTGTATTATCGTGTTCGAAGTCTCGATTCAACCGATACACTGAGCGATTGGTCAACCACTGAATCTTTCAAACTCCCCGCTCATTCAGTTACTGATTACGGCGATGGCACTGCAAGTATCGAAGTGGACATTGATGATCTGGGTTCTGTCGGTTCATTCATCGAAGACTCTTACTCAAACCAATTGAGTAAGAACACGAAATACGGTTCAACAGACCTTTTGGAAACAAGTGTTACTTCAAACAAAGAATCCCTTATCCATATGCGCTTTAATGTTCAACTTCTCGGTCTCCCTGCAAACGCTACTATTCTTGATGCACAAGTGAACTTGACTCGTGATTCTTCCTCCAATAATGCTCACCTCTCTATGCACGAGATGAATCCAGGTCAATGGATTGAAAACGAAGTGACTTGGAATCGCGGCTCGAATTCAAACAGCTGGTCTGATGGTGGCCGTGAATACGCTTCCATCGCATCAGATACAGGTCTCAATGGTTCTCAAACCAGCAGTAAGTTTAGTTTTGAATTTACAGATGTTCTCCAGTCATGGGTTCAAAGCGGCTCGACGGACAGTGCTGATTTTATGATTACTGCACGTGGTGAAAATGAAGCGTATTCGTCTTCGGGTACCAAAAATGCCGTATTCTTTTCATCCGATGCTGTCGATGATGCCAAGAAACCTTCAGTCTCCATCACATACATGTGGGGGCCTTCTTCCCCATTGTCCAGTGTTTCCTTGGTAGCACCTCTTGCTGGAGAAGCAGTTTGGAATCAGTCTGGTCACAACTTTACTGCCAATCTTACTCCTTCCCTTTCTTGGACACCGAGCGTTCTTTCTCAAGAAATGATTCTTCAAATCGCAACCGATGAGCAATTTAGAAATCGAGTTTTTACTTCAAACACAATTTCTGATACTGACTTTTCACCTTCTGATGGTATCCTCAATATGACTGGTAACCTTGCTTTGAATGCGGGTAATATGTATTTCTGGCGTATGGCGAATTTAGATACAGATGGTAGATATGGCCCATGGTCAACATCCAGTTTCCTCGTGAGTTCACTCGAAAGCACATGGCTTGGCGGTGACCGATATGAATTCCGAATGAAACATGGAAACGGTACCGCTGATGGTCTCTACCCGGAATGTCTGGATACCTATGTCGATAGTGGGACTCCTTCCCAGAATTACAACGATGAATCCAAACTGCTCATTGCTTACAACACCTATCCAATCGAAGCGATGGGTCTGTTGAATTGTAATTTGGTTTCAAACCTCCTTCCTACAGGTTATGCGGTTGAATCAGCACACCTCTCTATGGTGATTGGAAGCACGCCTTCCAATTCTCCGAAAGTCGCTATTTGGGAAAGTCGCCAACACAACTGGACCGATGATGGCGCAACATGGAACTCGTATGATGGCACAAACAGCTGGGGCATGGCTGGTGCTAAGGGTTGGGAGCGTTCTTCTCTGCTCGACTCTGTACTTCTTGACACCTCTTACGCAAGCGGTGACCGAGTGGATTGGAACGTAACGCTCGGTGTTCAGAATGCTATGAGGGAAAATCGCAGTGTAGATTTCTTGATTGGTATTCTTGGAGCAGGCTCGGGTCAGAGTCGAGAGGTTCAATTGTATCCTGGTTTATCTTCGGATGCTCAAAAGCCTGAATTGACTTTTGTCTATGTTCCTGGTTCAAACGCAGTTCCAATGAATCCTGTCACGGTAACGCCTCTCAACGGTTCATGGTCAATGGGCAGTGGTGTGGATCAAACACCCGACAAGCGTCCAGAACTGACATGGTCGTTTGGAAGCAATCTCGCAGTTGGCGGATGGGCTGTTCAACTTGATACCAGTTCAACCTTTGATTCCGCTTCACTTCTGACGATGACTTCTTGGAATGATGGTGGATTTGACGCTACCAACCTCTCCTTCACTCCCACTTCTGACTTGGACGATGGAGAAACGTGGTATTGGAGAGTACGTGCAATCTCCACGACCAACCAAATAGGAAATTGGTCGAATTCTTTCTCTTTCTCCATTCCAGATTTGACCACCTGGCAGACTTGTCCAGATGGTTCGTGTGCTTCGGTAGAACTTCATCACCGAGAAGCAATGCCAAGTTTGAATTTGCCCAACTTTGTTGATACGTATGTCATTGAATCTGGAAGCGGTGCGTCGAGCACATACAATTCCTCTTCACAACTGAAAGTTGGAGCGGTCGGCTATGACCGTCAGGCAATTTCACTCATTCGGATTCCATTGAATTCGCTCCCGCAGCCAAACAATGCTCGAGTGACTGGGGCTGAGTTGAATCTCTATTCGGAGTTTTCATCCTCGACTGGTGAACCGATTGCTGTTCGGCCAGTTTATCAAAATTGGACGACAGGTGCGAACGATACAACCTATGATGGTGTGAACAACTGGTCACAACTCGGCGGTCGCGATATTGGCGTTGACCTTGGACCCTACGTCGATTTACAAGATTCCGTAAACTCTGACTGGATGACTTGGGATGTGAGCGAAGCAGTCCAAGCCGCATTAGATTCTGGCTCCTCATATCTCTCATTGGCACTTTATGCATCCAACGACATCACTGCATATTCCAACGGTCCGAATGTCATTACTTTCACTTCAACCGAAGGCATCTCAAGTCAACATCCTTGGCTTAACTTAACATGGTCAAACGGCACCTCACCAGTTCCGACAACTTCCGGCGTGAATATCGCTCCAGTGAATAATTCAATCTCTTGGGATTTGACCTCTCATGCCTTGATGGCAAACGAGGTTCCTGAATTTTCTTGGTCTCACCTCTCACCGAATACTGTCGATGCATGGCGAATCCATATTTTTGCTGACCCGACTGATGATATGGCAGGGCGATATACCTTTGATTCACGTGACCTTCCAGCCTTGTTCGATTTGACGAATCTAACGTTCTCGCCGAATTCTCCTGTTGACTATTCACAAACTGTTCGTTGGACAGTTCAACCAATTCAGTCTGGGATGATTGGTCCACAAAGCAACTCGACGCTGTTCCACATTCCAGATGCTGAGTCCAGTGAAATCGACTCAACTCATGCATGGGTATCGCTTCAAGAGGGTTCAATTGTCGAAGATCAAAACTTCCCATTGATCACTCAAGACACAACCTTAGACCAAGGAAATGCGTTTGCCAATAATGGCGGCTCGTCCTATCTTGCAGTTGGACAAAGTCCTACCAACAGCATCTTGCGTTCCTCAACCTTGATGGAAATTGATTTCTCTACACTCCCACTACCATCTTCGTATGAAATCAATAATGCTACTTTGGAGTTGACTGTTGTTTCCGGTAGCGATGAAATCTATGTGACCGTTTCTGAAATGATTACTGGTTGGGATGAATCCTCAAGTTGGGCTCACCCAGGTAACAACACCACTTCTTGGCTCGGAACAGGAGCATACCACTCCATAGACTCACAAATACCCGAAACAAATGGCTTCTGGATTAACGGCTCAAGCGTCTTTGAAATCAACGTCACTTCGATGCTTCAGCATGCAATCGAGCGTGGACAAGAAAGTTTGAACATCATCATTCAACCTGAGGAAATCGACGGTACAGTCGATGGAACATACTACATTGCCAGTAGCGAGTATTTCGGAGTCGATGACCGTCCAAAACTCACAATGACTTACGAATTAACGACACCTTGGTCTCCAACCAGTCCTACAAACATGCATCCTGTTGATGGTTCGACACTTTGGAATCTTTCATCTCCTACACCGAGTGGTGCAGATGTTGTAGATGGAAACTGGTCATCCAGTGATACCAACCAAACACAATGGGTCTTGTGTGGAGCGAGCAACGAACGAATGACACAGAATCTTGAGTGCTTTGATTCCAATTCAGTCAGCAACGGTTCTGAATTCAATGTGACTTGGGATGCTCAGAACCTCACCATGACATCAACGGACCTCGATAAAGGAGACATGTGGCGTTATTGGCGTGTTCGAGGAGACCAGGATAGCCGAATTGGCCACTGGTCAAGCGTGCACAAGTTCCGTATTCCTGAAGACCAAGGGTTCTCCGATGGTCTAGGAAATTATACCGTTCTGGTCAACCGAGGTTCGATTTTCACCGATACGGGTCTTCTTCCAGTCGTACCAGATGCTGAAATCTCTTCATCATCCACTGCAAATCTCGGTTCATCAACACAACTCAATCTTGGAACCTCTGCTTCGGGAACGGGTGAAAGTCAAATCTATCTCGAGTTCGATTTGAGTTCGATGACGTGGCCATCTGCAATGACGCCAACTTCAATGCTACTCAACATGTATAGGACCGGTGTAACTGGAACTTCATCGACAACTATCTCTGCACATGCGTGTTCGACCTTTAGCGAATCCTCAGTGACTTGGAACAGCAATGTGGCATGTACGACCAGTGAAATAACTCGCTCGACTCTTACGCTAACACCAGCGACTGGTTGGGTTGAATGGGACTTAACCAGTTTGGCTCAGTCAAATGTTGCGAATGGAAACCTTACCATGACCGTGCTGTTAAAGACAATTGGCACACCTTCCACGAGCCACTCGTTCTATTCTTCAGAAGGCGTCAATGAGTCCTTCCGTCCTCGTTTGGTACTCCAATACGTCGACAATGTCAACGGAATACAACCACCGGCACAACCAGTTCTAACTTCTCCACAAGACGGTGAAGTACTTTACAATACGACCAATCCAACTCTTCAACCAGACGATAAACCCGTACTTTCGTGGTCAGCTGTATCTGGTGCAACGGGGTATGTCGTGACAATTGCAAATGAGACCGGAGTTTACAAATTCAAATCTTGGGAAGCAACTGAGATAACCGGAACATCCTTCAGATTTACCGATTCATTGACCACTGGCGAAGTGTTCACGTGGTGGGTACAAGGTGTTAACCAATCAATTCCAGGGCCTTCTTCCTCGCGCTGGAGCTTTGCTATTGGAGATCCTCATCACACCGATAACAACGATTTGACGTATACTTACACCTTCCAAACTGGGAACGAAGTTGCACAATTTGGACATACAAATATTCGAGAAACCCACCTTAGTGAAGCCTACCCGCTGACAAATTATGGTGATGCTGCACTTGCAGAAGTAGGAACCTACTTCGGAGCCAATTCGGGTCTTGAAGCGCGTCTTACCTTTGCATTAGACAACAGTCAAGTGCCTCTACCTGTTTATTCCAATATCCATTCTGCGAGCATTGGTTTCTACCTTGATTCCTGGGCTCCAACCGGTGGTGCAACTGAAATGACCTTTAGCGTTCATCGAATTCTCAACTCGCAATGGGCTCAATCGTCCTCCACTTGGAATGCTTCATCGACCTCTTCAACCGGTGCATGGGGTGCACCTGGAATGCAAGCAGGTGTTGACTATGATGCCACACCAGTTTCGACGTTTGTCGAAACCGATATGTCTGATAAGCGCTGGATTTGGTTTGATATCGGCGTCAATGGAATGCTGATTGACAACGATAATTCTTGGCTTCTTATCGCTACACCTAACCGAGGAACTCTTCTTGCAAACTTTGTGTCAAGTGAAAATGGCTTTGAGAGCCACCGCCCTCAAATTTTGTTGAATCATACCGACGTCACATCCATTGATTTGACGCCAACTGCGCCGACCACAGATGCAGATACTTCGGTTACCTTTTCCTATGTTGCATATGACTACATGACACTACCAATCAACGCTCCAGTCGTTTGGAGTGCAAGTAACGGTACCATCTCACAGACAGGTGTTTTCACCCCTCACTCAACCGGTCAGCATACTGTTTCTGCATGCTTTGGAATCATCTGTAAAACCGAAATTGTAACCGTTACCCCTGGTGCACCAGTAACACTTGTTGTTCTACCAGAAGTTGCTACAATCTCTGCCGATGACTCGTTACAGATTACGGCTTATGTTATCGACCAACATGGAAACATTGTTCCAGGCCAATCAATCAATTATCTTGCGAGCAACGGTAGTATGGACTCGAATACGGAAGGTCTGTTCATACCTTATGCCAGTGGAGCCCAAACAGTTGGAGTTTCTTGGATGTCTCTTGACGGAACAACTCAAACGATTCTTGTAGCTATTACAGTCGAAACTGGTGCGCCATCATACTTTGTTGTCGATGGATGCCAAGGAACAGTTCCTGCAGGTATTTGGTGTGCTGTGACGCACACTCTGTTTGACCAATTTGGTAACGAAATACTCGATGTCAGCGAAGCAGGTGACCTTACTTGGACCACTACAAACGGAAATTACAGTGAATCATCTGACGAATATTTCCCTGACCATGTTGGAATGTGGCACTTGAACCTCACTTCAACTTCAGGCGCAGAAGGTTCGTTGGTGATTACCGTTGGACATGGACAGATTGCGAGTTTGGAACTCGATGCATCTTCGTATTCGATTACAGCAGACGATCATGTTTGGATTAACACCACTCGAATTGATATTCGCGGAAACCGCTTACCAGTTCTCCTCCCACAAGAAAATTGGGTTCAAACTCAGGACGGCCAACTCACCGTTGGTGCCCCTGCAAAGTGGACTCCTCAATCACGTGGTGCAAAGATTCTCGAAGCGACCTATGAGACTGTAACCTCACAAATTACGATAGCTGTTCAGGAAGGCGCAATCGTGTCGTTGTTGCTGATTGTTGATAATAATGAATCGACATGGGATTTGTTTGATATTACTGCTGATGATATCCTCGATGTGAAGGTCAAAGCATATGATCAGAAAGATAACCGATGGATTATTTCAGCCGATTGGTCGATTTCTCACGCAGAATGGACAGATCAATCGGTTCTTGAGCAGGTTGTTGGTGATGAGACGACGTTTGTTCCTTATCTCTCCTCGACTGCACCTTATTCGATAACAGCGACTTACAATGATGGTTTCACGACCCACATCGTGAGCATCAACGTCACAGTATCACATGGTGATCTGTCTTCAGTCACCGTAACTGCGATAGGGTCTGATGGTACAACGAACACTGCCTTTGACATGACTGCTGATGAATACATTGATTTCTCATCTGCGCTAACCGACTTGGATACAAATCCAATCGATTCAAGCATATTGGAATGGACGCTCACCAACACCGACTCCGGTGAAGTTGAAGTCATCACTGATTTACTTGTCAACAACAACATGCGTTGGGAGGCTACAGAAGTAGGCAACTGGAGTATCTCTGCATCTGCTTTGAACATTGCTGATTCAGTGACAATGACCGTTCATCACGGACAGGCCGTCGCTATATTGGCTGCTCTTGACACCAGTGAACAAACAGCAGGTGGCATGATTAACATCGTCGTCACTGGAACTGACAGCGACGGTAACACATTCCCTCAACTCGTAGAATGGACTGAGGATGGCGTGGTTGTTGAGAACATCACTGCAGGTTCCAATGAAGGTACGTATGCCTTTATGGCAACAATTGCAGGACCACATACATTGGATTATTCGACTGGTAGCGTTTCAAATTCCGCAAACATTTCTGTTGACGCTCTGTATATCGTACATTCACTTACCATTGAATTGTCATCTGAATCCATAGACCAACTCGGTAGTTTCACGGTTACTGTGAAAGCCTTCGACGAATATCTCAACCCAATCGCAATCCCATCGAGTGCCGATGTTGATGCTACAGGTCGTGCTGAAGTCTTGAACCAAGGCCAGGGTGTCTGGAACATCGTAACTCTTGACGACGGTCCACAAACGGTCACTATTACGGCGGGATCTGTAACGGAAGAGCGCAATGTCGAAGTTGTCGGAAACGTGGGCGGATTCTTCAAGGCTGGAGGCCCGTTGTATTACGTTGGTGCAGGCTTGATTGGCATTGTATCACTTGTTATCGTTGGTTTACTTGTTTCAATGCTGCGTGGTGGCGATGCAGATTACGATGAATACGATGACGAGTATGATGAGGAAGATGATGAACCATCTGGCCCAGCTCCTGGACCTACAGGCCCAGCGCCGGGTACAAAGCCAATTCCCGAGATTGAACCTCAGGCTGAAGATACTTCTTGGCAGGTAGAACACCGAGTTGATGACGATGGAACCGAATGGGCCGAAGATGAAAACGGCACATGGTGGTACCGTCAAGAAGGCGATTCTGAATGGGGCGAATGGACGGAGTAAGTCTCCATATCTTTGATAGATGTTGAATGTGAAGGTGGAATCATGCGGCTGGAAAGTAACATTTGGAAACACGCAGTTTTTCTGCTCTGTGTTTTGTTATTCACTTCTCATGGATTGAATATCGTTCTTTCTTCACAATCGCTTGACGATAATCGTGATGTAGACTATGCGGGCACGGCAGTTCGCATTGAAATAAGTGCACCGGCCACCACATTGACTGCAGATGAAGTTGCTATGTTTACGGCCGAGTTATACGATTCAGTGAATAACTTGGTCACAGGAGATGTGGTTTGGAGTTGTTCAAACGGTTCTATTTCACCTGAAGGAATGTTCTATCCTTGGAATTCTGGAATAATTACCATCGAAGCGAGTCACAACGGTATTGTCGGCTCATTGAACATCACGGTAACTGCTGGTGTTGGTCAATCCCTTGAGATTACAAGTTTGGATGCTCATGTTTTGGCCCCAGTTACACTTCATGCGAATCTTCTGGATGCTCGAGGAAATGCGCAGTTGTCATTGGATGCTGTCTGGACTGTCGATGGAGACTATGTTGGTGTTGGTAGCCCGGCATGGACGCCCGAAGATGTCGGAGAATACAGCATCCGTGCTCGTCTTCACCAAATGGAACACGTAGCGGTAATGCATGTTCGTGCAGGCGCTCCATACGAATTTATTTTTGAAGAAGGATTACAGGTCCGTAGTGGGCATGCTCTTCTCATTACACCTCAACTGCTTGACTTCAACGGTTTCGCAATGAATGTTACTGAAGCAGGAAATCGTGCATGGACTGTTGAAAATGGCAGTATCTTACCATCAGGATGGTTTACAGCCTCTCATCCAGGTTTGTGGAATCTCACGGTCTCAGCAGGAAACATTACTGGAACTGGAACGGTTCGAGTCGTACCTGCTGATGCAGCTCTTTCACAGGTTGTTGTCTTGTCAGATGAACAAACTTTCACTGCAGGTACTTCCTATGAGGTTGCTGCAATGCGTACAGATTCTCAAGGCTACACGGGTTCTATTACGCCACCTCTTGAAAATTTCAGTGTTACAAGTGGTGGGTTAGCATCAATCAACAACGCTGTGTATTGGACGCCTGGAGCCATGGGGCTGCATGAACTTCGTGTTGTTGATGACGGCGTAATTTCGACGCTTATGGTCGAAGTCGTTCATGGTAATGCAATCGATACCTATCTGAAACTTTCATCAACTTCTGCAATGGTTGCTGGGGAACAGAGTACCATTGTTTTCCATGCCATTGATGTTATTGGAAATGAATGGATGGTTGACGGATCCCTCACGATGGTAAACGGGAACGACTCTCAGTTTACTGAATTCAACGGTTATGCTACGGTGACTCCTCGTCAAGTTCAGATTTGGAGAATTGAAGGCTCTTGGTTTGATTTTTCAACAGATACTCGTTTTGAGCCTGTTTTCCAAATGGAATCTAAACCAGGTAGATTGGCGTTTATACAGTTGAATGGTGAGGGGGCAGTCCTCCCTTCAGATACATCCCTATCACTGGATCCTTTGTTCTTTGATGCTTATTCGAATTCTTTAGAATCTATACGCTTGAATTGGACTGTTGATGGTGATGATGCAACCGTTGACATCCTTCTATCCGACCTTCATTGGATTCCTACACATACCGGTGGGCATGAAATTAGAGCCAATGCTGATGGCGTTTTTGCTACTATTCGTCTTACGGTTGTAGAAGGAGATGCGCGTAACTTGGTCACCGACCATGAAGATGGTCTTGTTGTTCAAGCAGGGGTCGCGAGTGAATTGTACATTCAAACGATTGATGCGCATGGCAATCTTGCGCCATCGACAGAAGTCGTTTCACTCTTGGAAAGTCAATACGGCACTTTAGAAGCCTCGTCTTCAGGAAATGGCTATTGGGATTTCATCGGCCAGACTGCAGGATTCTATACTTTGAACTTGGTTCAAGATGGTGCGAAGCACAACATCCCGCTCACAGTCGAATCGGGGTCCGCAGTACGACTTGAATCATTTATTGAAGACCAGAGCATTGCTCAAGGCGATACGGTTTTGCTAAGAGTTCAAGGTGTTGACATGTTTGATAACATCGTTGAAGTTGATGCTGAAAATACAACGGTCAGTTGTACATCCGGTTCTGCAAAGCACGTCACTGGTGATACGTGGGAGCTCGATATTTCATCTGCTGGGAATGACCGCTCTTGCAATATCCTCTGGAGTGGTCTTATCTCTCAAAATTACTTCGATGTCGATGCCGTTCTTCTTGGCGGTGCAGTCGGCTCTACCAACACTGCAATGGGTCTCGGGATATTTTTGCTCACGCTCATTCTCGTGACATTGGTCGTCTTGGTCCGTCGAGCAAATCAACAAGAAGATGAAGATTGGGTTGAAGATGCTTTTGATGAAGATGGCGAATATGAAGATGAGGAAAGCGACGATGAAGATTCAGAAGAAGGCAGTTCATCAGAATCATCATCTCTCGACAGTTTAGTCAAATCACATCAAATGGAAAAGGAAAATACTCAACAGGATTCAGGCGGTGTTTTGACTGATGAACTGCGTGCCACTCTTGCACAACAAGCTGCAGAAATAGGCGTAATGCAAGCAGCACCAGGTACTGATCAAGGCTCAAGTGGTTGGTATGTCGATGTGAGCAGTGAAGTGCAGTATTGGAATGTTGGTGCCGATGGGTCTTGGACACGAGGCGAATAGCGTGCCTACATCGACTCCTCTGTTTGATTCAGATGATTTGAAGCAGTTCCTTTGGCTTGTTCCCGCACTCATGTGTTGGCAAGGGCATGCTTTGTATTCAGTGTTCAAGGAAGAAGTGGCCCTACCCTTGCTTCACTATGTGCTCTAATCACGCTTCTTCAAGGATATCATTTTCGAGCATATCTAAAAATTCATCAATATCGATATAGCCATTCGCATCGGTATCTGCTTTGTGGAATATGTCTCGGTATTCATCATTGGTAAATTCAAATTTTAATGCTTTAAGGGCAGAGATGAATTCTTTCAAAGTTAAATGATTACTGCCACCTAAATCTGCTGCATGGAATGCCGCATGATGCAATTTTGATTCTGCTGCCGTTGAATTGGAGAGCATTTGACAAAATGTCTGGAATGGAGTTGTCGACATTTGGTAGTGCTTCTTACCATAAATGTAGTATGTTGCAACACCGATAACCACTGCTGCTAATCCACCTAAAATCGCTTTCTCGCCCATGACAAATACCAAAATTCCACCTGATATGATTCCAAATATTTGCATCCATGGATACAGAGGTGATTTGAATTTAGGATGATACCAATCATGCTCAAAATTAGCATTGCGTAAAATTATCACGCTGAAGTTCAGAGCAATAAGTACCATAATCTGGAACCCTGATGCGAGTTTTGCAACATCCTTTACGGGTAATGTGAGGATACAAATTGCCATAGCAACGCTCGTGATTATAATCGCCCAGTGCGGTGTTTCAAACTTTATGTTGATGTCTTCCAATGGTTGTGGAAGCAAATTATCTCGAGCAATTGCGAATAAAAATCGTGAGGCTGCTAAGACTCCAGAAAGTGCACCTGATATC
>NHFA02000003.1 GCA_002170315.2 Euryarchaeota archaeon TMED99
TACGCGAACAAGGTTGTCTTCAATGCCATCTGATGGGGATCCAGATGCATCTTCAGCGTCCATGACGTAAAGTGCAAGGTTTCCAAATGCACTTCCATCTTCTGCTTCTGCCTCATAATACCCCCAGATTTCAACAAATTCAGCATTTCCAACTCCATGTTCATCTATGGCTATGAATGCAACCATAGTGTGATAGTATCCAGATTCGATCAAATCTGAAACATTGGTCCATTGTGCAATATCAATAGATAGTTCAGTGAATCCTGAGGAAACAGTGGTTGAAACATCAATGTTGCCATCGAGGTCATGGTCCCACCCCATAGTCATAGCATCTCCATCAATGTCAATCGCTGCATGGTGTAGAGTGACGTTAAACCCATTTAGAACCTCGTCGCCAGTGAATGGGTCGAATGAAACATTTGTCTGTGTAATTTCATCCTCCATGTACATCATCGAATTCAACAGTGATGAAGTATCAATAAAGGGTGCATGGTTTGTTGAGTTATTTCCAGTTGTTGTGTTTTGTCCATCTGCCTCAGGAGTGATTGTGTCTCCAGTGATTCCAAAGCATCCAGTAAGGAATAGTAAGCAGGCCATTGTAATTACATTCAGTGTACGCGTTAATTGCATAATTTTGGTTTTTACTGAGAGCAATTAGTCATGCCCCTCTGTGTCGTGCGCGGAAAACGGGTTTTTCTGAAAATACCGCGCCCGACGCCCCCCATTTTAGCGATGTGAGATGTTAAGTTCATAAGCCGTCGAAAGTGAAGTGCAATTGGAGAGGGGTGTATCTCATGTTGAACGTCACGGCCCGACAGGACTTGATGAGCAAGATTATCGAAACGTTAGGTGTAGTAGTTGAAGATGCGAGGTTTGATTTTAGCGAGAATGGATTAGAAGTCCGTGTCGTTGATCCCTCACACGTCGCTATGATTCAAATGAACATCGATGCAGCGGCTTTCGATACTTGGGAACTCGATGAAACGAAACTCGGTTTGGAACTCCGTAAAATCAAGGAATTGGTGAGCCTCGGCGGCCCAACTGATATGATTGAAATGGCCTATGGTGATGAAACAGGCGTTTTGACTGTGAATCTCGGTAAGATTGACCGTAACATTCGCCCTCTTGACAATTCGACATTGACGCCTCCGACTCTTCCTGAACTGAAATTGCCTTGCAAAGTGACAATTTCTGGTGCTGATTTCACTCAAGCACTCCGTGCAGCTCGCCAAGTAGGTGACCTCGTAAACTTCAGTATTGATGCCAACTCATTCACAGTTCATGTTCTAGGATCAACCGATTCAGTTACTGTAGCTTTTGATAAAGAAGAATTACAGCACATCGAATGTGATGGACCTGCTCGCAGTCAATACTCTTTGACCTATCTTGTTCCACTTTCGAAGACGTTCGGCAGTCTTGAATCAGTCAACATTGGTTTTGGCGAGAATTATCCGCTTTCAATGTCATTCAGTTTCCATGACGGTGCTGCTGAAGTTCAATACTTCCTTGCACCTCGAGTCGAAAACGATTATTGAGCAAGACAAGATTTCTGAAACCTTGTTTTCAGTATTCTCGCCATCCGTGACCGCAATCTTTGCATGTCAACATTCGAGTTTCTGGTTCATCAGAAGAACGAGTTTGTTCAAGATATGAAAACACCTCGATGCAATCACACTTCGGACACATGTATGTTCCATTGGTGAGGACTCCGTGACGCTTGTCTGAATCTTTGATTACATCATAGACACGAGATTTTGATTCAGTACTTGATTTTGCCTTTGAGAGGTCAACATCCTTGCCATCTGTGCCCTTGATGACAATGTTCGCAGGACCGTTATATCCACATTTGTAGTTCGTACACGCGATGTTACCTTTTGGGTCAGGGAATGAGAGTGTTCCACATTCGGGGCAAAACATACCGTTTCGTTAGCCATTCGATACTTAGCCTTGTCGGAAAAAAACAACCTCTCTATCGATTACTTATCATGAATCGGTTCATTCGGGCTAAAGTGGTTTGAAGGGAAGGGTGAAGACAGGACGCCCAATCGGAGAGGTATGTGGCTTTGGTATGACTGGCGTTCTGCAGCGGTTGCCGATGCAAACGGTTCAATACTCGATGATGAGCAATGGGATGGTTTTCACGATCAGCGAACCATTGTGACCCGTCTCGAATGCATAGCAGCAGGTGGTCTCACCCCAGAAGCTATGATTTTGCTTGAACGCTTTCCAGAAGCCAAGCCTCGCGTTCATGGCGAGCCAGATTTGCCTGATGCTGATTGGCCTTTACCCGACCATGAAGCGCAACAAGCTGCCGATGAAGCAGCGATTGCTATGGCGACACGGGGTGTGGCACAAGCCGCAGGTGACCCCGACCGTCGTCTTGAGCATTTGATGCGAGCAAGCGATGAAATGCGCAGCACCTTCCTCACTATGGAAGCACGATTGGTTGAATGGGTTGGCTTGTTTTTACCTGAAGCACGATTTGGCCAAGACCGTTCGAGTTTAGGAAAAACGGTTGGTGAAGCAGAATCATTAGAACACCTTTCCCAAACTCTTGATGTTGCACTGCCTCCAGTTGGACCGGATAAGCCAGAATGGAAAGCCCTCAAAGAATGGGGTCAAAGTGTCGCTGTATTCCGAGGCCAACTTGATCGTTTGGAAAACGCTATTCGACATTTAGCTCAACAACATCTTCCGTCTCTTTCCGCTCTTTTGGGTCCACTTCTTGCCGCCCGACTTTGTGTAGAAGCTCATGGAAGAATGCGATTAGCACGTCTTCCTGCCGGAACCGTACAGGTTCTCGGTGCTGAGAAGGCTTTTTTCAACCATCTAAAAACGGGCGCACCTCCGCCGAAACACGGACACATTTTCATGCACCCTTGGATCTCTCGCTCACCACGATGGGTAAGAGGGAAAATCTCTCGAACAGTCGCCGCTAAAGCGAGCATTGCAGCCAAACTTGATGCCTTTGAAGGCGAACCATGGGGTGAAGAAGAAATGCGTGAACTTGAACAAAAAGTAGAAGATATTCGTCAAGCCCATCCGTCGCCTCCTTCTCGCAGAAACTGAAGGTGTGGTTATGGGAAGGAACAACAACCGTCGTTCGACCATGCTTTCATGGGCGGTGATGAAAGATGGCCGTGCATTATGGAGCAAAAATGCGGTACCTAAATCCGCAGTGTATGGTGAATCTCTCCGAAGGTTTTCAGGAACTGAATTTCGTCGTTGGGACCCTTCTCGCTCCAAACTTGGTGCTGCAATCATGCGAACTCGTCGAGACCCGTCTTGGCTCTTACCAGTTGAAGGAACAACCGTACTCTACCTTGGAGCAGGTCACGGAACTTCAATCAGTCATTTGCATGACCATTTGTGTGGTCAAGAGAACGATTTGTCAGGGCGCTTAATCGCAGTCGACCTCGCTCCTCGATGCTTGAGGGAACTCACACATATGGCCAAAAGCCGCCCTGGTCTTGTACCGATACTGGGAGATGCTCGAAAGCATGCTGCTTGGGGAGTTCTGCTTCCACGTAAGGTCGATTGGTTGTTCCAAGATGTTGCTCAAGCCGGTCAAGTCGACATTTTCATCGCAGCATGCAGGCGTTTTCTCAACCGTGATGGAACTGGCTTACTCTCGCTCAAAGCAGCCAGTGAGCGCTGGACTGGCGAGGGTGAAGAGGCACTTTTTGACAAGGTAGAAGACAAACTCCACGCCTCTGGGTTTGAAGTTGAAGAGCGAATTTATTTGACAGGTTTTGAGGACAATCACGTACTTTTTGCCGTCCGAAAGATGGAGTGATTCAATGCCCGAATTACCTGAAGTGGAAACTGTTCGTGCGGGTTTGCATCAGGCATGGGTTGGCCGCACGATAACTGAACTTACATTACGTAGAGAAGGCCTGCGCTTCCCTTTTCCAAACGACATGGCACAGCGATTAATCGGCCAAAAAATCACCAATGTTCGCCGGCGTGCAAAGTATCTTTTGATTGATACCAGCGATGGAATCGTTTTCTTATCGCATCTCGGAATGTCAGGCAGGTACACGCTCATCACCCCTTCTGAAACGTCGCGTTATCTTTCAGTTGATTCAACTTCTCATCACTCAAAGTTTGGTGAACTCACCGGATTTGAAGGACGTCACGACCACATGGAGTTCCGGTTTGATGACGGTTCAGTAGCGGTCTATACCGATCCTCGGCGATTTGGAATCGCTGACCTGTTTGACCGAGCAGAGGAGCCGATTCAATCGCTTCTTGAGCACCTTGGACCAGAGCCGCTTGAACAATGGACTGCTCAAGATGCGGCTGACCGTTGTCAAGGAAAGCGCTCACCGATAAAGACGACCTTACTCGACCAACGATTCGTTGTTGGCGTGGGGAATATCTACGCGTGTGAAGCCTTACATCGTTCAGGTATTGCACCGACTCGTCCAACGCTCAAACTGGTTCGCAAAGACGGCAAGCCGACAAAGGCTCTTACCGAGTTAGTCGTTCAAGTAAAAGAAGTACTCAAAGCAGCCATTGCTGTTGGTGGCTCAACACTCAATGATTTCGCTGCTGTTGATGGAACACTCGGATATTTCGGTCATCATTTCCAAGTCTATGACAGAGAAGACGGTCCTTGCCTCAAGGAAGGATGCAACGGTACAATTGAGCGAATTGTTCAGAGCAATCGTTCGACCTTTCTCTGTCCTCGATGTCAGAAGTAAAATCAGATGAGGCTCCACGTGACGGAACCTGCAAAGAACCACAGTGCAATCGCTGTAATTTTGTAGACAATATCTCCTTTTTCACGTAATTTCTCGAGAGCAGGAGTTCCAGTAAGGGCAACTGCCACAATCATATACCACCCCATATCAATAGTCATTCCAAGCAAGCCGATAGCCAATTTCGTTTCAATTCCCATGCCTGGTTTGAGAACTTGGGCTAAAACAGCGACCAAGAACAGGGCAATTTTTGGATTGAAAAACGCAATCGCAAACCCTTCAGCAAATCCTTGGCGGTCTTTTCCAACCGATTCAGAATCAAAATCTTGTAAAGCGTTCATGTCTGCTGTCCACATCATGATTCCATACCAGACCAACAAGAGGGCCCCAATAATTTGTAGAATGAAGAATATATTCGGTGCATTTTCTAACAAAAGAATAAGCCCAAAGACAGCACTTCCTGCATAGATTCCGAAACCAACGCCATGCCCTACAGCACATGCCACGCCCTGCCTTCTTCCGCCAATGAGCGTATTTCGCAATACGACGATCAAGCTTGGTCCTGGTGAAGTTGCACCAAGTACGAAGAAGACGCCAGCAGCGATGATGGCTTCCCACGCAATAGGCTCCATGTACAGTCGAGATGTGGTCAAGTCATCAACACTTCTCAAGAACGGCTCATCTGGCGTTCAAGTGGAGAATTTCGATGGCTTACAATCCGTAAAAGAACATCGTTGATGGACGGTCTTCAGATAATCGCTCTTCAGTTTCTTTTGAGACTCGCAAAAAGTCGTTGTGTACTCGCCTTCTCTTGAGGACTCGAACGAATGCGAAACGAAGGCTCGCAATCGTGGTTGGCTGATTTTTTTGAGGGGATGGACTCTCCATGTTTGTATGTAACATAGTGCTCCCTCTTGAATGTTCGCTTTCTTGCGCAAAAAAACCCATATTTTGTCACTTTACGACTTTTATGTCCTTTTTACAAGCAGAATATGTAAAATTAGCCCGGAATCGCATTTTCCGTCAAATGTAATTTTTCTCTCTAAGTATGTCACGCGCATATGCGTGGTACGAATACTTTCCGCGCACACAGGACATACCTAGGTTTCCGGAAGACGGTAAAAAACCGAAAGACTTTTATAGGTATCCGGCATTACATTGGCTGAACCGGACAGGTGAGCAATATGAGGGGACCAGAATTCAACAGCCAAGTTACGTTGAAGCGGACCCTCCGTCATCGCAGTTAGTGCGACTGATCTGGGTTTGGGCAGCGTAGCTGCATGTGTTTCAAACACATGTGCAGCCGCTGTTGCCTGTAAAGCAGTTTGGAGGTATGGTGTAGTGGATAGCATCAGGGATTTCGAATCCCTGGACCCCGGTTCGAATCCGGGTACCTCCGCCTGTTTTGCATCAAAGGGGCATGGTGTAACGGATAGCATTGGAGATTGCGAGTCTCCAGACCCGGGTTCGACTCCCGGTGCCCCTGCCAACTCGCAGCCATGGAGATGGAATACTCAAACAAGGAAGTGAAAAAGTGAAGAAAAAAAACAACCAAAACAAAAACAATGAACACGGATGGGACGGTGACGTCCATCCTGAAATAGCAGCGATTGACCATAATGCCAATTTAGAGCCCATCGAGCAGCTGATGACGATATTTTCGGCATACAACCACCAGCACAGGGCCGATGGAACTGCATGGTCTGTGTGGCCAGATTGGGAACTCGTGTTGACATCAATGGATGATGACCTTCATTTCATTGATGCTGACAGAGACACACCCGAAATTATAGCGCAGAGACAGCATTGGCTCAATCTCATGCAATTCATCTACGACAGTGATGCAGTGACGCTTGACGGTTACACCATCATCGTTAATGGGATACATGGGCATCAATTCACATTTGACATGTGTCTTGAATACGAATATTGGGTGTCTCCAAGAAGTCTTATCGAACATTACCAAAAAACCAATGAAAATGCAACAGGTATACTCGGTCCGCCTTGGAAAAGAAATACACTGCTGTATTTCTCAAGACATGAGATTGAACACTCACTTGGGGAATATTGGATTTGTCCTGAACACGTGCCTGAGTATGGAGGTCAGTCAACAAGATACACGCATGGTAACAGATTCTGTATCGATAAACACGTCGACGATATCTTCCCGCTTGCTTTGTTTTCACTCATCCAAATGTGCATCGATGATACCGAGATTTGGAAGATGATGTTTGAACAAGACATGAGGGATATCGAACACCATGACTTCATGGAAAGCGAATGGCCTGGTGGAAGGCCAGATCAAGACTGGGAGTACCAGTGAGGTGATACAATGAGTAAGAAAAACAATGGAAAAATGAATATAAACGAAATAATGGCGATATTTATTGCTTACATACAGCAAGAAATGGAATACACTGCAATGAAAATAAAGGAAAGGAAAGAGTGGGAAATCGATGACCCGAAAGAAGTCTTGATTTCTGAGGATTCGAAACCGACCTTTGGCGAATCCTTCTCAAAGGAGTGGTTGTAATGTTGTATTGGAAACCAAATGCAAACGCCCCTTTGTGGGATGCAGCAGCTGTTGGAGAAATTCAAGGTCCGTTCTTTTCGGACATTGCAATTAGGCATGACAGGCAAATTGGGCCATCATGTGTAGCAACGACACTGGCGATGATAGCCAGAACAACGGGTGCAGATGTGACTCCTGATGATTTCAAGAAAGTCACAAATTCTCAATCCCCGCACTCATGGTCCAATGCACTCAAGCCGTATGGCATGCAGTTAGCGTATTGCAACCATGATTTGAGGAGAGTCGAGCATTATATCGATGAATTAGTCGAACATGATGACCTGTTCTTCCTGTGCTTTTATTCGGTGAATCCACCAAGTGACCCTGATGAAAAAGGTAAACTCTGCACAGCGCATATTGTGACGTTACACAAAGATACAATCTATGATACTGCAAAGCACAGCAGTTCAGGCGGCGTGATAGCAGCACACGATTATGCAAGACTGGAAAGACAAACCAAGAGAATATTCAGAGTCGTTCCTCTTGGCCATCCGAGGTGTGTATGATGAGTCAAAGTATGGCGAGAAAATTACAACTCGAAGGTTTTGGCTTCTGCATTGCTTACGGTAAAGACAAGGATATGGGAATCGGATTACCCATTGAAGTTGATGAACACAGACCTCTGGTCGTTGCACATCCGGCCGCAGCGAATCATTACCATGCCAGTATGAGTCTGTTTGAGGATGCGGGGCATCCGTTCATCCATGCGCTTGCAGATTTAGGCCAATACTGTCCTGATGAATGGCCATATCATGCGAACATAGCGAATCATGCGAACTATCAGAGATTGCATGACACATCAACCGGAGATCCGGTGTTCAGAAAGGTCTTCATCGACATACCGCATTGGCAAATACACCATGGAGGTGATGCTTACGAGTATCTCACCAATGCTCCACCTGTCGATATTCTGTACGTGGATTGGTTCACTTGGATTGACAGATTCATCACCAATGATGAGGTTGCATTTGCCGAAATGATGGCGCAATATGCCTTCAAAATCAGAGATGGGGGTTTGGTCATTGTTGACCACAAACACAGAGCGATGGGCGAGGGGGGTTGCATATGGTTCAATCATCCAGGTGGACTTTTCGCAATCGATTCCAATACTCAAATGGAAGAAGTGTGCGACATTGAATGGCTTGGAGGCAATGCAGATGACGAGGTGCAAACCTATGCTGCGACCGTCTTCAAAGTTCATCATTCAGCCAACGGACCACTTGGACATGTTGATTGGTTTGAAGCAATCAAACCGTGGTTTTGGAATACTGCCCCTGAAATGGGCCTTTCTCCTTCTCAAGTGCAGCACATGTTGGATGATGAAGTCGAAGAAAGTATTCATCCAAATGCCATCACTTGGGAGAATTGGCATGATACATGGTCGACGGTCTACATGGATGATAGAGAGGAAGGAATGACCTTCACAACCCCTGTTCCATCGAGATTCGCTTGGCCCTATGAAGCCTATTCCAGTTATCTTCAGTGGCTTGTAAACCATCCACAGTGTTTGCAAGACGAGGTTGAAAAAAGGTCATACAAACTTCAAGGAGAGAACTTCGTTCTCAATATTGTTCATGGAGACCTTCTCGAGTTAGCACCGGCTCTTTACACCAAACATTCTGCTGTAGCAGTCAGAAACAAATTACAGCAACACGTCAAGGCCAGATGCCCGTGGTGGAAACATCAAACAACAACGATTCAAACCAGCGAATCTTGGTCATCCAATCCGATTCAGCCACTTCAATGGTCTGGAGAAAATGCGACTCCGCATTTAGCGAAACTGTTGATTGAACATTCCAAAGTGCAATCATTTGGCGGAACATATCACAATTCAAGATATTTTCA